>JACQQY010000087.1 GCA_016206825.1 Candidatus Omnitrophota bacterium
ATTTTGATGAAACTAACTTATTAAAATATTTTAAAAATACTCTTGAAATTGCCCCAATACCTGTGTATAATTACTTTTGAGGATTTTAAAAATGATTAATAAGTTTGCCCACAAAAACGGAGGAATCAAAAATGAAGGTATTCGGTAAAATCGGAAGCGCAATCACCCTGGGCCTTACCCTAACAAGCTTTTTGCCCTTAAACCTGTTCGCCGCGGAGGTGGAGCTGATCAAACCCAACGAAAGAGTCCCGCTCCCCCATGGATACAATATAGAAGAAGCCGCGTCAAAACAGGCCGCCATTCACAACCTCGTGGATAGAAAAAATGAGCTTGCTCAATACGGTTTTACCACGAAGGAGAAGGCGACAGGCAAAGAGAAAGAAGTAAAAGAAGCTCTGCCGGGTGAAATAAAAGAAAAAGGCCGTAAAGAAGAGAAGGATTTCGGCCGATTCGCAGCGGTCGTTCAGAAAGAGGCTCGGGGACTGGAATCCGAAAAGCCGGACTTTAGAAAATCGGAAGCCCTTGTAACTGCTGAACCGACTCCGTCAAATTCAAAAAACAGCCGCAACTCTCGAGAAACCCAAGATAACACCCCATCCAAGGAATACGAAACCTTCAAAACCATCCTGACGAGCGGAACCGAAGGAACCAAAATAAAATCGGCCGCTGAAGCGGAAACCCGCAAAGCAGCCGATCTGCCGGAAAAAGCGGAGAAACCGGCCCCGATGGCCGGCCGGCCGGAAGCGGCGGTCCATCTTGCATCTCCGATCTCGGCGGAAAAAACAGAACAGGAAGCCGTAGCTGAAATGACGAAGGAAAGACTGCGGGAAGCGCTCCAAAGAACAAGACAAGGCGATCCCAGAGCGGTGGAAGAAGCGATCGAGGCCATGCAAGGCGCCGTCATCACGAAAGGCATGATCGAGGAAATCAAGACCTTCCAAGCCCAGCAGGCCCCCCGCCAGTCGGCCGTCTCCTATCCGGACCGTCTCGTCCAAATAGCCGCGGGCAACAAAAGAGCCATTGAGGAAGCCAATTTAACCGACAACATCCGAAAGCTCATCGAATCCGCAACCAAGGCGAAGGTGTTCTTCGCAAAAGACAAGCAAAAACTGGCCGCGTGCTGCAAAGAAATCCAGGAGGCGCTTAAGGATCCGAGCCGCAAATCCACAGGGTCCAACGCACAGTTGACCAAACTTTACTTCGAAATCGAGGAGCTCATGATGACCATGCCCATGACCTGCCATCATGACAAGGAATGCGAACCGCATCCGCATCCGGAAAGCTAAAAACGAATAAAGGAGCGTCTTCATGAACAAAATTTCCCTTATCCTCAGCGTGGCTGTAATCACTTTTTTAATCCCTAGCGCCGCATCGGCCAGGATTTACTCCCCGATCGAATTGGAAAAACTGGGGCTCGCCGAGCTCCGGTACCACGCCTACGTCGATCCCCGCACGGAAACGGAGACGGTGATCCAGGAAAAGACAAACACGCTCAAGATCCATTGGCGCGAAAACGGAAGGGAAGTCTCTTACACGCTCGACGCGGAAGCCCACGAGGTCGCTTACACCTTTGAAATGACGGAAGTGTACGCCCTAAAAGACGGCGAAGAATTCTTGAATGCCCTGGAAGTCATGAAGCACAAGGTAGGTCAAGCCCTGCGCCAAAGCTTGACGAAAGACGCGCCCGACTCTCCCCTTCTGAAAAAGCTCGAGCGTCTCCACAACACCCTTGGAAAATTGATCGCAGAGTCAAAAATCTCTCTCCAAACATCCAGCCTCGACTAACCTGCCCCACCCTCTTGGGCGGCGGAGGCGCTAAGAAAAACCTTGGCCTCTTCACCGCCCAAGACCCGCCCTTACCCCCTTTTCTTTTCAAAGGGGGCAGGGGGGATTTGTGTTAAAATGCGCGGTATGATCATCGTCACGGGCGGAGCAGGATTCATAGGAAGCGCGCTTATTTGGGGATTGAACCGGAAGGGTTTTAAAGACATTTTGGTCGTCGACCAAAACGCCGCTGGTTCTCCTAAATGGGGAAACCTCGATAAACTTTCTTATACCGCGTATTTCGAATCGAGCGGCTTCCTGACATCCCTGGAACAAGGCAAATGGAACACCGGCGTCTCCGCCATTCTTCATATGGGCGCCTGTTCCGACACCACCGAGAAAAATACCGCTTTCTTGAGAGAAAACAACACCCTTTACTCCGAACGGCTCGCGGCCTGGGCCATCCGGCACAACGTCTACTTTGCCTATGCTTCGAGCGCCGCGGCTTACGGGGCCGGTGAACGCGGTTTTTCCGACGACGACGACACTCTGCGGCTCAAAGCCTTGAACCCCTACGGTCAATCGAAACTCGACTTCGACCTTTCGGTCTTAAGAAACAAATGGGAAACCCAAGTGACGGGTTTCCGTTTCTTCAACGTCTACGGCCCGAACGAATACCACAAAGGCGCCATGCGGAGCATGGTCCACAAAGGATTCGAACAAATCCAATCCGGCGGCAAACTCCGCCTTTTCAAATCTTACAAAGCCGAATACCCGGACGGCGGGCAAAAACGGGATTTCGTCTACGTGAAAGACGTCGTGGACCTCGTCCTTTGGTTTATGGAACACCCGGCAAAGAAAGGAATTTACAACGTCGGCGCGGGACGCGCCCAAAGCTGGAACGAACTGGCCGAAGCCCTCTTCAAGGCCTGCCGCAAACCGGTCCAAATCGAATACGTCGACATGCCCGAATCCATCAAAAACCAATACCAGTACTTCACCCAAGCCGACCTCACCAAACTCCGCCAAACCAATTGCCCTGTCACCTTTCAAAATTTGGAAACGGGCGTTTCGGACTATGTGAAACATCACCTGCTGAGAGAAGACCCTTATCTCTCGTAATCAAATCCCCCCTGCCCCCTTTCAAATAAAAAGGGGGTCGCTCTAAAGAACGCCTTTACCCCCTTTTCTTTTCAAAGGGGGTAGGGGGGATTTAAACCCTTCTGAGACCCCTAGGCGTCGACCAGAATATCCTCGCCCTCGACTTTAACCGGGAACCGCTTTTGCTTCACCCCCGGCACCGTCTGGCACTCCCCCGTCGTCACATCATAATTCCACGCATGCCACGGGCACGTGACAACCGTGCCATCCAAAGCGCCTTCTCCCAACGGCCCCCCACGGTGGTGACAAACGTTATCAATGGCATAAAAAGCGCCTTCCACCTTAAAAAGAGCTATCGGCTGGTTATTGATTTCCACCACCTTCGCCCCTCCCTCCGCCACTTCGTTGACTTTCGCAGCCTTTTGCCACATGTCCCCCTCCTTCCTCAAAATTTTAAAGCAAAGCTTGATCGCCCATGGTAAGATAAAATATTATGCGCGTTCAAATCACTCCCCACAAGGACAAACAAGGATTTTTCACCGTCACTCCCCACGGCTCCATTGACACGGACACCCACGAGGATTTCCGCAGCCACCTGAAAGACATCCTCGCGCCTTCCACAAGAGGCATCCTGATCGACTTGAAAAACGTTGACTACATCAGCAGCGCCGGCTTGGGCGTTCTCTTCTTCGCCAAAAAGTTCCTCACCGAAAACGGCGGCGAGCTCGTCTTCTGCCATCCCAAACC
>JACQQY010000086.1 GCA_016206825.1 Candidatus Omnitrophota bacterium
GAGCGCTTAAGAAAGATTTGGATCGGTCGGTTTCTTTTTTGCGGCGCCGGTTTCGTGACAAGGCCGATATCGCTTTGTTTCTTGGGACGGGGCTCGGCTCTTTGTCCGGAGCCATGAGGGAAAAGGCAGTCATTCCTTATGAGAAAATTCCGTCATTTCCCAAGCCAAGCGCTTTCAGCCAGGAGAACGCGGTCGTTTTTGGATCCATTGGTTCGAGGAACGTGATTTCCTTCGAGGGGCGCTTTCATGCTTACGAAGGCCATTCGTTTCAGGAGATTGGTTTTCCGGTGCGCGCCGCTCACGCGCTTGGCGCGAAGATTCTGATCGCCGCCAACATCGCAGGCGGTGTCAACCTTTCTTACCGGTGCGGGGATTTGGCGCTGGTCGAAGACCACCTGAACCTCATGGGAGGCAATCCGCTTGTTGGACCGCATGGAGCGTGGATGGGGGAGAGGTTTGTCGACTTATCCCAACCGTATGATCCGGGGCTTATGAAGCTCGCCCTGTCGGCCGCCAAGCGACATCACGTGAAGCTGAAGAAGGGGGTTTACGCGGCGGTCTTGGGGCCGCACCTTGAAACCCGCGCGGAATACCGCTATTTGAGAAAAATGGGAGCTGATCTTGTCGGCATGTCGACGGTCCCCGAGGCGCTGGTTGCGCGACAGCTTGGAATGCGGGTTCTGGTCATAAGCGTCGTGAGCGACAAATGCGATCCCGACCATTTGGAACCCATCAACGTTCCTAAAATTTTGTCCATAGCCAAAAACGCCCAAGGCCCGCTTTCAAGGGTGTTGACGGAGGTGATCCGTCGTCTGGGAGGAACAACGTATTGATCTACGGAAAAGCAATGAGAACCCTTGTCGCAAGAAGTTAAGCCGTGGAATCAAATCCCCCCCGCCCCCTTTGAAATAAAAAGGGGGTTGCTCTTCGGCTCTTTCTCTTTAGTGAAAAGAACGCCCTTACCCCCTTTTCTTTTCAAAGGGGGCAGGGGGGATTTACGTAAATCAATGATTATTTTTCTCTTGACTCTTGAGTGTACTCCAGATTGTAGACTATGAATGGAGGCGGAAATGGACGATAAGAATCTATTCCAGATCGGGGAGATGACAAGGAAAACAGGAACGTCCGTCGACACGGTGCGTTACTACGAGAAGCTGGGGCTTTTGGATAAGCCTGTGCGGAGCGACGGAGGATTCAGGCTATATTCGGATGCCGACATCCAGAAACTGCGCTTTATTAGGAAAGCGCAGAGCCTTGGCTTTAGCCTAAAAGAGATAAAGACCATTATGAAGGAGAGCTGGAAGGGCCTCGGAAACTGCTGTGGTTATGTGGAGAAGCTCATCAAAGGCAAGCTTTCGGAACTGGACGCCAAGTTCCGGGAGCTTAAGACCATGCGCTCGGACCTTCAAGGAATGCTTCGGCAGTGGATCCCTCTCGCGGAAGCCAGAAAGAGGAAGTTTATCGTATGCCCCCAGATCGAATCCAAAGGGCAGCTTAAAAGAGGAGGGAAAGGCAATGGCAAAAAGAAAGGTTGAAGTCTTTACAAGCGGTTGTTACCTATGCGAAGACACGGTGAAACTCGTGAAGGATCTGGCCTGTCCGAGCTGTGAAGTCGTGGTTTATGATTTATCGAATCCCTGTGAATCAAAGGAATGTCTTGAGAAGGCAAAGCAGTACGGGGTTAACGCTGTTCCGACAGTTGTGGTGGCCGGAAAAATCGCGGACTGTTGTAAGAGTCAAAAACCAAGCCGTGAAGCGCTTATGGCTCTAGGAGTAGGCAAGGCTTTATAAAAAAGGAATGTATTCTATGAAAGCCAAAAACTTAGGAATTCTTTCCGCTTTAACGGTGTCCGCTTGCTGTGCAGGGCCGCTTCTGCTCATTCTCTTGGGATTAGGCGGCTTGGGCCTTGGGGCTGTGATCGGCAAATATCATTGGTATCTCGCAGCGACGGCGGCCGTACTCTTGTCCCTTGGATGGTATTCGTATTTAAAAGAAAAAAGCTCGTGCGAAAAAGAGGCGTGTGAGATGAAAAATAAAGGCATTACCAGGAATATCTTGATATTGGCCTCGGCGGTGGTTCTAGGATTCACGGGTCTTAATGTTTACACTTACGCAGGCGGAGACCAGCGGATAAACGCCCAAACAGGCACTCAAATAACGATTCCTGTGAAAGGCATGACGTGCGTTACCTGTGAGATATCAGTGAACTCAACCGTTAAGAAGCTTCCCGGAGTATTTGATGTGAAGGCCAGCGCCAAAAATCAAACCGCGCTTGTTTCGTATGATCCGGACAAAACGTCCTTAGACGAAATCGTCAGCGCCATCAATAAAACCGGCTATAAAGCCGAGAAACCTAAATTATAAGGAAGGGGACCACTATGTCGGATAGTTGCTGTTCTACTGCTGGAAACCAGCAAAAGTTCACGAAGACCGCCTGTCCTCAGTGCGCCACTGAGGGTAAAAAAGTGCAGCGAATCACACTTGGAGCCCTTTTAAAGCCCGATGCCAGAAAGAGAATGCCGCCTGGCGAAGCTTTTCTTTTTTGTTCCTCGATAAATTGCCCGGTTGTTTACTTTCATGAAGGAAAACCTCTTTTTGGCCTTGATGACCTCACCGTACGGGTCGGACAAAAAGTCACCGAAGAGCCCAAACCCCTCTGCTACTGTTTTGGCTACACGGAGAAAGCCATTATGGAGGATGTATTGAAAAATCAAGGAAAGACCAATATCCCGGCCGAGATCACAACCCAGGTCAAATCCGGAAACTGTTTTTGTGAGGTTACCAATCCGCAGGGGTCTTGTTGTCTTGGCAATGTGAATCAGGCGGTAAAGAAAGGCGCTACTCTCTACCAGGCGAAACAAAAGCAAACGATTTGACTTTGTTCGGGCGTCATCAAATGTCCCAAGTGCGGGTTTGAAAAAGAAGAAACCATGCCTACATTTGGCTCCGGCGAGAAACCCGCTTTCCCGACGGCAGATCTGTAAAGGGACTTATGACTCACTACACTAGACATCAAGGAAAGATTTGACTCCCTTCTTCTCAAGAGATCAATTTCTCTTTACTCCTTGGCAGAACAAGATAAAATAATAGTTGCAATTCATACCTCGGGCACTTGGCGCAATTCCCTCCAAGACTCCCTACTGTAAGTGCCCAAGTAGTTCAGCCCATCTGGACGAAAGACAGTCAAAAAACATCCGTCTTTCAACCACAAATAGAAAGGGCTTGAGTTATGTCAAAAAATACACCTATTGAAGTGGCCACATTCCTTGCGCATGAAACCGTCGAGAGAAAAATCTATTATTTACGCGGCATGAAGATCATGTTTGACAAGGATTTGGCCGCTCTCTATGGAGTGCAGACGAGGAATTTGAATAAGGCCGTTACCCGCAATCCTGACCGATTCCCACCGGATTTTATGTTCCAATTGAGCGAAAGTGAGTTCGAAAATTTGATGTTCCAATTTGGAACATCAAGTTGGGGCGGCACGCGCAAGCGGCCTTGGGCTTTCACGGACTATGGGATTCTTATGCTTTCATCCGTTTTAAATAGTAAAAGGGCCATCCAAGTTAATATCCAAATCATGCGGACTTTCAGGAAACTAAGAGAGATATTATTTCACCATAAAGACCTGCAAAAGAAGATCGAAGAAATGGAGAAGAAATACGACTCTCAATTTAAGGTCGTATTTGACGCTATTCGGGAAATTCTGGAACCCAAAAACCCGAAACCTAAGAAACCCATCGGATTTCATACGAGGTATTAAGAGCCTATCCCAATAACCCGTTCGCGCTGCGACGCATTCTGGCGGCCTGCGTCTTCGCCGTCCTCGTCGTCCGTATCGCAGAGGATACGGCCTCCTCGGACGGCTTCGTCTCGGCTCGCCATAATGAAGAATTCCGCTTGAGGGGGTGTGTAAGGTGTTATGATGAGGTAAGAAAGGGGAGTTGCGGATGGAGGCGAAGGGGATCAGGGAATTTCTTGCCGGCAGGCGTTACGGGGCGCTCGCGACGCAGTCGCTTGATCTTCCCGGTTATCCTTTCGGGTCGCTGGTTCCTTATTGTTTGGATCGGCAGGGTTGTCCGATCTTGCGCTTGAGCGCGCTGGCCCAGCACACCCGGAATATTTTGAAAAATCCCAAGGCTTCTTTAACCGTGTGGGATGTGCGTGAGGAAGATATCCTTGGTTCCACTAGGGTTACCTGTCTGGGTGATGTAGTCAAAGTAACGGGTGAAGAAGCGGAGCAGGCCCATGAGCGGTATGACGCCGGTTTTCCGATGGCGGGGGCGTTTGGGGAGCTTGATTTTTCGTTCTTCAAGCTTAAGCCCGTGAGGATTCGTTATATCCTTGGATTTGGACGGATGGGATGGGTGGAGGCGTCGGAGTATGAGTCGGCTTAGGAAGCGAAGCCGGGTTGTTTCCGTTTCTGTGAGCGGGTTTTAAGCCAAGACGATATTTCCTGCCACGCAAGGCGGTTCTTGATCGTCCGGATTAGGAATGCGTAGGTTTCGTTGGAATCCGAAGTCAAATCCCACCCGTTGAGAAGAAGCGTCAGATGGCAGGCGGCAAAGGCGGTGCGTTTGTTTCCGTCCACGAAGGGATGGCTCATGAGGAGTGAATGGCAGACGGCGGCCGCTTTATCGAAGACAGCAGGATAGGCGTCTTCTCCAAAGACGCTTGCCTGCGGGCGATGAACGGCGGATTCCAACAGCCCGTAATCCCGAATCCCGGCGGACCCGCCATATTTTTTTAATAAGATCTCGTGAGCCCGAACCAGTTCTTCCAACTGGACATATCTCATTTGGCGAGCTTCCGGTACAGCTCGTCGTATTGATCCATGCTTTTGCTGAGGAGAGACAAAAAGACGTCCCCCGCTTTTTGAGGCGTCATGGATTGTTCCAGTTTGTCGAATTGTTCCTTGAGCAGGTAAATCGCTTTTTCCGCCAAGTGCGCCTTGGTTGTGTGCAGCCTGGTCGAGAGCTCCGTAATGACCGCATAAGCTTTTGGATCAATCCTGGCGTTGAGCAAATGAGTTTTCATCGGCTTTTCCTCCTATCCTTCAGCAAGAAGTATACGTTCTAAAGAAAGCAATTACAAGCAAAAGAAATCTACAGCTAAGCCGTGGAATCAAATCCCCCCTGCCCCCTTTGAAAAGAAAAAGGGGTAAGGGCTTTCTTTCACTTAAAAGAGAAAGAGCCGAAGACCAACCCCCTTTTTATTTCAAAGGGGGCAGGGGGGATTTAAGCTCTTCCACTATGAGCAGATGTATCCATCCTTCTTATGTTTCATTGCTTTTACGCGTAACTCAGTAGTAAGAGGGGCGTGCAAGGTGTTATGATAAATGGGATGTGCGTGAGGAAGACATCCTTGGGTTTGGACGGATGGGATGGGTGGAGGTTTCGGAGTATGTCGATTTTTCCGGTGAGTCCCGCTAAGGCGGAGGAACTGAAGCGGAGGATGGAGCGGCTGGGGGTGAGGGAGGCCGACTGGGAGGAGAGTTTTGTCCGCTCCGGCGGAGCGGGTGGGCAGAACGTGAATAAGGTTTCCACCTGCGTCGTTTTGCGCCATCAACCGACGGGCCTGTCGGTGAAGTGCCAGCAGGAACGATCCCTCGGTTTGAACCGCTTTCTTGCGCGGCGCCTCCTTCTCGAGAAAATCGAGAATCGGAGGTTGGGGGAACAAAGCGAAGAAGCCAAAAAAATTTATAAGATCCGCCGGCAAAAGCGAAAACGCTCCAAGCGCGCGAGGCGGAAGCTATTGGAGGTGAAAAAGCGCAGGAGCGAGGTGAAGGCGATGAGGAAGCCCATCCGGACGGATGAGGAGTCGTAAAGGATGGAGGAGCTTATCCGGGAGATCGGATGGGAGATTTTTCGGCGATCCAAGCGGCATTATGGTTTGAGGTTTCAAAGGGCGCTTCATCCTTCCGAGTGGTTTATCCGGCTCCTCGACCGGGATGAATGGACCAAGGTCAAGATTCTGCAGTACACCCACACCCTGCCTTTTATCCAAAAGAACCCCCGGAAGATCGTAAGCCTTCTCGGCGAATACCTTGCCGATTCCCGTGTTTTATCCGCCGCCCGCATCCCTGCTTTTCTGGCAGACCGGCTTTGCCGGATTCCTTTGTTCAAACGAACCTTCGCTCCCCTTTTTGCGGCGGCGGTTCTTGGGGTCGTCGAAGGGCTGGTTGCCCGGCGCTTTTTTGCCGGGGAGACCGTTCAAGAAGCGCTTTCGGTCATCCGAAAGCTAAAACGGAAAGGGCAGGGTGTGACGGTGGACGTGCTGGGGGAAATGGCTCTTTGCCAGGAGGACACAGATCGCACCATCGAGGAATACCTCCGGCTCATCGGAACCGGAGAGGCGGATTCCCTTTCCGTTAAGCTTACGAACCTTTACTCCGAGTTTCATCCTGCCGCGCGCGAAAAAACCAAGAGCCATGTGAAAGCTGGGCTTTGGAAGGTATTGGAGAAGGCTTCCGAAAAAGGCGTCTCCATTACCATCGACATGGAGCAGTACCTCTATAAGGAAATAACTCTGGAGGTTTTTTTGGAGCTTCTGGAGGAAGGCGCGCGTAGTTTGTCTCTTGCGATTCAGTGTTACATCCCGGGCGAAACGGAACGGGACTTGGAACGCATTGTCCGGTGGGGCAAAGATCATCCCGGCGCTCGGGCGGGGATTCGTTTGGTCAAGGGGGCCAATTGGGATTTCGATATGGCCTTGGCGATGCGAAAAGGGCGGCCGGCCCCGCTTTATTCGGAAAAGGCCGAGACGGATCTTTCCTTCGAGAGGAACGCGCGGACGCTTTTGGAAAATACGGACTCCGTGCAGGCGGCCTTTGGAACTCACAATATCCGGTCGATGGCGGCCGTGATGGCTTGGGCCAGGACGTTGGGTGTGCAGAGGACGGCGTTTGAATTTCAGTTCTTGTACGGGATGATTCCACAGGAGGTCGTTTCCGCTTTACAGGAGATGGGCTGCCGCGTGCGGTTTTACGTCCCTTACGGGGATTTGATCACGGGTCTGGCGTATCTCGTGCGGAGGCTCTTGGAGAATTCGGCGAACGGTTCGTTTTTGAGGGCGTTGTCGTACCGGCGGGGGAGTGTGGAAAGGCTGCTTACGGCTCCGCATGTAGATCCGGCAGATTCCGGCGAGGGTCGGCGGGTCCCCGCCTGCCGGCCGGGCAGGCTGTCGGCGGCCACCTCGCCAATATGCCGATCAAAGATTCGGCATATTGGCGAGGGCTTCGTCCGCCGCCACCCGCCGACCCGGTCTTTAGAAGATGAAGATTTAGAACAACTGCCTGGCGAGAGAAACGAGTATTTTTATATTCCCCGTGGGAAGGGCATTGTCATTGTGGAGAATCCGGAGATCGGCAGGGAGGGAGTGGAGGAGGTGATAGC
>JACQQY010000092.1 GCA_016206825.1 Candidatus Omnitrophota bacterium
GTCCGTTCTGAATATAAAGGGGAAACACCTCACGGTACCGGTCCATCGCTTCCAAAAGAAGCACCGTGCTGTCCGCCCCCCCGCTCACCAACACACAAACTTTTTGGTCCTCTTCCATCACTGCTCTTCCTGAATATGATGCTTGATGTTCTTCCCCTGCTCGATAAAAATCACGTCTTCGCTGATATTCGTCGCATGATCCGCCACGCGCTCGATGTTGCGGCTCACCAAAATCAAATCCACCGCCCGGTTGATGCTTTTGGGATCCTGCATCATGTACGTCAAAAGCTCCCTGAAAATCTGGTCGTTGATCTTATCCACCTCATCGTCATCCACGCAAACCTGCTTGGCGAGAAGGGGATTGTGATTCACAAACGCATCGAGGCTGTTTTTCACCATCCTCTGGGCCAAGCGGGCCATCTGAGGAATGTCGATCAAAGGCTTGAGCGGCGGCTGTTTCAACAGATCCGCCGCTATCTCCGCGATATTGACCGCCTGATCGGCGATCCGCTCCAAGTCGTTGTTGATCTTAAGGACGGCCGTCAAAAGCCGAAGATCCCCTGCCGCCGGCTGGCGAAGCGCCAAGAGCCTTAAAACCTCCTCCTCAATTTCGATTTCTATATGATTGACCCTGTCTTCGAGGACAAACACCTCTTTCGTCAGCTCTTCCTTCCTCTCCGCAAGCGATTTCACCGCGAGGCCGATCATCTCCTGGGCCGTATCGGCCATCTGCAGGAGCCGTTCCTTCAAACTTTTCAACTCCTCATCAAAATGCCGTTCCATCTTCCCCTCCCAAAAACCTCCAAGTTAGAAGTATACCCCCCGCCCCTCCACCCCCACAAGCGTATTTTAAGCCTTCGTTAAACGCTTTAAACCCTTCTACCACTTTTTTGACCTCTTTGCCGGCCTTGTTTAGGGTCTATGCCTGAGCCCGCTACCCCCATCTCCCCGTAATGTACTCCTCCGTCCGCTTATCCCCCGGGGCGGTAAAAATCCGCTCGGTGGGCCCAAACTCGACCAGCTCTCCCAACAGCATAAACCCCGTCTCGTCCGACACCCGTCCCGCCTGCTGCATATTGTGCGTCACGATCACGATAGTGTAATTTTTCTTCAGCTCCTGCATCAACTCTTCGATGCGCCCGGTCGACAAAGGATCGAGCGCCGAGCACGGCTCATCCATCAACAACACCTCCGGTTTTACCGCCAGAAGCCTCGCGATGCAAAGCCGCTGCTGCTGCTCGAGAGAAAGGTGCGTGGCCAGGCGGCCCAGCTTATCCTTGAGCTCATCCCACAGGAGAACCGCCTCCAGACTCTCCTGGGCAATTCCATGAAGCATTTCCTTATTCCGGCGGTACAAGTGGTGGATGCGAAGGCCGAACACGATGTTCTCAAAAACAGAGATGGGAAAAGGGTTCGGCCGCTGAAACACCATGCCTACTTTTTTCCGAAGCCGTAAAAGGTCCGTCTCCGGCCGGTAGATGTCTTCGCCGTCCAAAAGCACCTCGCCCGTCACCCCCGCCCCCTCCACCAAATCGTTCATCCGGTTGAAAACGCGAAGCAGGGTCGACTTCCCGCACCCCGAAGGACCGATGATCGACGTCACCCGCCTCTCCCCGATCGAAAGGCAAACGTCCTTGAGCGCCTGAAAATGGCCGTAATAGAGATTTAAATTTTTAGTGACGATGACGGGCTCCATCTAACCGAATTTCCCCGAAATATAATCATCCGTTCTCTTATCCAAAGGAGCCGTAAAAATCCTGCTGGTCACGTCCATCTCCACCAGCTCCCCCATCAAAAAAAAGGCCGTTCGATCCCCTACACGGGCGGCTTGCTTCGTGTTGTTGGTGACAAGGACAAGTGTATAACGCTCCTTCAACTTCAACATGGCCTCCTCGATTTTAGCCGTCGAGAGGGGGTCCAGGGCCGAGCAGGGTTCGTCAAATAAAATCACCTCGGGGTTCACCGCCAAGGTCCTGGCGATGCACAAACGCTGCTGCTGGCCTCCGGAAAGCTTAAGAGCAAGCTCCCCCAGCCGGTCTTTCATCTCATCCCAAAGATAAGCGTCCCTCAACGCCTTCTCAACCGCCGTGGCAAGGGTTTTCTTGTCTCTGATTCCCTGCCGCCGCAATCCATAGACCACGTTTTCAAACACGGAAGCGGGCAAGGGCAAAGGCAGAGCGAAGATAATCCCGACCTTCCGCCTCAGCAGAACCGGATCGCAATCCTTATAAAGATCCTTCCCGTCCAAAAACACCGTGCCGGAAACGCTGACGCCGGCCACGAGGTCATTCAAGCGATTCAGCGTCTTCAAAAAAGTGGTTTTCCCCGAATTCGCCGGCCCAATGACGCTCAAAATCTTATTGGCCTCGATCTCCATCGTCACGTTCTTCAAAGCCGAAACGCCCGAAAAACGAACGCTTAAATCCTGAACCTGTATTTTCACATCCATACTCGCCGCTTAATGTACTGTAAGCATTTGATCACAAAACTTATCCCCTTTCTTTGAATGGTGCGCGGCCACGGCGTTCCTCTCGCAGGGAGCGTCCAGACGTTGTGGTCCGCACAGCTTCCTTGCTTTCACAGCGACCGAGAGAGGAATGCCGTGGCAGGCGCATACGAACTCTGAAGAACCACCAAACAAAGAAAGCATTACCATTTCTTCCTGCTTCTAAAATACGACCGGATGGCGATCGCCGTCAAATTCATGAGGAGCACGATCGCCAAAAGAACGAGCGCCGTTCCATACCGGATCTTGGCCTCTACGTTCGGAACCTGAGTGGAAAGCACATAAAGGTGGTACGGCAAAGCCATCGCCTGATCGAAGAGGCTCGTAGGAAGCTTCGGAAGATAAAACGCCGCGACCGTAAAAAGAATCGGCGCCGTCTCCCCGGCCGCCCGTCCGACCCCCAAAATCGTGCCCGTGAGAATGCCCGGAAGCGCATGCGGCAGGACCGCGTGCTTGATCGTCTGCAGCCGCGTCGCCCCGAGCGACAAACTGACCTCCCGGAAAGACTTCGGAACCGACTCGAGCGCTTCCCTTGAGGACGTGATGATGACGGGGAGAATCATCACCCCGAGCGTCAGGGAACCCGACAAAATCGAAGCGCCGAACCTAAAGAAATTCACGAAAAGGGCGAGCCCAAAGAGGCCGAACACCACGGAAGGAACCCCCGCCAGATTCACGATGGCCAGGCGAATCACACGATTCAACCGGTTGTCCCCCGCGTACTCGCTCAAATAAATCGCCGCGAAAAGCCCGAGAGGCAGCGCAAACAAAAGGGCCCCCGTCACCAGACAAAACGTCCCCACAATCGCCGGCAGGATCCCCCCCTCCCTCATCCCCGACCGCGGCATCTCGGTCAAAAACTCCCAGGAAATCGCCCCCAGCCCGTTCTTGAGAATCACAAACACCACCACCCCCACCGGCAGCAACACCACCAAACTCGCCGCCAGCAAAACCCCAAAAGCGATCTTCTGCGTAACCCTCGGCGTAAACATCATCTACCCCTGCCGCAGCGTAACATTAATTCTCGGCAAATCCGAAGCACAAAATCCGAAATTCAAATCCCCCCTGCCCCCTTTGAAATAAAAAGGGGGTTGGTCTAAAGAAAGCTCTTACCCCCTTTTCTTTTCAAAGGGGGCAGGGGGGATTTAAACCGTTCTCAATCGTCATGAATTAATGTTATACAGTACTACCACTAAAAAGCGCCAACGCGCTCTGAGCGGCCACCGGACAAAGAAATCCCGCGTATGACCGCTCACCCTCTCCTCCTGTGCAAAAAAAGATCCGCCGCCATGTTGACCATAAACGTCATCACAAACAATACGATCCCGATGGCAAAAAGCGCGAAATAATGATCGCTTCCCTGAACGGCTTCTCCCATCTCCGCCGCGATCGTCGCCGTCAGCGTCCGGACGGGATACAAAATACCCTTCGGCATCGAAGCCGCGTTGCCGGTGACCATCATCACCGCCATCGTCTCCCCCACCACCCGGCCGATCCCCAGCATCATCGCCGCCACGATCCCGGAAGAGGCCGCCGGCAGGATCACGCGGCGGATCGTCTGCCAATGAGTCGCTCCCAAAGCATAGGCGCCTTCTTTATACATTCTCGGCACGGAATGAAGGGCATCCTCCGCGATCGAAATCATGGTCGGCATCGCCATAAAGGCCAGAACCACCGACCCGGCGAAGGCCGTAAGCCCCGTCGGCACGTGAAAGGTGGAACGGATCCACGGGACCACGGTCATCATCCCGATAAATCCCAAAACGACGCTGGGAATCGCCGCCAAAAGCTCGATGGTCGATTTTAAAACTTCCTTAAGCCAGCCGGGGGCTATTTCCGCAATGTAAACGGCGGAGGCGACGCTTAAAGGAATCGAAATAAGGGCCGCCCCGAACGTCACGAGAAGCGACCCCAGCACCAGCGGCAGGATCCCAAATCCGGGCGGTTCCGAAATGGGGTACCAATTTCTCCCGGCAAGAAAACCGCCGGCCCCTTGCGTTTTGAAAAGAAAAATCCCCTCCTTCAAAAGAAAAAAGAAAATGAGAGCGACCAGCACAATGGAGACGATCCCGCTCGCCTTCACCGCCCATTCGACAATGAACTCTTTCAATCGCTTCATGAACTTACCGGCACAAAATCCATCTTGGAAACGATCGCCTGCCCTTCCCCGGAAAGAACGTAATCGATGAACTTCTTCAGTCCTTCCGCCGGCTCCCCGTTCGTGTAGGCAAAAAGCGGCCTCGAAATCGGGTACCGCCCGTTCATCACCTCCTCCATCGCCGGGTACACGTAAGGAGAAGCGGCGTCTTTGGCGACCCGAACGGCTTTGTGTTCCTTGCCGATATACCCCATTCCGTAATATCCGATCGCATCGGGATTCTGGGCGGCCTCATCGGCGATCGCCTGGCTTGAAGGCAGAAGAAGCGCTTCGGGTGAGAATTCCTCCACGGATTTGGCGTCCCCTTTCCGCAAAACGTGCTCCTTGAAATAAACGTGCGTTCCGGAATTCACCTCTCTGGATAACACCACTATCCTCCGGTCATCGCCTCCCACCTCTTTCCAATTCTTCGCCTTCCCCGAAAAAATGGCCGCCAACTGATCCAGCGTCAACTGCGACACGGGATTTTTCGGATGAATCACCACCGCCAGACCATCCAAAGCCACCTTTATCTTCCGCGGATGAACCCCCTTCTTCTCCGCCAAGGTTATTTCCTGCGGTTTGATCTCTCTGGAGCTGATCGCCAGGTCGCAGGTCCGGTTGAGGAGCGCCGCAAAACCGGTCCCGGATCCTCCGCCCGTCACGGCGATGAAGGCATCGGGATTCTGTTTCATGTATTCTTCCGCCCAAGCCTGGACGAGATTCACCATCGTATCCGAACCTTTGATCTGAATGGCATTCCCATCCTTCGCCCACCCCCGCCCGCTAAAAAAAACCAACCCCAACAACCCCGCCCCCA
>JACQQY010000088.1 GCA_016206825.1 Candidatus Omnitrophota bacterium
CGTCTCCGACACGACCGGCGTCGGAGAATAAGCCCCCATGCCGCCGGTGTTGGGGCCGTTATCCCCTTCAAAAATCCTCTTGTGGTCCTGGCTGGACGGAAAAAGCTGGACCGAATCCCCGTCCGTAATGCCGATCACGGAAGCCTCGTCGCCCTCCAGACACTCCTCGATCACGATCTTCTCTCCTGCTTTCCCGAAAATTTTTTTCACCATCGCCCGATGGATGGCCTCCATCGCCTTGGGCCTCGTTTGAGCCACCACCACTCCTTTGCCGCCTGCCAGGCCGTCGACTTTGACGACGATGGGCGTTCCTTTATGCGCCACGTAATCCATCGCCTTGTCCGGCTCCGAAAAGGCTTCGAACTCCGCCGTGGGAATCGAAAGTTTCCTCATGAGCTCCTTGGCAAAAACCTTCGAACCCTCGAGCTGCGCGGCCGCCTGCGACGGCCCGAAAATCTTGATCCCTTCCTTCTGAAACCGGTCCACGATCCCTTCGACAAGCGGCGCCTCGGGACCCACCACCACGAGGTCTATCGATTCCCTTTTGCAGAACCGAAAGAGGCGCTCCTGGTCCTTGGACGGAATGTCCACCGCTTCCGCGGCCTCCTCGATGCCGGCATTCCCCGGCGCCGCATAGAGTCTTGTGAGCTTAGGGCTCTGCGCGATTTTCCACGCCAGGGCGTGCTCCCGCCCCCCGTTCCCGATGATGAGAACCTTCATTGAATCGTCACTCCCTCCCCCTTCATCACTTCGCCGATCACCCACGCGCGTTCGCCGCATTTTGAAAGATGAGAAATGACCTTGAGCGCCTTCTCTTTTCGCGTCACGAGGACCATCCCGACTCCCATGTTAAAAGTCCTGTGCATTTCCTTCACCTCCACCCGGCCCCTTTGCTCCACCCAGCGAAAAACGCGGGGAACCGGCCAGCTTCCCACGTGGATCCGCGCGCCGCAGCCTTTAGGCAGGACGCGGGGGATATTTTCCAAAAATCCGCCGCCGGTGATGTGGGCCAAGGCCAAAATCGGCAGTCCCTTTTTAATCAGAGATAAAATGGATTTCACGTAAATCCGCGTCGGCCTCAAAATCTCCTCCGCATGGGCCTTCACAAAATCATCCCTCAGCACCTTCCGGACCAAAGAAAAACCGTTGGAGTGAAAACCGCTCGACGCGAGCCCCACCAGCGCATCGCCCGGGCGAACCTCTTTCCCGTCGACGATCCCCTTCCGCTCCACCACCCCCACGCAAAAACCGGCCAAATCGAAATCCCCGTTCCGGTAAAGCCCCGGCATCTCCGCCGTTTCCCCGCCGATCAACGCGCACCCCGCTTCGCGGCAGCCCTGAGCGATGCCTTTCACCACTTGAACCATCATCTTCCGGTCGAGCTTCCCCACCGCAAAATAGTCCAGGAAAAAGAGGGGCTCGGCGCCCGTCGTGAGAACGTCGTTCACGTTCATCCCTACGAGATCCACTCCGATGCCTTCGAAACGGCCGGTAAGCTTGGCGAGTTTCAGCTTCGTCCCAACGCCGTCCGTGGAACTCACCAAAACGGGATCCTCGTACTTCTCCGGCACGCGGCAGAACGCCCCAAACCCGCCGATCCCGCCAAGCACCTCGGGCCTGGAGGTCAAACGGGCGTACGGCTTCAAATCCTCCACAAAGGCGTCCGCCTTCCCCATATCCACCCCGCAGTGTTTGTAACTGATCTTGTTCGGTTTTTTCATCACCTATTCCCTAAAAGAAGGCGAGCCTGCCGCTTTTCGGTTTCTCTCGGCATAAAACTTATCCACGCCCCCGAAAGGAACGGAGTACTCCCCCGACCAGCAGGCCGTGCAATAATTCTCCTTCGGAAAGCTCACGCAGGAAAGCATCCCTTCGAGCGAAAGATAGCCGATGGAATCGCAGTCCAAATACTTTTTGATCTCCTCCGGCGTATAGCGATTGGCGATGAGCTCCTCCTTCGTCGGGAAATCAATCCCATAAGCGCAGGGGAACCGGTGGGGCGGACAGCTGATCCGCAAATGGACTTCTTTCGCTCCCGCCTGACGCAGACTCTTCACCCGGATCTTGGAAGTCGTCCCCCGCACGATCGAATCGTCCACCACCACGACGCGCTTCCCCTCCAGCACCTCTTTCACGAAATTAAACTTCACCTTCACCTTAAAATCGCGCACCCCCTGGCTTGGCTGAATAAAAGTCCTTCCCACGTAGTGGTTGCGGATGATTCCCATTCCCAGTGGAATCCCCGACTCTTGGGAAAAACCCAAAGCGGCCGCGGACCCGGAATCCGGAACGGGGATCACCACGTCGCCGTCCGCCGGATGCTCCCTCGCCAACTGACGGCCGAGCCTCTCACGCACGAGCTCGACGCTCTCCCCGAATATCCTCGAATCGGGCCTCGCGAAGTACACGTGCTCGAAAACGCAGTGCGCCAAGCGGTCCGCCTTCGGCAGTCTCAAAGATTTCATCCCCTTTTGCGAGATGAAAAGAACTTCGCTGGGTTCTATTTCTCTGATGGGCTTGGCCCCGATAATGTCAAAGGCGCAGGTCTCGGAAGAAACCACATAAGAGCCGGCGATCTCCCCGAGCCAAAGCGGACGAAAACCTTGAGGATCCCGCGCGGCAATAAGGCACTCATGGGTCAGGAAAACGAGGGAATAAGCCCCCTTGACGCGGTTTAAAACGTCCATCACCCCTTCCTCGACGTTCCGGAACGAAGGCCTGGCCATGAGATGAATGATGATCTCGCTGTCGGTCGTGGTTTGGAAAATGGACCCGTAGGCTTCCAGCTCCGACCGGAGAATGTCCGCGTTGACCAAATTTCCGTTGTGAGCGATGGCTATGTCGCCCTTCGAATAATCCACCCAAATCGGCTGGGCGTTTTTGATGTTGCTCGAACCGGCCGTGGAGTAACGCACGTGCCCTATCGCGCGGTCGCCGGCAAGAGACTGCAAATGACTCTCGTCAAAAACGTCCTGCACGTGCCCCATGCCGCGGTGCGCGGTCATTTTTTCTCCGTCGGAAGCGACGATCCCGGCCGATTCCTCTCCGCGATGCTGGAGAGAATAAAGGCCCAGGTACGTAAGATACGCCGCTTCCTTATGGCCGAATATCCCGAAAACCCCGCATTTGTCTTTGAGTTCTAAAGACATGTCACTCCATCCTCCGCCGGATCGCGTTCCTCCACGTGTGCGCCAGCACTTCCACAGGAACGCGAATAAGATCGTTCACGCGAAGCTCCTTGCCTCCCACTTTCCCTATCACCCGGTAAGGATAGGAAAACGATTCCACCGTCCGCGCCGCCTCTTCCAAGCTCTTTGGATCCACCGAAACCACCACCCGCGACTGCGACTCCCCAAAAAGAAACCCTGCAGGGGACAACTCCAACGCCGTATCAATCGTCACGCCCATCTCCATTCCTTTATTCAAAATACAACTCTCAGCCAACGCAACGGCCAATCCCCCTTCCGAACAATCATGGGCCGATTGAAGCAGCCCCTTTTTCGCCAAGGCCGCCAGAAGATCATTCAGCTTCTTCGCTTGGGTCAAATCCAAACGCGGCGGGAGGCCCGCCTTGACGCCAAAAATCACCTTGAGAAACTCCGAACCGCCGAGCTCTTCCCGTGTTTCTCCCAAAAGGATCACCGCATCCCCTTCCTTTTTAAAAAAGGAGGTCACCGGCTCACAGCCCTCTATCAATCCCACCATCCCGATGGTCGGAGTGGGATCGATCGCGCCCTTCGGGCTTTCATTATAAAAGGAAACGTTCCCGCCCGAAACCGGCGTCCCAAACGCCAGGCAAGCGTCGCGCATCCCTTCGACGCACTTCCGGAACTGCCAGAAGATCTCGGGCTTCATCGGATTTCCGAAATTAAGGCAATTCGTGATGGACAACGGCTCGGCCCCTGAACAGGCCGCGTTCCTCGCCGACTCCGCCACGGCGATCTTTCCGCCCTCATAAGGATCGAGATAACAATAAGTGGAATTGCCGTCCACGGAAACGGCCAGATACTTTTTCGTCCCCTTCAGGCGAATCACCGAAGCATCCGAGCCCGGCAGGACGACCGTATTCGTCCGCACCGTATGGTCGTACTGCTCATAAACCCATTCTTTGCTCGCGATGCTTGGCGAGTCCAAAAGCTTAAGGAGCGCCGCGTTCAAATCCCCAGGGTCACCCAAGCTCTTTGGATCAAAATTTTGGAGCTTCCGGAGGTGCCCGGGCTCTCTTTCCTCGCGCACGTATACCGGCGCGTCATCCGCCAAAGACTTTGCGGGAATCTCGGCGACGGCAGCGCCGTTTTGCTTGACGCGCATGAGGCCGTCGTTCGTCACGAAACCGATTTCTTCCGCATGGAGATCCCATTTGTCAAAAATCCTTTTCGCCTCCGCCTCGCGGCCTTTTTCAAGAATCACGAGCATCCGCTCCTGGGACTCCGAGAGCATGATTTCATAAGGGACCATCCCCGTCTCTCTTTGAGGAACCTTGGCCGTGTCGATCTCGATGCCCATCCCGCCGCGCGAAGCCGTTTCGCAGGTGGAACACGTAAGACCGGCCGCCCCCATATCCTGAATCGCCACCACACAGCCGCTCTTTAAAAGCTCAAGAACCGCTTCCAAAAGAAGCTTCTCCAAAAAGGGGTCTCCTACCTGGACCGCCGGGCGGTCCTTTTCGGATTCCTCGGATAAATCCTTGGAAGCGAAGCTAGCCCCGCCCATGCCGTCGCGTCCCGTCGCCGCGCCGACGTAAAAAACAGGGTTGCCGGTTCCCCGCGCTTTGGCTTTCACGATTTCGCGGCGGTGGGCAATACCCAGAGCCAAAGCGTTCACCAAAGGATTGCCCTCATAACTCTCATCGAAATAAACTTCTCCGCCGATGGTCGGCACCCCGATGCAATTGCCATAAAACCCTATGCCGCTCACTACGCCGGAAAAAAGCCTCCGGGTCAACGGACTCTCCAACTTTCCGAAACGAAGGGAATTCATGGAAAGAATGGGCCGCGCCCCCATGGTAAAAATGTCCCTCAGGATGCCCCCCACGCCCGTGGCCGCCCCCTGAAACGGTTCGACAGCGGAAGGGTGGTTGTGGGATTCGATTTTGAAAACGACGACCAGGTCATCGCCGATGTCGACAACCCCCGCATTCTCCTCGCCGGCCTTCACGAGCATCCGTTTCCCCTCTTTCGGCAGGAGCGCGAGCACCCTTTTTGAATTTTTATAAGAGCAGTGCTCGCTCCACATCACGCTGAAAATCCCGAGTTCCGTGACGTTCGGCTCCCGCCCGAGGATTTTTTTGATCTCCCCGTATTCGTCGAGCGTGAGGTTATGCCTTTGAACGATCTCCGGCGTTATTTCCAAGGTTTGCATGGTCATCCGATAATGGACTTAAAAATCTTCAACCCATCCTCCGACCCCAGTTCCTTTTCCGAGCACCGCTCCGGGTGCGGCATCAAACCAAAGACGTTCCGCTCCTGACTGCAGATTCCCGCGATATTCTCGCAGGAACCGTTTGGATTCGCCTCCGGCGTGACCCGGCCCTTACCATCGCAATAACGAAGAAGGACTCTTTTTTCGCGGTTCAAATCTTCCAGCGTCCTTGCATCCGCATAATAATTCCCTTCCCCGTGCGCCACCGGGATTTTCAAAACCTCCCCGCGGGAAACTCCGCCGGTAAAAGGGGTATCCGAATTTTCGACGCGGACCCGGACGTATTTGCAGACAAAATGAAGCGAATCGTTCCGAAGCATCGCCCCCGGAAGAAGGCCGGCCTCGAGGAGAATTTGAAAGCCGTTGCAAATTCCAATGACCAGCTTTCCCTTCTCCGCATGCCGCACCACCGCCTCCATCACCGGAGAAAAACGGGCAATCGCCCCCGTCCTCAAATAATCCCCGTAGCTAAATCCTCCAGGAAGCACAAGGCAGTCGAATTTTTCGACGCCCGTATCCTTATGCCACACAAACTCGGTCTCCTGCCCCAACACGTGCTTCAAAACATGGTAACAATCATGATCGCAGTTGGAGCCTGGAAAAACCACCACGCCGAATTTCATCTATTCTTCCTCATCCATCTCCAGCGCGTATTCCTCGATCACCAGGTTCGCCAGGAGCCTCTCGGACATTTCCCTCAACCGTTCTTCGGCCTTGAGCTTATCGCCTTCCTCAAGCTCAAGTTCGATGTACTTCCCCACCCGGACGTCCCTGACCTCCCGAAACCCCAAAACCGAAAGCGCCTGCTGCACGGCCTTCCCCTGAGGGTCCAACACCGACTTCTTTAAGGTAACATGTATCCTCGCTCTCATCCAGAAACCCTCCAGACAGTAACGGTCTAGCTCCGGCGGGTGGCGGCGACCGAAGTCCTTGCCAATATGCCGAAGCTTTTATCGGCATATTGGCGAGGTGGCCGCCGACAGGACCCGCCAAAGCCAATCTATAATCCTAGATACCTTCGTTTTTTCAAAACCCTTCCAAAAATCGTCCTCACGTGTCTCAAATAGTAATCCAATTTAAAAATATCCTCGAACTCGTTTTTCGAAAACCGCGAAGCAACTTCCTTCTCCCCCGCCAAAAGGTCTTTCAGGTGAACCCCCTTCTCCTTCCACACCCGCATCGCGTTTCGTTGAACGATCCGATAAGCCTCCTCCCGCGAAAGCCCCTTGTCGATGAGCGCCAAAAGGACCCTCTGCGAAAAAATAAGCCCGCGCGTTTTCGCGATATTCTCCAGCATCCTCTCGGGATAAACCTGGAGCCCTTTGATGATGGCGATCATCTCCCGAAGCATAAAATGAGCCATGATAAAAGAGTCGGGCAGGATGATGCGCTCCACGGACGAATGGGTGATGTCCCTCTCATGCCAGAGGGCGATATTCTCAAGCGCCGCGAGGGCGTTGGCGCGGAGGACACGGGAGAGTCCCGCGATCCGCTCGCAATTCACGGGGTTCCGCTTATGCGGCATGGCGCTTGAGCCGGTTTGTCCTTCGGAGAAAGGCTCCTCCAGCTCCAAAACTTCCGTTTTTTGCAGATGCCTTATCTCCGTCGCCAGTTTCTCCAGAGACCCTCCCAAAAGTGCGAGACTCGTCAGAACCTCCGCATGCCGGTCACGCTGGAGGATTTGCGTGGAAATCGGCGCAGGCGCAAGGCCCAACTTCCGAAGCGCCTTTTCTTCCACCCTCGGATCAAGGTTTGCGTACGTCCCGACCGCCCCGGAAATTTTCCCGAAAGAGATGGTCCGTTTGGCCGCC
Organism: Candidatus Omnitrophota bacterium; assembly: GCA_016206825.1. Lineage (GTDB taxonomy): Bacteria > Omnitrophota > Gorgyraeia > 2-02-FULL-51-18 > 2-02-FULL-51-18 > JACQQY01. The sequence continues at coordinate 7,233 of JACQQY010000088.1, forward strand.
TCAAGCCGCGTCAGGTTTCGCTTGAATTCCTCATAAAAGACCAAGAACTTCAGTCCCAGCGTCACCGGCTCCGCGTGAACGCCGTGGGTGCGCCCCATCATGGGCACATCTTTGTGGCGGAGGGCTTTTGTCTTAAGGAGCGCTGTCAATTCTTGGAGGGCCGCCTCCAATACACCCAGCGCCTCCCTCATTTGAAGGCTCAAACCCGTATCCAAAACGTCGCTGGAGGTCAAACCCTTATGGATAAAGCGCGCCTCGGTGCCGACAAAGTCCGCCACGCTTTTTAAAAAAGCGGTGACGTCGTGCTTGGTCGTTTTCTCATAGCGGGCGATTTGGGGCAAACGAAAGCCGGCCTTCTTTTGGATCTTCCGGGCGGCTTCCCTGGGAATCAGGTTAAGCTCCGCCATCGCGAGGCAGGCGGCCACCTCCACGTCGAGCATCCTCCGGAACCGGTTCTCCTCCGTCCAGATTCTGCCCATCTCCGGCAGGGTGTAGCGGTCAATCAAAGCAAAAAATCCCCGTTTTAGGATTGAATGGTTCTGCTTTAAAGGAAGGATTATTATAACAAATATTGGGAATTAATGCTTCTTCAACCAGCGGTCGGCGTCTTCGTGGTCTCCAACAAACACAAACCGGATGCCGCCCAGTATGGGCCGGACAAAAATCCTGTGCTTCATCGAAATAGAAAGGCTTAAAAAGGTCCCGCACTTATGAACACGAAGACCTTTGGGAAACTGCCTGATCGTGTAGGCATCGATAAAACTCGCTATCGTCTCGCGGCATTTTTCCTGAAGAAGCTCCGGAAGCTTCGCAAAGTCATCCTCGAAAACCTCCGTGTACTGGATGATCATTTCTTCCTCATCAATCGATCAAGATGACGAAGAGCGGCGGCTTTTCCCCTGAACTCGGTGACCGGTTCCTTTTCCGTTTTCGCAATGAACTCCTCCCACTGCTTCTGCGTCAGCCCAAAGGGGATTTCCGCCTCTTCAAGGATAATATGCCCCTCTTCATCCTCGAAAAACACCACCTTCGCCCCTCCCTGAAGATGAAGCCTCTCCCGCACCAGTTTCGGAACGCTGATCTGGCCCTGGCTGGTAAGCTTTGCCTCTGCAAGTTTAACCATGTCTGCGCCTCCCCATTAACCCATTAAAATAATACCACATTAATCCATTAAAACCAAGAAATTGGAAGTCACAATTTGTGATTTCCAATGGAAAATTCGTAAATTCATCCCGGTTCCTGCTGTGTCACGCAATGAATCGAACCAAGCCCATGCACCAGCGCCGTGCATTCGATCCCCACAACCGCTCTTCCGGGAAAAACCCTGCGGATCACTTTAAGGGCAAGCGGATCATTTTTGTGACCATAAACAGGCACAAGAACGACCTTGTTTCCGACGTAAAAATTCGCGTAACTGGCCGGCAGGCGCTCCCCTTTCCGCACGCTCACTCTTCCCGGCATGGGAAGCGCCACAACTTTTAAAGGGCTGCCGGCCTCGTCCGTCTCCGATTTTAAAATCTCCAGATTCTCTTTAAGCGCTCCGTAATTCGGATCGCGCTTGTCTTCCTCCACCGCCGCCAAAACCGTCCTCGGTCCCGCAAAGCGGGCGATGTCATCCACGTGGCCGTCCGTGTCGTCTCCTTCGATCCCTTTTTTAAGCCAAATGACCTTTCTGACACCTAAGTATTTCTCAAGATATTTCCGGATTTTTGCTTTAGGCAGTTTTGAATTCCGATTGCCATTCAACAAACACTGCTCCGTCGTCAAACAAGCCCCGCGCCCGTTCACGTCTATCGACCCGCCCTCCAAAACAACCCCCGTGTCAAAGCGTTCGTAACGCTTCAAAGCTTTTATCCGATCCACCACCCCATTATCCCGCGCCAAATCCCCATACTTCCCCCCCCACGCATTGAATACCCACTTTGTAAACCCCACCGACCCGCCCTTCGACCTTCGACCTTCGACCTTCGACCTCTTTTTCACAAAGATCGGCCCATAATCCCGGATCCACGCGTCCACCGTCTTGACTTCGTGAAAAACAAGATTCCCAAGAAGCCGCTCCCCGCAGTGAAGCTTCTTGAGAATAAACCGCCTGACGTCCGCGCCAGATACTAAAAGGTTTACACTCTCACCGGGCAGAAGAGCCAGGATCATTTGGAGATAAATCGACTCGACCCGGCCTAAAAGCCTTCCCGGCCAGGTCGTCCGGTTCCACGGCCAGCTAAGCCACGTCGCGGCGTGAGGCTCCCACTCCGCCGGCATGCGGCAGTCGGTCGGCGATCCCCCGATAGGCATCCACCCTCCTGTCCCTCCAAAACGGCCACTCGCGGCGGGTGCGCTCCACCTTTCCTAAATCGCAATCCGCCACAACCACCTCTTCGCGAACCCGGCCGGCTTGCGCGATCACCTTTCCGAAAGGATCCGCCACGAAGGAACTGCCCCAAAATTGAAGCGTACCTTCTTTCCCCACGCGGTTTACAACCGCCATGTAAACGCCGTTCGCGATGGCATGTCCCCTTTGCACCGTCTCCCAGGCGGAATGATAACCGTCCGTCTCCTCCGGCTCTTCCGGCTTCCACCCGATCGCCGTCGGATAAAACAAAATGTCCGCCCCCTGAATCGCCGTGAGCCTCGCCGCCTCCGGAAACCACTGGTCCCAGCAAATCAAAACGCCTATCTTCGCGTAGCGCGTGTGAAAAACCTTAAACCCCAGGTCCCCCGGCGAAAAATAAAATTTCTCGTTAAACCCCGGATCGTCGGGAATGTGCATCTTCCGGTAAATCCCAAGGAGCTTCCCATCCGCATCGATCACCGCCGCGGAATTAAAATAAACCCCGCTCGCCGCCTTCTCGAATAGAGGAACGACGAGCGCCACTTTCAAAGAAGCCGCCAGCCTCGACAAAAAACGGGTGCCGGCGCCGGGGATCGTCTCGGCAAGATCAAAGAAGGCGGTGTCCTGCCGCTGGCAAAAGTA
>JACQQY010000089.1 GCA_016206825.1 Candidatus Omnitrophota bacterium
AACCTTGATAGAGCTGGTAAGCGAGAGACTTGAGGTTCTTTTCATAACGTTCGTATTCGGCCATGATTTTCGAAAAGTCCTTATGGTTTCTAAACCAATCTACGAGCATTTCCCGATTCACCTCTACGTGGAACTGAAGTCCATAAACATGCCGCCCATACCGATAAGCCTGGTTCGGAACCGCCTCGCTCGAGGCCAAATGAACGGCGGTATCGGGGAGATCGAAGGTGTCCTCGTGCCATTGCAAAACACGCATCACGGAGGAAGGAATGGAAGAAAAAAGAGGATCCTCCGCCGCTTGAGGAGACAGATGAACGTCGCCCCAGCCTATCTCCGCCTGCGATGCCTTATAAACGCGCTTTCCCAATGCCTTCGCAATAAGCTGAGCGCCGAGGCATACGCCCAAACAGGGAATATCCTTCGCGGCAAGCTGTTTAATAAAAGCGTCTTCTTTTTTTAAAAAAGGGTGCTTGTCCTCTTCATAAACGTTCATGGGGCCGCCCATGATCAAAACGGCCCGGATTTTTTCCAAGTTCTCCGGCAAATGATCGCCGTTGTAAAGTTGAATGACCCGGAAAGGTATTCCATTTTCCTCCATAAAATCCACCACCGTCCCCGCCCCTTCACCGGGAACGTGTTGGAGAACAATTACTTCTCTTGGGCTATCACTTACCATTGTTGTCTTGCCCCCTTTAATCTCCAAACCCCCTCTGACTCCCCCTTGTCAGGGGGAGAATCGTTCTTCTCCTCCCCTGACAAGGGGAGGTTGGGAGGGGTTTGGAGCTAAGTAAAGTTTCCACAGCATGCTCATACGTATACAAAATCCCCTTCAACACCAGATCGCGGTCGATCTTTTGAATGTGCCGGCAATACCGCGACATAAAAGCGGCATACCCCCCCGTCGCGATCACAAGAGGCTTGAACCTGCGGAACCTTTGGATCTCTTCGATGATCCGGTCGCACAACCCCCCGATGCCGTAACAACATCCGGCGCGGATGCTGTCGACCGTGTCGCGGCCGATAATCCCTTTGGGATGGACCAGCTTGATTCTAGGCAAAAGGGCCGTCCGCTCGAAAAGAGCTTCGAGGCTCACCCCGATACCGGGGGCTATCGCGCCTCCCAAGTATTCTCCCTTTCCCAAAACCACGTCAAACGTGATCGCCGTGCCGAAATCGACGACGATGGCATCCCGTTTGTATTGTCTCACCACGGCAACGGCGTTCATGAGGCGGTCCATTCCCACCTGTTTCGGATTCCGGTATTGATTCCGGATGGGTGCCCGCAAATCCTCGCCGATAAGAAGCGTCTTTACCCCAAGCGCGCGGGTCAGTTTTGTTTTTAAAAAATGAGCGGCCTGGGGCACGACGCTTGCGATGACAACCGCCTCCGCGCGGGAGAGCTCAAGATCCCTCTTCAATACGCCCAAGAAACGCTTCTCCAGTTCCCGCGTCTTCACGTGGACCCTTTTACGGATCCTGCCTTCCGAAAAATAAGCGGCGGAAACGGCCGTATTCCCCACGTCCACCGCTAAAATCCTCACCGGCACCGGAGCACCTCCCCTGAAAATACCCTTTCCTGAAGGCCGTTGTCCTTCCGGATCCACAACGCCCCCTCCTCATCGATCCCTAGCGCCTCTCCTTCGATCTTCCGGTCAAGCAGAGAAACGACGATGCGGCCCGAAGTGACCGAAAACTCCTCCCACTCCCCCGCTATCGAAGCAAAATCGCCCCGCTTCAAGCGTTCATAATCCCCCTCGAAAACGTGAAGAAAATTTTTCACGAGCTCAACCCTCGCCATTTTTTTCCCCGCGGCCTCCATGAGAGAAGAAGCGCCCGGCGGAAGCTCCCGGGGATTCGAGTTCACGTTGATTCCGATCCCCACCACCACGAAATGGACGCGATCCAGCTCAGCGCTCATCTCCGTTAGAATCCCGCAAAGCTTCCTTCCCTGGAAGATGATGTCATTGGGCCACTTGATACCGAGATCCTTGCCCGTCGCTTTCCGAAGGGTCTTGGCGGCGGAAACCGCGGCGGTTAAAGTGACTTTCGAGACGTGCGCCGGATCCAAAGGAGGCCGGAGCAAAACGGACAAAAGGACGTTCTTCCCTTTCGCGGAATCCCAAGACCGGCCCAAACGGCCCCTGCCCTTTCGCTGGTATTCAGCCAGCACGCAAGCGCCCTCCTTCAATCCCTCCTCTCCCAGCTTAAAAGCGGCGTCATTGGTGGAATCGAGCTCCTCATAGCAAAAAACGGGGCGCCCCATCCACCGGGTCTTCAGCCCACGACCAATCTCATCGGGAAGCAGGTTGTCAGGAATCTTTTCCAATTTTTTTCTCCAACATCCGGATCTGGTCCCGCAATTGGATCGCCCGCTCGAACCGGAGGTTTCCCGCCGCTTCCTGCATCTCTTCTTCCAATTGACTGATGACCGCATACACATCCTGCATTTCTTCCGGAAGCGTCACCACCTCTTTTACCACCTCACGGGCCTTTTTAATCGCCTCGATCCCCTCGCGAATCTCCTTTTGAATGGAGCGGGGCGTGATGCGGTGCTTCCGGTTGTACTCCTCCTGCAGAAGCCGGCGCCTCCGGGTTTCCTCGATCATCTTCCGCATGGATTCCGTCACCGTGTCCGCGTACAAAATCACATGGCCGTTCACGTGGCGCGCGGCGCGCCCCGCCACCTGGACAAGCGACGTCTGGCTCCTCAAAAAACCCTCCTTGTCGGCGTCGAGCACCGCCACGAGCGACACCTCCGGCAGATCGATTCCCTCCCGAAGAAGGTTGATCCCCACCAGGCAATCAAACTTGTACAAGCGCAGATCTCTCAATATCTCCACGCGCTCGATCGCGCCGATCTCCGAATGGAGATACTTCACGCGGATCTCGGCCTTTTCCAAATAGCCCGCCAGATCCTCCGCCATGCGCTTCGTGAGAGTCGTCACGATCGTCCGCTCTTTCTTCTCGGCCCGTTTCCGGACCTCCTCGATCAAATCATCCATCTGGTCCCGGGTCGGTCTGATGTCGATCTCGGGATCGAGAAGTCCCGTGGGCCGTATGACCTGCTCCACGACTTGGCTGGATTTCTTCAGTTCATATTCCGCCGGCGTCGCGGACACAAAAAGCGTCTGCCCGATGAAATCCTCGAACTCCTCAAAACGAAGGGGACGGTTGTCCAGCGCGCAAGGCAGGCGGAATCCGTACTCCACCAGCGTTTCTTTTCGCGAACGATCCCCGAAGTACATCCCCCGCACCTGCGGAATCGAAATATGGGACTCATCGATGATCGTCAAAAAATCATCCGGAAAATAGTCCAAAAGGCAATAAGGCCTCGACCCCGGCGGCCGGCCGGAAATAATCCGGGAGTAGTTCTCGATGCCGGAACAGTACCCCAGCTCCCGCATCATCTCCAGGTCATAGCGCGTCCTCTGCTCGAGCCTCTGCGCTTCCAAAAGCTTATTTTGGGCGCGAAGTTCCGCCAGACGCTCTTCCAGCTCTTTCTCGATTTGAACGAGCGCCTGCTCGAGCCGCGGCTGGCTCGTCACGAAATGCTTGGCGGGGTAAATGGCGATCTTCTCCAAAGGATGCAAAACCTTGCCCGTGAGCGGATCGACTCTCGATAAGCGCTTCACCTCGTCCCACTCGTACTCCACCCGCACGGCCGTTTCCTCATAAGCCAGGAACACCTCCACCGCGTCTCCGCGCACCCGGAAGACGCCCCGCTTGAAATCGACGTCGTTCCGCTGGTACTGAATGTCAACGAGCTTTCTTAAGAAACGATCTCTCGGAAAAGTCTGTCCCTGCTCCAAGAAGACCAAAAGCTCCGAATACTCGGCCGGAGAACCGAGGCCGTAAATGGCGGAGACGGAGGCCACGACGACGCAGTCCCTTCTTGAAAGGAGGGAGCTCGTGGCCCGAAGCCTCAAGCGGTCGATGTCTTCGTTGATGGAGGAATCCTTCTCGATGTAGGTGTCGGTGTGCGGGATGTAAGCCTCGGGCTGGTAATAATCATAGTAACTCACGAAATACTCGACGGCGTTCTCCGGAAAAAATTCCTTAAGCTCGCCGTAGAGCTGGGCCGCAAGGGTCTTGTTGTGAGACAGGACAAGGGTCGGGCGGTTGACCCTCGCCATGACATGGGCCATGGTAAAAGTCTTCCCGCTCCCCGTCACCCCGAGAAGCGTTTGACATCTGTGGCCTTTCTCGATGCCCTGAACCAGGTTTTCTATCGCCTGCGGCTGGTCCCCTTTCGGCCTCATCCGCGTGTGAAGTTTGAACATCAAAGACACAGGTTCTTCGAAAGTGATCAAAAATCAACCCACGATATCCAGCGCCACATCGATGGATGTGGCGCCGTGGGTGAGGGCTCCCACGGAAATCCGATCCACGCCCAATTCCGCATAAGCCGTAACGTTCTCAAGGTTAATCCCGCCGGACACTTCCAACGGCACTTTTACCCCCGCCTTCTGCCGCAGAGCTACGGCTTCTCGCACGGTTTCAACGGGCATGTTATCCAACAAAATGTAATCGACCCGGCTTTTTAAGGCCTCTTTGAATTCCATGAGGTTTTTAACCTCAATGCCGATGACCGTGTGCTTCAACACGCCGCGTCTTGCCCTTTCCGTAATGTCGACAAGGGGCGTCTTTCGCAGGATCCGAAGATGGTTATCCTTGATCAAAACCTGGTCATAAAGCCCCAGGCGGTGATTCACGCCGCCGCCCGTGATAACGGCGTATTTTTCAAGGCGCCTCAAACCCGGCGTGGTCTTGCGCGTGTCCATGATCTTGGCCGCCGTATGCTTGATTTTATCCACGAATTCCCCCGTCTTCGTGGCAACGCCCGAGAGACGGCTGATAAAATTAAGCGCTGTCCGCTCCGCCGCCAAAATGGAAACCGCCCTGCCTTCGATATAGGCCGCTTCCCTGCCGCTCTCGATCCGTTCACCGTCCTTGGCAACGGGCAAAAACCGAAGGTTCTCGTCGATCAGGCGAAAGGCCCGCTCCGCCACCTCGACGCCGCAGAGAACGGCTTTTTGCTTGAAAATAATGGCGGCCTTTACGGTAAGCTGGGCAGGTAAAACGGCGCTGGAGGTGATGTCCTTCGACCCGATATCCTCTTTTAAGGCTATTTTCACAATCGGATCGATCAGGGAAGGCTTTAGCATAAAAGGCAAGGCCTCTATTCCATGAGGCTTTGAATGTTTTCTTCCAACAGCTTTCTGCGGTTTTGAAGCTCCTCGGCTCTTCTTTGCTCTCTTTCCACGACTTCCTTCGGCGCTTTCTTGAGAAACTCTTCGTTCTTGAGCCGCCCGTCCAGGGCCTTCAGCATCTTGCCGACGTCTTCGAGGGCCGTCTCAATTCTCTGCCGCTCCATCTGGATGTCGATGAGTCCGGATAGAACCACGTAGGTCTCGACACGGCCGATGTTGGCGACCGCCGACTCCTTGGGGCGCCGGATATTCTTCCCGATCTGGAGCGATCCCACCTTCGCCAAATGCACGATCGACGTCGAGTGTTTCTGCAGGATTTGCGTTTCCTTCCGGCGATGCACCCGGACGGCGACGGTGACGAAATCCTTCGGGTTGATCTGCCAGGCTGCGCGCACGTTTCGAATGGCCTGAACTTCGCTCATCACCAGATGAATTTCCTCTTCGACCGCTTTGTCGATGAATCCCGTTTTCACCTTGGGCCATTGGCTCCTCATGAGAACCCCCTCCTCATGAGGCAGACGCTCCCAAATCTCCTCCGTGACAAAAGGCATCAAAGGATGCAGAAGCTTCAAGGACCGGCCCAGAACCTCATGCAAAACCCACTGCGTTTCTTTCGAGCGAATGTTCGGCTTCGACCACTCGAGGTACCAGTCGCAAAACTCATGCCAGAAAAATTCATAGAGGATGGAAGCCGCTTCGTTGAAACGGCAACGCTCAAGACTCGCCGTCACCCATCCGATCACGCGGTTTAAACGGCTCAAGACCCAGCGGTCGACGGAATTCAAGCTCGCCTTCCGGGGCGCTTTCTTGAGGAAGGCCCGTTTCTCGTCCAAATTCATGAGGACAAAACGCGACGCGTTCCAAATTTTGTTGGCAAAGTTCCGCCCCACCTCCAACTTCTCCTTCGACACGTAGACGTCCTGCCCTTCCGACGTGATCGAAACGATGCCGAAGCGGAGCGCATCCGCGCCGTAATCTTCAATGACATGAAGGGGATCGATGACGTTGCCAAGGGATTTGGACATCTTGGATCCGGTCTCGTCACGAACGATCCCATGAATGTACACCTCCCGGAAAGGCTCCTTTCCCATGAACTCAAAGCCTGCCATGATCATCCGAGCAACCCAGAAAAAGATGATCTCATAGCCGGTCACGAGCGTGGAGGTCGGATAGAAAAACCGCAGATCCTTATTTTTCTCGGGCCAGCCCAAAGTCGAAAAAGGCCAAAGCCACGAAGAAAACCAGGTATCCAAAACATCCTCATCCTGGCGAAGGGCCGCGGACCCGCAATGAGGGCATTTCTCGGGAGTCGTCCTGGATACGATGGGCTCCTTGCACTTCAGCGTACAGCTTTCCGTCCCCACGCAGTACCAGACGGGAATCCTGTGCCCCCACCAGATTTGTCTGGAAATGCACCAATCCCTGATGTTCGTCATCCAATCCAAATAAACCTTGGTCCACCGTTCGGGAAGGAAAACCACCTTCCCCTCCTTCACGGCGGCGATGGCCGGGCGGGCAAGGGGTTTCATCCGGACAAACCACTGGGGAGAAAGAACGGGTTCCACCACCGTGTGACAACGATAACAATGTCCCACCGCATGAACGTGTTCTTTGGTTTCCAAAAGAAGCCGCCGGTCCTCAAGCTCTCCGAGAATCCGGCGGCGCGCCTCAAAGCGGTCCAACCCTTGGTAAGGGCCGGCCTCTTCATTCAACGTCCCATCGGAATTTAAAATATTGATGAACGGCAATCCGTGCTTCTCGGCAAGGCTGTAATCAACCGGATCGTGCGCCGGCGTGATCTTCAAAGCTCCCGTGCCGAACTCCGGGTCGATTCTCTCATCCTGAATAATCACAAGGCGCCGGTTTAAAATCGGAAGGAGGGCCGTCTTGCCGCGCAGGCGGCGATAACGCTCATCCTTCGGGTTACAGCCCACAGCCGTATCCCCCAGCATCGTTTCCGGGCGGGTCGTCGCAATCGCCACAAACTCATCGCTTCCTTCGATCGCGTACTTAATCGTGTACAAATGGCCGGTCACTTCTTTATGCGTCACCTCTTCATCGGACAGCGCCGTTTGGCACCGCGGACACCAGTTGATGATCCGCTTTCCTCTATAAATAAGGCCTTTCTCATAAAGCCTCACAAAAACTTCCCGCACGGCCCCGGACATCTTCTCGTCCAGGGTAAAACGAGTCCTCTCCCAGTCGCAGGAACAGCCCAGACGCTGGAGCTGGCGGATGATCGTATTGCCGTATTTCTCCCGCCACTTCCAAACCCTCTCCAAAAATTTGTCGCGGCCCAGCGCCTGCCGGGTCAAACCCTCTTCTTTGAGCGACCTCTCCACCACGTTCTGGGTGGCTATCCCCGCATGATCCGTGCCCGGCATCCAAAGCGTTTCGAAACCTCTCATCCGCTTATAGCGGACCAGGATGTCCTGAAGGGTGTTGTTGAGCGCGTGGCCCATGTGCAAAATGCCCGTGATGTTGGGAGGAGGAATGACGATGGTGTACGGTCTCTTCCTGGCGGAAGAAGACGCCCGGAAACACCCCTCCCGCATCCAAAACTCGTACCACTTTTTCTCGACCTGTTTGGGGTTGTAAACGGTGGGAATTTCCGTTGAGGCGCTTGATGGGGCGTTCATTTTTTCAAGAAGTCTTCGACAGTCTCCACTCAATCGCGTCCACAAGCGCCTGCCAACTGGCCTCGATGATGTTGCCGGAGACGCCCACGGTCGTCCACAGGTCTTTTTCGTCGCGGAACTCGATAAACACCCGGACCTTGGCGGCGGTCCCGGCCTCGGAGTTGACGACCCGGACCTTGTAGTCGTCCAGATGAATTTTTCGAACCACGGGATAAAAAGGCGTCAAGGCCTCCCGAAGCGCCTTGTCCAAAGCGTTGACGGGACCGTCTCCGGTCGCGACCCCGACGCCTTTGGCTTTGCCGACCGTGAGAACCACGACCGCCTCCGCGATCGGGTTTTTGTCCCCGATGTTTTCGGCGGAAACCTCGACCTTTTTAAATTCGAAAAATTTCTTCCGCCTGCCCATCACCTCGCGGATCACAAGCTCGAAGCTCGCCTCCGCCGCTTCGTACTGATAACCTTCCTTCTCCTTTTCCTGAACCTTCTTAAGAATCTTCTTCGCCTCCGGCGACTCTTTTTCAAAGTGGATGTCGAGCTCCTGGGCCTTCAGCATGATGTTGGTTTTCCCGCCCAATTCCGAAACGAGAAAACGCCGGCGGTTCCCCACAAGGGCGGGATCGACATGCTCGTACGTCTCCGGATTTTTCATCACGGCGTTGATATGAACCCCTCCTTTGTGCGCAAAGGCGCTCTGCCCGACATAGGGCTGATTCTTCGGCTGGATCAAGTTGCTCACCTCATTCACGTAGCGCGCCACTTCCGTCAGCTCCTTCAACCTGGCCTGAGGAACGCAGGAAAATCCAAGCTTAATCTGCAAGTCGGCGACGAGGACGATCAGATCCGCGTTCCCGCACCGCTCGCCCAGGCCGTTGATCGTTCCCTGAACGTGGGAAGCGCCCGCTTCCACGGCGGCGATGGCGTTCGCCACGCCCGCTCCTCCGTCGTTGTGGGTGTGAATCCCCAGAGGGTAATAGCCTTTGGCCCGGACTTCCGAGACGACCTTCGACACGGTCGACGGAAGCGTCCCGCCGTTGGTATCGCAGAGAACGAGAACCGAAGCGCCCGCTTCCAAAGCGGTTTGAAGCGTCTTTAACGCATAGACCGGGTTCTGCCGGTACCCGTCAAAAAAATGTTCGGCATCATAGATGACCTGTCTGCCTTTCGAACGAAGGTGCTTCACCGAATCATGGATCATCCGGATATTTTCCTCAAGCTCCGTCTTAAAGACGTCCCTCACGTGAAGATCCCAGCTTTTTCCGAAAATCGTGATGACGCGCGTATCGGCGGCCAAAAGTCCCCTCAAGTTCTCGTCTTCCGAAGCCTTGGAATGGGCTTTTCGAGTCGATCCAAACGCGGCAACCTGCGCGTTTTTCAACTTGACTTTCCGGATCTGTTTGAAAAATTCCCCGTCTTTGGGATTAGCTCCCGGCCACCCGCCTTCGATGTAGCGAAATCCCATCTCATCGATTTTCTTCGCGATCAAAATCTTGTCTTGGACGGAATACGAAATCCCTTCGGACTGGGAGCCGTCCCTCAGCGTCGTATCGTAAATTTCGATTTTTCGAACCATCACTTCACCCTCTCCCGAACCGGCTGTTTCTTTCCCAATTGAAACTCTTCGTGCAAAATCCTCACCGCCTTCTCGCCGTCCTTTTTCTTCACCACGCAGGAAATTTTGATTTCGCTCGTCGAAATCATTTCAATGTTGATCCGGTTCTTCCCCAGCGCTTCGAACATGGCGGCCGCCACCCCCGCATGGCTTCGCATCCCGACGCCTACCACCGATACCTTCGCGATGTCCGCATCCTGGGAAATGTGGGTGAAACCGATCCGCCGCGCGGCGCCCTTCAAGGCATTCATGGCCGCGTCGCAATCGCTCTTCGACACCGTAAAGGAGACGTCCGTCCGGGTCCTGCCGATGTTCTGGATGATCATGTCCACGTTAATCCCGTGATCGGCGAGCACCCTGAAAATCACGGCGGCCATTCCCGGCCGGTTGGGCACGCCCCCGAGCGTCAACTTCGCCTCGTCTTTGTTCAACGAAACGCCGCGTATCCAAACCTCTTCCATCCGCTTATCCTCCTTGACAATCCACGTGCCTTCACCGTTTGAGAAACTGCTCCTGACATGAACCGGAATGCCGAACTTTCCCGCCACTTCGATGGAGCGGGCCTGCATGACCTGAGCCCCCGAGGAAGCCAGTTCCAGCATTTCTTCGTAACTAAGGCGCTTCAGTTTCCTCGCGTCTTTGGCGATCCGCGGGTCGGTCGTAAAAATTCCCTCGACGTCGGTGTAAATCTCGCAGGAACCCGCCTGCAAAGCCTTCGCCAGCGCCACGGCCGTCAAATCGCTTCCGCCCCGCCCAAGGGTCGTGATCTCCTGCCGGACGTTCACCCCCTGGAAACCGGCGACAATCACGATCTTGCCGTTCTTCAACTCTTCGAGAATGCGGTGAGGGCTGACGTTCAAAATCCTCGCCCGCGTATAAGCGGAATCCGTGACAATTCCCACCTGCGCCCCGGTAAAGGAAATGGCGTCGAACCCCCGCTCATGAAGCGCCATGGCCAAAAGCGCCGTCGAAATCTGCTCGCCCGTGGAAAGGAGCATGTCCAGCTCTCTCCTCGACGGTTTCTTCGTAATCCGCCCCGCCAACTTCAAAAGCTCATCCGTCGTATCCCCCAAAGCGCTCACCACCACAACCGGAGAGTACCCCTCCTTCTTGTAGCGCCCGATTCTCCGGGCGGCCCTTTTAATGCGCTCAGGGTTCGCCACGCTCGAACCGCCGAATTTTTGAACGATAAGCTTCATCGCTTCATCGCCTTCAATATCGCTTCGATCTTCGCAGGGACCACCTTCGGCTTTCTCACCGAGCCAATCGCCCGGTCCGGGTCCTTAAGCCCGTGGCCCGTGAGAACGCAAACGATCACAGGCTTCTTTTTCCCGCCAAAACCCCTCTTTGAAAAATAGCCGTTCTTCTTTAATTTTAAAATCCCCGCCACGCTTGCGGCGCTCGCCGGCTCAACGAACAAACCCTCTTTTCCGGCAAGAAGCTTATAAGCGTCCAGAATCTGCCTGTCGCTCACCGCCTCAATCGCCCCGCCCGACTCATCCCGCGCGGCTTCGGCCATTTTCCAACTGGCGGGGTTGCCGATCCGAATGGCGGTCGCGATCGTCCTGGGTTTCAAGATCACCTTTCCTTTCACGATGGGCGCCGCCCCTTCGGCCTGAAACCCGAGCATCCTGGGTTTCGACGCCGTTCGCCCGCGCTCATGATACTCCTTATATCCCTTCCAATAGGCCGTAATGTTGCCCGCGTTCCCGACGGGGATCGCGTGAAAATCGGGCGCCCTTCCGTGCAGCTGGTCGCAAATTTCAAACGCGCCCGTTTTTTGCCCTTCGATCCGGAAAGGATTGATGGAATTCACGAGGGTCACGGGCGACTTCCCGGCGATCTCCTTCACGAGCTGCAGGGCCTTGTCAAAATTGCCGCGGATCGCGAACACCTCGGCCCCATGAATCAACGCCTGGCTTAATTTCCCAAGCGCAATGGCGCCCTCGGGAATCAAAACGACGCACTGAAGACCCGCCCTCGCCGCGTAAGCGGCGGCGGACGCCGAAGTGTTTCCCGTGGAAGCGCAAATCACGATCCTGGCGCCCTCTTCCTTCGCCTTGGAAATGGCCATCGTCATCCCGCGGTCTTTGAAAGAACCGGTGGGATTCAGCCCCTCGTACTTGAGATAAACGACGCCTTCCAGCGCCCTCGAAAGAGTTTCCGAATAAATAAGCGGCGTGTTCCCCTCGTTCAGCGTCACCACGGGCGTCCGGGAGCTTACCGGCAAAAAATCCTTGTATCGATCGATCACGCCTTTCCAGATCACTTTTCCACCCGAATGAGAACCGGCTTCGCCGTCACGTCTTTTTGAGCGTCGATGGCTCGAAGCGCCCGCCGGACGTTTTTCTCCAGAGCCTGGTGCGTCAGGATGACGACCGGCACGGATTTGGAATCATGCGATTCCTTTTGGTGAACGCTTAAAATGGATATGCGGTTCTTCCCCAGCGTCTGGGCGATCCGCCCGAGCACTCCCGGTTTATCGATCACCTGAAAATGAAGATAATATTCCGACCGCAATTCATCCATCGAAAGAACGCGGGCCTTCCGAGGCTTCTCCTCGCGCCCGTTCGACTCCCGCGCGCCGCGGACGATTTGCTTCGCGATATCCACGACGTCGCTCATCACCGCGCTCGCCGCCGGAAACATCCCCGCGCCCTTGCCGTAAAATAAAAGATCCCCTGCCTGATCGGCATGCACGAAAACGGCATTGTAAACCCCCCGCACGCTCGAAAGGGGATGATTAAAAGGCAGCATCGTCGGGTGCACGCGAAGCTCAAGCCCTCCCCCGAGCTTCTTGCCGATCGCCAAAAGCTTCATCCCGTAACCCAGCTCCTTGGCATAAGCGATGTCCACGGATGAAAGAGACCCGATGCCCTCGACAAAAATATCCTTAAAGGAGACCTCCGCTCCGAACGAAAGCCTCGCCAAGACGGCGAGTTTATGGGCGGAATCGGTTCCCTCAACGTCCAGCCTCGGATCCTTTTCCGCATAACCCCTCGCCTGCGCCTCCTTCAGCGCCTCCTTAAAATTCATCCCTTCTTCCGACATCGAAGTTAAAATAAAATTGCAGGTGCCGTTCACAATGCCCAAAAAATGGGAAATCCGGTTGGACGCAAGCCCCTCTTTCAGGGACTTCACGAGCGGGATGCCCCCGCAGACGCTGGCTTCCATCCCCAAGTTTTTTCCAAAACGACGGGCCTGGCGGAAAATCTCGCTTCCCTGCTCGGCTAAAAGCGCCTTATTCGCCGTCACGACGTGCTTTCCGCTTTGAAACGCCTTCCCGATGATTTCCTTGGCCGGGTGAATGCCGCCGATAAGCTCCACCACGATCTGAATCGACGGATCTGAAAGGAGCTTTCGGGCGTCATCCGTCAAAAGAGAACGGGGGACTTTCACGCTTCTTTTCTTCGAAAGCGACTTGACGCAAATCTTCTTGAGCTCCAGCCGCACCCCCGTCTTCCTGGCAATATCCGCCGCATGGGTCTTTAAAATCCTAAAGACCCCCATCCCCACCGTCCCCAACCCCAAAAGCCCAATGCCTACTCTCATTCGATTGCCCTAGTCTAATAACGGTCTAACCGCGTGACGGCGGCCGGTGTAGG
>JACQQY010000090.1 GCA_016206825.1 Candidatus Omnitrophota bacterium
CTCCCAACCTCCCCTTGTCAGGGGAGGAGAAGAACGATTCTCCCCCTGACAAGGGGGAGTCAGAGGGGGTTTGGACTTTTCCAACTCTTGGGAAGTGGAGATTACTTTGCCTTGCGGGAAACGGCTCTCTCAGCGGCCTGGGCGATATGCTTGGAGGTCAGTCCGTACTTTTCAAAAAGCTCTTCCGGACTGCCCGATTCCGCGTAGGTGTCGTTCAAGCCGACGAACTCGATGGGGACGGGAAAATCCTGCGAAACGCATTGGGAAACGGCGCTCCCGAGCCCTCCCCAAATCAGATGCTCCTCCGCGGTGACAAATGCCCCCGTCCGCCGCGCTTCCTCCAGCAGGAGCTTTTGGTCGAGAGGCTTCAAGGTGTGCATGTCCACGACGGCCGCTTCGATCTTCTTTTCCTTCAGCATCTCGGCGGCTTCCAGCGCCTCAAAAACCATAAGCCCCGCCGCAATCAAAGTCACGTCTTTTCCCTGGCGAAGCCGAATCCCTTTCCCGATTTCGAAAGAGGTTTGACCATCATGCACCAGAGGGGCCTTGGACCTTCCCGTCCGCACGTACACGGGGCCTTTGTAAAAGGCGGCCTGCCGGATAAGCGCCTTTGCGGCGAACTCATCCGCCGGAACGATGACCGTAAACCCAGCCAAGGTGCAAGCCAAAGCGAAATCTTCCACCGCCTGCTGAGAAGCGCCGTCCTCCCCTACGCTGATGCCGCCGTGCGAAGTGACCACCTTGACGTTCTGATGAGAAAAAGCCACCCCCACCCGTAACTGCTCATACCCCTTGCACATCAAAAAACAGGCAAAAGAGCTGATAAAAGGAATCTTGCCGCACGAGGCGAGGCCCGCGGCAATCCCCACCAAATTGGCCTCTTGAATGCCAATGTCAATGAACCGGTCGGGAAAGGCCTTCCCAAAGACGTCCGTCCTCGTCGATTTGGAGAGATCCGCGTCCAAAACGACGATGTCCGGGTTTTCCTTCCCTAATTCCACGAGAGCCTTTCCATAAGCATCCCGCGTCGCCGCCCCCATTTTTCGCTGGATCATGGACGAATCATCTCCGACACCTTTCGGATTTCCGCTTCGCTTTCCCCGAGCTCTTTCAAAGCCCTCTCCGTCTCTTCCCGGGTAGGGGCCACTCCGTGGAAATGGTTGTTATTTTCCATGAACGAAACGCCCTTCCCCTTGATCGTATGAGCAATGAGGATGCGCGGTTTCTCGCGGGCCTCTTTTGCCCAAGCGATCGCATCGGCTATTTCCCGGTGAATATGGCCGTCGATTTCCCGGACCTCCCAGCCAAAGGCCTCCCACTTATCCACGATGGGCTCCATGTTTAAAATGTCCTTCGTGGCGCCGCTCAACTGAAACTTGTTATAGTCCAAAATGGCGATGAGATTCGACAGCTTTTGAAACGAAGCGAAGGCCGCCGCTTCCCAAATCTGGCCTTCGTTGAGCTCGCCGTCGCTTAAGATCACGTAGGTTTTATAATCTTTCTTATCCAGCTTCCCCGCAAGCGCCATTCCGATCCCGATGGAAAGTCCCTGGCCCAGGGAACCGGTGGATGCCTCGATGCCGGGAAGCCG
Organism: Candidatus Omnitrophota bacterium; assembly: GCA_016206825.1. GTDB lineage: Bacteria > Omnitrophota > Gorgyraeia > 2-02-FULL-51-18 > 2-02-FULL-51-18 > JACQQY01. Next base: position 1,592 of record JACQQY010000090.1, read on the forward strand.
CCTCATGTCGGGATGTCCCTGGAGAGGGCTTTCCAGCCTCCGCAGGGTGGGCAGTAAGCTCTCGCTGAAATAACCAGCGATCGCCAGAGCGCCGTAGAGAGCCGGGCACCCGTGGCCCTTGCTCAACACCACGCGGTCGCGGTCCGCCCAATGGGGATTCTTGGGATCATGACGCAGAAAATGAAAATAAAGAAGCGTCAGGACGTCCGTCAAAGAAAGAGACCCCCCCGGATGACCCGACCCCGCTATCCCGAGCATCTTGACGATGTCCCGCCGGATCTTTAAAGCCGTCTCCGCCAGCCGATTCCAATCGATCTTTTTGTCCTGAGTGTTCGAATGCATGTCTCAAGTCCGTCCCAAAGATTCCTAAAAGTCTATCTTCTCAAAAGGAAGGCGTCAACAAACTTCTGTCTACATCCCCATCCGGAGGCTGAGGAAATGGCTGAGAGAGCCGCACAAAAGGTAGGGATTCGTTTTCTTCTGCTCCCCCATCGTCGCGAAGGGCTTGTCCGCGTAATTGTGGCCGGGATACAAAACGGTGGAGTCGGGAAGCCGCATCAGCTTTTTGGTGAGAGTTTCGTACATTTCCTCGGCGCTCCCGCCCGGAAAGTCACAGCGGCCGCAGGCGTTGATGAATAACGTATCGCCCGACACCAACCGGCCGTTCACGTAAAAACACTGCGAACCCGGCGTATGGCCGGGGGTATGGAGAAGCTCCACTTCCACCCCGCCGATTTGGATCTTTTGTCCGCTCTCCGTGGGCCGGACGTTGGAGGATTTGAAATCCAGATACGCGGCGTCTTTCTTGTTCACGTAGACCGGACAATCCACGGATTCCAGGAGCTCCTCCACGCCGTTGGTGTGGTCAAAGTGATAATGGCTGACAAGCGCCCCCTTAATTTTCAAATCTTCTTCCTTCGCCAGTCTTAAAAGGGTGTCCACCTGCCACGCCGGATCCACCACCAACACTTCCCTCGCGTTCTTGTCGCCGATAAAATAAACGAAATTCTCCATCGGCCCGATCTCCATCTGTTTCAGATACAAAGGGCTCCCGGTCTCCGTCACTGTGTTTTACCTCCCGCCACGCTCAACTTCACAAGCTCAATTCCAAGTTTTCCGGCAATTTCAAAAATCCTCTCATCCCGATAAAACTCCCCGAAGCAAATCCGTTTGATCCCGGAGTTCGCGATCAATTTAAAACAACTCCAGCAAGGGCTGGCCGTCGTGTAGATGGTCGCGCCGTCGATGCAAACGCCGTTCTTGGCCGCCTGAATGATGGCATTGGCCTCCGCATGGATCGTCGCCACGCAGTGGCCGTTCTCCATGATGTGGCCGATCTCACTGCAATGCTCCAGCTTCCGGACACTGCCGTTGTAACCGGTGGAAAGAATGGTCTTATCCCGCATGACCAACGCCCCCACGAACTTCCGGTCGCACGTCGAGCGGCTCGAGACGACCTTCGCCACGTTCATGAAATACTCATCCCACCCCGCCCGTTTTAACTTTTCTTTTCTGCTTCTCTTTTGCTTCATCGCCAAACGGCTCATCCCGCCCCTCCCTCGGTTCATTCAAACTTTTTTCCGGTCAATTGTCAACTCCCACCCGCGCGAACGCCTCACCGCCTCCTTCCACCTGCCGTAAAACCGTTCGCCTTCCTCTCCACGAGCCTTCGGACGAAACACCCGGTCCAGCTTCCGAAAGCTTAAAAACTCCTCCCGGTCCCTCCACGTCCCCGCCCCAATCCCCGCCATCCCGGCGGCGCCGAGCGCCGTGGTTTCCAATATCCTCGGCCGCTCGACGGGAATGCCGAGAACGTCCGCCTGTAACTGCATGAGAAAATTATTGCCGCTGGCTCCCCCATCCACCCGGAGCACCTTAAAATCCTTTTTCATGTCCCGCCGCATCACCTCCAGCAAATCCCTCGTCTGGTACGCGATGGCCTCGAGAGCGGCCCGAACGAGGTGAGCGCGCGTCGTTCCTCTGGTGATGCCGATGATCGTGCCCCGCGCCCCCGGATCCCAATAAGGAGCGCCGAGGCCCGCAAGGGCGGGAACAAAATACACGCCGCCGCTCGACGGAACGCTTTGCGCCAACTTTTCCGAGTCGGCCGCCTTTTTTAAAATCCCAAGCCCATCCCTAAGCCAGCCGATCGCCGCCCCTCCCACAAAGACACTGCCCTCCACCGCATAGTCGGCGTGGGAAAGGTCCTTCTCCGCCCATGCGGCGGTCGTGAGCAAATTGTCGGAAAATCTCGGCGCCCTCCCTATGTTCTCCAGCATGAAGAGCCCGGTTCCATAAGTATTCTTGAGAATGCCGGGCTTAAAACAACCCTGCGCAAACGCGGCCGCCTGCTGGTCTCCGGCGATTCCGGCGATGGGAATGGGCGTCCCAAAAAGACCCTTCGCCGTCACGCCCGCTTTCCCGATCGACGGCACGACGCGGGGCAAAATCTTCGGGGGAACGCGAAAAATCCCGCAAAGCTTCTCGTCCCACGTCCTCCTGCTTATGTCCAAGAGCATCGTGCGCGAGGCGTTGGAAACGTCCGTCACGTGGAGCGCGCCGCCGGACAGCTTCCACACGATCCACGCATCGATCGTGCCGGTGAGAACGTCTCCCCTCTCGGCCCGCTTCCTCACGCCCTTCAGGTTTTCCAAAAACCAGGCGATCTTGCTGGCGCTGAAATAAGGATCGAGAAAAAGACCCGAGCGCTTGTGGATGAAATCTTCCAGGCCCTTTTGCTTCAACGCCTCGCACAAAGGCGCCGTCCGGCGGCACTGCCAAACAATGGCGTTGCACAGCGGCCTGCCGGTCCTTTTATCCCAAAGGAGCACGGTCTCCCGCTGATTGGTCACCCCCAGCGCGGCGATCCGATCCACGGAAACCCGGCGGAAAGTCTTAGCCAGTATCTGCCGGACGCTCCGCCAAATCACCTCCGGATCATGCTCCACCCAGCCCGGTTTGGGATAAATTTGCGGGAACTCCCGATAAATTCGGGAAACGACGTTCTGCCTCCGGTCAAACACGATCGCCCGGTTCCCCGTCGTCCCCAAATCCAGCGCAAGAATGTACATTTAACTGTTAACCTCGTCAGATTTGGCTCTGGGCAGGTTTGGAACCTGCCCCTACAACCATGACAGGATTTACGTCCGTAGGGGCGAACCTATGTGTTCGCCCAAACCTGGTCAGGGCAGACACATAGGTCTGCCCCTACGCAGGTTTGGAACCTGCCACTACAACGCCGGTTTCCATTCGCCCTTACCTGTAGGGGCGGGTTCCAAACCCGCCCTTCTTGGGGAGGGGCGGGGGGAGGAATGGGTTAACTGAACCAGCCTCTCAATCACCCTCTCATTGGCGGGAGGAAACGTAAAATTCTTAAGCTCCCCCACGTCCACCCAAAGCGCCTTCCGACACCCAAGCGGCTTGGGCTTTCCAAACGCGAGCGAGCACAGATAAAAATGAAGCCAAATGACCCTGCCGCCGCGCTCATCCCGAACGTCCAAAAACTTCTCCCCCACCGCCGCCTCTACCC
>JACQQY010000091.1 GCA_016206825.1 Candidatus Omnitrophota bacterium
TACCATGAAGTTCAGGTGACCGCTTCCGTTTTATCGAGCGACAAGGAGCACAATTCCGACGTTCTGGCGGTTATCGGAGCTTCCGCGGCTATTCTCATTGCGGGAATTCCTTTTATCAGCCCCGTCGCGTCCGCGCGAATAGGCGAAGCGGACGGCCAGTTTATCTTGAATCCCACGTTTAAAGAATTGGAACAAAGCCCTCTGGATATGGTGGTGGCCGCTACGGAACAAGGGATTATCATGATCGAGGGAGGGGCGAATCAGGTTCCCGAGGAGCGGGTCCTGCAGGCCTTGGAATTTGCGGCGAGAGAGCTCAAACCCGTTCTCGAACTCCAAAGAGAGCTGGCCAAAGACTGCGCCAAGCCTCCTTTGCCGGCCGTCATCAAAACCGTCTCCGAAGACCTTAAGGAAAAGGTTTGCCGGCTTTGCGCGAGTGAAATCGGCGCGATCAACCGCACCCAAAAAACAAAAGAGGGGCGGGATGAGGCCATCACCCGCCTTCAACAAAAGGCGGTGACGGAGCTCGTGGTGGAAGGTTCCGCCGTCACGGAGGCGGATGTCAAGCAGGCTTTTGAGGAAATCGAAAAGGATGAAGTGAGGAAGTTTATCGTCGAAAACCGCATTCGGACCGACGGCCGCCGGTACGATGAAATCCGTCCGATCACCTGCGAAATAGGGATTCTTCCCCGGACCCACGGCTCGGCTTTGTTCACCCGCGGTCAAACCCAGTCTTTGGGAGTCGCGACGCTGGGGACTACGAGAGACGAGCAGATCATCGACGCCCTGGAAGGGGATATTTTTAAAGCGTTCATGCTCCATTATAATTTTCCTCCTTTTTCGGTGGGCGAGATCAAGCCTTTGCGGGGGCCCGGCCGGAGAGAAATCGGGCATGGCGCTTTGGCCGAAAGAAGCTTGAAGGCGGTGATGCCTTCCAAAGAAGAGTTTCCCTATACGGTTCGTCTGGTTTCCGATATTTTGGAGTCCAACGGTTCTTCCAGCATGGCAAGCGTCTGCTCAGGGACGCTCGCTTTAATGGACGCCGGAGTGCCCGTGAAGGCCCCTGTCAGCGGCATTGCCATGGGTCTTGTGAAATATAAGGATAAGACCGCCGTTTTGTCGGATATCGCGGGCGTAGAAGATCATTTGGGGGACATGGATTTTAAAGTGGCGGGCACCCAGGCGGGGGTGACGGCGATTCAGCTCGATTTGAAACTCAAAGAATCCATCGACATTCCTACTTTGGCGAAGGCGTTTCAGCAGGCTAAGGAGGGGCGTCTCTTTATCCTCGAGAAGATGCTCTCGGTGATCCATATGCCCCACAAAGAGCTTTCGACCTTCGCTCCCCGCATCACGACCCTTCGCATCGATCCCGATAAGATTCGGGAAGTGATCGGGCCGGGCGGCAAGGTCATCCGCAAGATTACGGCCGACAGCGGCGCCACGATCGAAGTTTCGGATGAAGGCATCGTCAGCATCGCGTCCAGCGACGTCGAATGCTCCCAAAAAGCGCTTGAGATGATCCAAGCCATTACCCAGGAGGCGGAGGTCGGCAAAGTTTACAAAGCGGTGGTGAAACGCATCGTCAACTTCGGCGCTTTTTGTGAAATCTTTCCGGGGAAGGAAGGTCTTTTGCATATTTCCGAAATCGCAGATTCTTATGTCGACCGGGTGGAGGACGTGCTCAAAGTCGGCGAAGAAGTGACGGTGAAAGTCATCGAGATTGATTCGCAGGGCCGCACCAATCTTTCCAGAAAACAACTGCTGCCACGAGACGCTTCGGTCAGCCCCAAACGCGGTGAAAAGAGCCACAGTCCTAATCAAAAGAAACCCTGGAGCTGAGGATCTCCCTTTACCCGCCTACATGTCCCAAGGGGCATCAGGCCTCGATCTTTACGCGGACGTAAAGGAAGAGCTTCTTCTCCATCCCGGTGAAATTAAGCTTGTCCCCACGGGGATTTCCGTCCACCTTCCCGAAGGTTTCGAAGCCCAAATTCGTCCGCGGAGCGGACTTGCTCTAAAGCACGGCGTGACGCTCGTGAACACTCCGGGAACCATTGACAGCGATTACCGGGGCGCCGTTTCTCTTATTCTCGTCAATCTGGGGAAGGAGCCTTATCGGATCCGGAGGGGAGCAAGGCTCGCCCAGATGGTGATCCAAGAGGTGGTAAGAGCCGAGATTCAAGTGGTCGAGGAATTGGAAGAGACCGTTCGCGCCGGCGGCGGTTTCGGGCACACGGGGGTTTAAACGTGAATCAGGAAAAGCGAAGCGAAGTCTTGGCTTTTTTTTGGTTTGTGGTGTCGGCGCTGGTTTTGTTGTCTCTTTTGTCGTATACGCCCGACGACATTCCTTTCGAGGTGTCCACGCCCAATTCACCCACCCGCAATTTTGTCGGCATTACCGGAGCTTATACGGCATGGTTTTTGATTCTTCTTTTCGGGAAGACGTCTTATTTTTTGGTGCCTCTTTTTCTCTTTTGGGCGCTGGCGAAGTGGTCCGGTAAAAAGCCGCAGAGGTTGTGGCTGAAAGTTTTTTCGACAAGCGTCTTTCTCATTTCGGCTTGCGCTCTTTCGGCGCTCTTGAGCGGGGAAGCGCTCATTGAGCGCTTCCAGGCGGGGGGGGCGCTTGGATTTTTTGGGGCCGGTTTTCTCTCTCAGCTTTTCGGCCCTTCGGGGATTTTTATCGCCCTCTCGCTTTTTCTTCTTTCGATTCTTCTTGCCACGGAGCTTTTGGTTCTCCAAATGGCGGTCGGGGTTTTCAAAAAACTTCGGGATGTCTTTTTAGCCGGCAGGGCCGGAAAGGCCCCGCCCCTTGTCAAAACGGGAAGGCCGTCCCTGCAAACGCCCGCCGCCAGAGAAACAAAACCGGACGTCGAGCCAAAAGCGCCGCTTCCTTCGAAATTGGAAATCAAGTTTGCCGCGTCCAAACCGGAGTCCAAACAGGAAGGTGGTTCGGCAAGCTCACCACCAGGAGCCCGGGCTATTTCCAAAACACGAACGTCCGTGGAAAACGGAAGTTCGAGAACCGAAGTTTTGGCGGCGGAAGCTTATCCCTATCCGTCCCTCGATCTTCTTCAGCCTCCTCCCTCGGTCGATCGGAGTAAGCTGAAAGAGGATTTGGAAGTCAACTCCCGTGTTTTAGAGGATACCTTGAGGGATTTCGGCATCGAAGCAAAAGTGGTGGAAGTGGAGCAGGGACCCGTCATCACCCGCTATGAGCTTCAGCCTGCGGCCGGAGTCAAGGTTCAGCGCATCACCTCGCTTGAGAATGACATTTCCCTCGCGATGCGCGCGGCCAGCGTCCGGATCGTCGCGCCGATTCCGGGGAAATCCCGCGTGGGAATCGAGGTCCCCAACAGCGCCGCTTCGACCGTGTATCTAAAGGAGGTGCTGGCTTCTCCCGAGTTCCAGCGTGAGTCTTCCAAGGTGACCGTCGCCATCGGGAAGGATACGGCCGGCGTGCCTATCGTTTGCAATTTGGCGGACATGCCGCATCTTTTAATCGCAGGAGCCACCAATACCGGAAAGAGCGTTTGCATCAACAGTCTCCTCATGAGCATTTTGTTTAAAGCTTCTCCGGAAGAAGTGAAGTTCATTCTCGTGGACCCCAAAATGGTGGAGCTTCATTTTTACAATGATCTGCCGCATCTTCTGTGCCCGGTCCTGACCGACAAAAGCAAGGTGCCGGGGGCGCTGAATTGGCTCGTCGCCGAAATGGAAAGGCGTTATGAGCTTTTATCCAAGGCCGGCGCCAAGAATCTCCTTTCGTTTAACGAAAAAGCGGAGAACGGGCAAATTTCGCCTGAGATGCTGGGCGTGAATTCCGGGGAGGGGCAAACTTCCGTTGTGAGAAAGATGCCTTATATCGTCATTGTGATCGATGAGCTGGCGGATCTCATGATTGCCTCGGCGCAGGAAATAGAGTCGGCCATTACCCGTCTGGCGCAGTTGGCCCGCGCGGTCGGGATCCACATCATCCTGGCGACGCAGAGGCCCTCGGTTGACGTCATTACCGGCGTCATCAAGGCGAATTTTCCCGCCCGGATCGCTTTTCAAGTGGCTTCCAAGGTGGATTCTCGGACGATTTTGGATGAAAACGGAGCGGATAAGCTTCTGGGACGGGGCGACTTGCTCCTCATGGACCCGCGCAAATCGAAGCTTGTGCGGGCTCAGGGCGCCTGGGTCCAAGACTCGGAGATCGAGCGGGTGGCCCAATTCATCAAGTCCAAACGAAAGGTTTTCTATGAGGAAGAGATCGTCCAGCAATTTCACCAAAAGGCGAAGACCATGGGCGATTTCAAGCGCGATGAAGTTTATGAGGGGGCCAAGCGGCTCGTTTTGGAAACGGGGGTTGCCTCCGTTTCGATGGTTCAAAGAAGGCTGGGGTTGGGATATACCCGCGCCGCGCGGATCATGGATATGATGGAAGAGGAGGGTGTCGTGGGGCCTTATCGGGGCGCGAAACCCCGGGAGATCCTCGTGGAGCGCCCGGGCGTGAAAGAAGAGGAAAAACGATGACGGCCGTCGGAAATGTTTTGAAAGAAGCCCGCGATAAAAAGGCGGTTACGCTTGAGGAGGTGCACGCCAAGATCAAAATCCATCCCCGGATTTTAAAGGATTTGGAAGAGGGCAGGTTTGAAAAGCTTCCCGGTCCCGTTTTTGTGAAAAATTTTATCCGGAGTTACGCCGAATTCCTCGGTCTTGATCCGGCGGAGCTCTTGGCCGCTTATGAGAAGCAGATGCAAAAAGGCCCGGAACCCACTCTTTTTATCAAGCCGGCCGAGCCGCGCCTTTGGCCGTGGAGATCTCACTTTTCTCCCGTCAAAATTCTCCGGGGAGGGCTTATCGGCCTCGTCGTTCTCGGATTTCTCCTCTTTACCGGAAAGATGTGGATCCGCGTCACCTCGAATTTCGCGGCTTCTAAAAAACAGAGTTCCTTGGCCGCGGCGTCTTTGCCGGGCATGGTTCGACAAGCTCACCACGAGAAAGAAAGGCCCGATTCCCGCAAGGCCGCCGATGAAGGGAAAAAACTCCTGCGAAGTCCCGTTCAAGGCAATTTCCCCAAACTTCCTCAAAAAACGGCCCTTCAGCTTAAAATCAAAGCGATGGACAACGTGTGGCTCAGGGTAACCTGCGACGGCAAAGTTCTCTTCCAGTCGATCCTCATGCGGGGAGCATCCGAGACTTGGACGGCCAAAGACCAAATAGAAATCTGGACGGGAAACGCTTCGAACATGTCGCTTTCCTTGAACGGCCGTTCCCTGGGCACGCTGGGCAGGGGCGTCATCCGAAAATTAACGATCGATCGGGAAGGGGCAAGGATCGACTCATGAAAGTAAAATGGGTGAGTTTGGGCTGTGCCAGGACGCTCGTGGATTCGGAGGTGGCGCTTGGTTTTTTGGAAAAAGAAGGGCACACCGTCGTTCAGGATCTCGGCCAAGCGGAAGTCGCCATCGTCAATACCTGCGGATTCATCGAATCCGCGAAGATGGAATCGCTGGAGACGCTTCTGGAGCTGTGCCGGTTAAAGGGAAAAGGAGAGCTCCGCGCCGTAGTCGCTTTGGGTTGTCTTGCCCAGCGTTACGGGGAAGAGCTCCGGCAGGAATTAAAAGAAGTGGACGGAATCGTCGGCACGGACAGTTACGGAAACTTGCCCCAGCTTCTCCAAGCCCTTCAAAGGAAGAAAAAGGTATACGACGTCCGGCCAAGGCCCCGTTTTATTCTCGATGAATACTCGCCGAGAACGCTTCTGACGCCCCGGCATTTCGCCTATCTCAAAATATCGGAAGGCTGTGTCAACGCCTGCTCGTATTGCGTGATCCCTAAGATGAAAGGTCCGCACCGCTCCCGAACCATTGATTCCGTTATGAAGGAGCTCGAAATGCTTGTCTCTCGTTTTCCGCTTTCTGAGGCCATCCTGATCGGACAGGATACCGCCGCCTTCGGTTATGACCGTGATCGGGCGGGTCTTCTTCCTTCGCTGCTTGCCCATCTGGCCCAAAGCGGTCTCGTGCCCTGGATTCGTTTGCTCTACGCGCATCCCGGCCATGTCACGCAGGAATTGATCGACACGTTCGCGCGCTATCCCGCTATTTGCCGGTACGTCGATCTTCCCATCGAGCACAGCCATGACGGTGTTTTGAAGCGGATGAACCGCGGGGTCACGCGGGGGCGGATGGAAGCGGTGATGGAAGCTTTCCGTGAAGCCCTTCCGGAGATTGCCATCCGGACGACGGTGATCGTGGGATTTCCCGGTGAGACGGAAGAGGAATTTCAGGACTTGCTTGGTTTTTTAAAAAGGCACCGGTTCGACCGGCTCGGCGCTTTTATCTTCTCGCCGGAAGAAGGGTCGCCGGCCTGCCGGATGTCCGGTCAGATTCCGCAAGAGGCGAAGGAAGAGCGTTATCGGGCCGTCATGGAGCTTCAACGGGAGATTTCCAGAGAACGAAACGAATCGCTGGTTGGGCGCACCTTAAAAGTTTTGATCGATGAAAAAGATCCCGAAGAGCCGAACCTTTATTACGGGCGGACGGAAGCCGACGCCCCGGAGGTCGATGGACAGGTGACCCTCCGCGCTCCTTCTCTTCCGGTCGGCAGGTTTGTGGATGCCAAGATCGAAGAGGGGTTGGAGTATGACTTGATCGGGGTTCCTTCGTAAGGCATGAACCTTCCCAATCGCCTGACGGTGCTTAGGATTTTACTCACCGTTTTATTCATGATCCTTCTTTTCGGGAAAAATCTATTCGCCAAAACAGGGGCGCTTCTTGTGTTTCTTTTGGCTTCTCTGACCGATTACTGGGACGGAAAAATAGCCAGAGAAAAAGGCCAGATCACCCGTTTCGGGAAGCTGATGGACCCCATTGCCGATAAGATTCTGACCCTTTCGGCCTTTATGGCCTTTGTGCAGATGGGGATTATCCCCGCCTGGATGGTGATCGCGATCATCTCGAGAGATCTCCTCATTACGGGCCTTCGCCTTCTGGCCCCTTCCGCGGGAGACGCCGCCGCCGCCCGAAAAAGCGGCAAGCATAAGACCGTCCTGCAGTTCCTGGCGATCGTTTTCGTTCTTTTATTCCTCGCCCTGAAGCAAGCGCCCGTTTGGAAAGAAGAATGGAGCGCCTTTGCCCATGATTTCATTTATCTGGGGATGCTTTTCATCGTGAGCGTCACCCTTTGGAGCGGGATCCGTTATGTGTGGGTCAACAAAGAACTCCTGATGGGCAACACCACGCATCAGTGATTCTTTAAAACCAAGCTTTCTTAATTACTTTTAAGCCAATAAATTTTAGATTATTTTAAAAATAGCCCCCCTTGAAATCTTGAATTTTGTCATGTATACTTCTTCTACGCTTTCCAAAAATAAGAAAGGGAGAAAATTGTCCGTAAATCTTAAAACTATTCTCAAAACCATAAGCCTTGCGCTTGTTTTGTGCCTGCTTTCCGAACACATTTCTTATGCCCTTCCGGAAAAGAGGGTGGTGGGTAGTGGGTGGTGGATGGGAAAAAAGAAGAAAAACTTACAGGTTTTCGTCTGCCCGAATCGATCGCTTCTGTAGAAGATTCTTATTTTCCTTCACCCACCACCCACCACCCACAACCCACGACCCTTGTTTACCTCCTCCAAGACCCCCACGCCAACCCTTCAGGACAACTAAACCTGGCCAAGACCCTCGATCTTCTATTCCAAAAAGAAAAGAACCCAAAGCGCATCTTCGTTGAGGCGGGCTTTAAAGACTCTTCTCTCTCTTTTCTTAAAAGTTATTCCTCCAAGGAAGAAAGAGAGCGCATCGCAAGAAGTTACCTCCAAAAAGGGCTTCTGCATGGAGAAGAATACTTGGAGCTTACCCAAGACCATGACCTCACTCTCTATGGCGTAGAAGATCTAAAACTCTACTCCCAGTCCCTCAAGGCCTACCAAGCAGTCACCAAGAAAAGAGACAAATCCCTCCGTTACCTTGAAAGAATCGAACAAACCATCAAAACTCTAAAACCCAGGCTCTACAACCCCTCTTTACTCTTCTTGGATGAAAAAAAAGGCCTATACGAGAAAAACGACCTTTCCCTTGCCCAATACCTTGAAATCCTTAAAACCCAAAACCCCAAAGCCTCTTCCTTCTTTAACCTTAAGCTCCTCCATAAACTAAAGAAACTCGAAGACTCCACCCATTGGAAGAACGCCTCTCCCAAGGAAAGACACACAAGGCTTTATTCCCACCTCTCAAAGAAACTAAACCTCAAAGCCCTCCTAAAAGAACTAAAGCTCCTGGAAGACCAAACCTTTAAGTCTCTCCTCCACACAAAAGACGAAGAGACTCTCTACAACATGGATAAACTCAACCTTCTTTTAAAGAAGCTCCTTAACCTTTCTCTTACTCCCGAAGAGTGGCAGGAATACCAATCCCTAACCCTTTCGGTCCAAACCCCCCTTGATCCCCCCTTGTCCGGGGGGAAGGCTCTTAACCCCAACCCTCCCCCCCTGTCAAGGGGGGATAGGGGGGTTGGTGTTGGACTAACCACCCTCA
>JACQQY010000098.1 GCA_016206825.1 Candidatus Omnitrophota bacterium
AGGAAGCCCGTTAGGGAGAGAAGAAAAGAGGGGTCGTGGGTGTTGGGTTGTGGGTGGTGGGTGGTGGGTTTTTCCTTATCCACGACCCACGATCCACTATCCACGATCCTCTTTTCTCTCTGGTACTCTTCGTACTCTTCCGGGGTCAGGGAAAGGTTAAGGAGCTTCTTTAAAAGAGAGATGAGTTTATCTAAGTTGTAGAGGGTTTCTTCGTCTTTTGTGTGGAGGAGAGATTTAAAGGTTTGGTCTTCCAGGAGCTTTAGTTCTTTTAGGAGGGCTTTGAGGTTTAGTTTCTTTGAGAGGTGGGAATAAAGCCTTGTGTGTCTTTGTTTGGGAGAGGCGTTCTTCCAATGGGTGGAGTCTTCGAGTTTCTTTAGTTTGTTGAGGAGCTTAAGGTTAAAGAAGGAAGAGGCTTTGGGGCTTTGGGTTTTAAGGATTTCAAGGTATTGGGCAAGGGAAAGGTCGTTCTTCTCGTACTTTGTCCTTTTTTCATCCAAGAAGAGTAAAGAGGGGTTGTAGAGCCTGGGTTTTAGGGTTTTGATGGTTTGTTCGATTCTTTCAAGGTAACGAAAGGACTTGTCTCTTTTCTTTGTCACTTCTTGGTAAGCTTTGAGGGATTGGAAGTAAAGGGACAGGTCTTCGACTCCATATAGAAGAGTGTTATGATTGGAAGTAAGATCGAGATACTCGCTTCCCTGGAGTTTTCCTTGTCTTAGGAATTGTTTGGCGATTTGTTCTCTTTTGTCTTTTGGGGCGTATTTCCGAAGAAAGCTTAAAGACTCATTCCCACTGCCGCCTTCCAGGAAGACATAGTGAGCAGGGTTTCTTTGGAGAAGAATATCTAAAACTTTTGAGAGATTAAGTTGTCCGGAGAAGTTGGCGTGGGGGTCTTGGAGGAGGAAAACAAGGGTCGTGGGTGGTGGGTTGTGGGTGGTGGGTGAGGAAAAATAAGAATCTTCAACTGTAGCGATGGATGGAGGCAAATCAAAGCCTAAAAGCTTTTCTCCTTTTTCCCTATCCACCATCCACGACCCACCACCCACCACCCTCTTTTCTGGAAGGGCATAGGAAATGTGTTCCGCCAACAGGGAACATACCAAAACAAAAGAAACAGCCCTCAATGCCTTTTTCAATCGAAAAGACATCTTTTGTGTATACCCTTTCTAATAATTTAAAAACTAAAGAAAGAAGTATGGGCTAAAAAACAAAAAATGTCAAGCCTTGTTCAGGAAACCCTTATAAAGGCTGGGAGCCGGGACGGGTTTGGGAATGGTGGGATGATTCGTAGGTCTGGTCAGTGGAGGAGTAGCCGCGGTCGTAAGAACCTGAAACACGTTCCAGGCTTTCCGCGCCGCTATCCTCATCTGTCTCCAGCTCAAAAAGCTTATGCTGAGAATAAGCCGTCGTGGTTTCTTCCGCGGCAAGGGCCGCCAACGAGCACCCTAAACTCCAAACCATGAAGAAAAGAAAATAAGTCAAAAAACCTTTTTTATTCATCTTTTTTCTTCCGCAACAAATACAGAAAAATAATACAACCTCCACCACGCTTTGTGGTGGAGGCCGCCTTTTGCCGATCTGTAAGCCGGGTTCTGTGCCCTCCCAAAGGGAGGCGATGGCCATCTCTCTTGTCCTGCCATTGCTGGACAGGATCGTCTCCCGCAAAAAACACGGGAAGTAGCGGTCTACCCGAGAATCAAGGGAATCGGAGCGAACTCCCTCCAACGTCCCCGAAACCCAAGACGTTGGATTCTTCCCCTATTTAACCTTGCTCCGCGTGGAGATTGCCCGTTTCACCTCCGCCGCGCCTTATGGCGGAACTCGTCTCTGTTGCTCTGATCCTCTCACCGGGAAAGAATTCCCGATGAGGATGGGTGTTACCCACCACGCTGCTCCGGGAGCCCGGACTTTCCTCCCGCCACAAAGCGCGGCGGGCGGCCATCCGACCGGCAAATTTTAAGGATGGAAAAGACCCGTTTATTATATAGCACAAAAACCTAAAGACTGCAAATCCTCTATAGCCAAAGATCCTGGTCCAACGCTTTATTGGCTTCCTTATCGGCCAGCCGGTTCTTTTCCCGCGGGATATGCGTGACGCTCACCTGTTTAAAGCCGCCCCGCAGGTGCATGGCAAGCCAATGCAAAATTTTCAGCCGCTCGTCTTTGACTTTGTACTCCCCTTGATACTGACTTGCCAAAAGCTCGCTGTCGGTAAAAACTTCCAGCTCCTCCACTTGGAGAATCAGCGCTTCCTGCATGGCAATGAGCAGCGCCAGGTATTCCGCGACGTTATTGGTGGTGATGCCCGCTTTCTTCGAAAGCCTTTTAAGCTCCCTGCCTTCTTTATCCTGAAAAACGACCCCAATGGCCGCGGGACCCGGATTGCCTCTGGAAGCGCCGTCGATAAATGCAACGACCTTTTGAAAGGAACGTTTGCTCAAGTTTGCAGCCAATACAAAATGCGCGCGCAAGATTCACAGACAATCAGTTTCTCTTGCAGTTGGATTTCATTGACGACTTGCGGAGGCAATTCCATGTGACACCCCCCGCAGGAATTTTCCACGACGGGAACAAGGGCAAGTCCCCCGCGGCTCTTCAGAAGCCTCTCGTACTGCCTCATGAGCTTTGGATCCACCGAAGCAAGATAGGCCTTTCGCTCCTCCTCCAACTCGGAAACACGAGAACGGATTTCGCCCGCCCGCTTCTGGAACCTTTCTTTCTCTTCTTTCAACTTCCCTTCTTCCGCCTGCAAAACCTCTTTTTCCTTGGCCGAGCGGCCCTTCGCCTGGTCCGTCGCATCCAAAAGACGAATAATGTCCTCCTCCAAGAGCGATTTGTCCGCCTTAAGGCCCTTGATTTCAAGCTCCATCGCCGCGTATTCTTTGTTGGTCTTCACCTGGTAAAGCTGAACCTGCAGTTTTTTGATCTTCTCTTCTATCGTTTGGAGCTCCACTTCCTTTTCTTTCTGCTTAAGCTGGATGGTCCTTAGCTCATCCTCCGCCGCCTTGAAGGCGCCTTTTTTCTTCTCAAAGTCCCCCTCCAGCTTCTTCTCAATGGCCGGACAATCCGAAAGTTCCTTTTGAAGGTGGTAAATCTCGTAATCGATCTTTTGAAGTTGTGTCAACGTTTTGAGCTGATCTGCCAACGCTTCCGTCATATTGCCTTCCTTACAAGAAAAACATGGTGGGCAATACTGGACTCGAACCAGTGACCTTTCCCATGTGAGGGGAACGCTCTAACCAACTGAGCTAATTGCCCAAAAGCCTTTGGGCCCGGTAGGACTCGAACCTACGAACCGGCTGATTATGAGTCAGCTGCTCTGACCGACTGAGCTACGGGCCCGTGCGAGGGATTTTAACATACCCACCCGCCCCTGCCAAGAAGAACACTAAGATTCTCTCCCGGCAAAAAGCTTCAAAGCAAGTTTCGCGTCCTGAAACTCGGGGTTGATCTCCAAAGCCTTTTCCCAATGGCGAAGAGCCTCTCCCTTCTCCCCTAAGCGGTAAAACACAAGACCCAAATTGGTGTGAGCCCGGTAGCTTTTGGGATTGAGCTCCAAAGCGATTCCGAATTCGTGGATCGCTTTCTCATATTGACCCCTCTTGCCATAAACCATGCCAAGGTTATTGTGCGCCTGGAAAGAATGCGGTTTCAATTCGACGGCCTTTAAAAATAAACGCTCCGCCTCTTCCCCATCCCCTTTCCGGTCATACCACATCCCCAAGTTGTTGTAAGCCTGGGAATTCGAAGGATCTATCTCGATCACTTTCAAGTAACGCTCCTTCGCTTCATCCGCCCGCCCGGACTTGGACAACGCAAGCCCCATCGCCAAATGGGCCTTGGCGGAACCGGGATCGATCGAGAGCGCCTTCTCATAAAAACGCATGGCCTCCCCGGGCTCCTCTTTCTCCAGATAAACGTCCCCTGCATTCACATAATCCCTCGCCCAACTCGTCCCTACAAGCCGAAGCTGGGTCACCCATACGCCGGCTAAAAGAATAAACGCGTACAAAAAAACCCGGGGCCAGGCCCGCGCCTTCCAAGATTCATAAACCCGAAAAAGCCCGACCGCCGCCATCACGAAAAAAACGCTTAATAAGGGAAGGCGGTACCTCGCATTGACAAAATAAAGCATGACCCCAAGAAGATAGCTCGCCGTCCAAAGATAAATCCAAAAGCGGTGCCTGCACTTCCAACATGCCAAAAACCCAAGCAAAACAAAAGGGCCGAGCGCCCCGAAGGTTACCCACGGCCATTTTAAAAAGGGAACGAAGTTCTTGCTGAATTCATAATCCTCCACGTCCGATATTTCTCTGGCGTCGAAAAACAAAAGGAGCTTCCTCGCGCAAAGTTTAAGAAACTGGCGGGGATTTTGAACCACAAAACGAAGGGCCTTATCCCGCCAATACTTCGAGATCTCGGAAGGCTTGAGACTCCTGCCGAGCGCCCGTTCGGCAAGCTTCCTCGAATCTTCCAACTGCGCGTCGACATTGCTTCCCATTCCCTCGGGCGCCGCAAAAACACCCTCGGCCCCGGGATGGTTGCCGATATAGAGATTGAGTCCCGCGTGGTACGTCAAAAACACCCTGTCCTTCCCGTAAAGATAATTGTGGGCCGTAACCGGAAGAAGCGTCAGAAGAAAACCCAAGAGACAGGCAAGAACCGGCCAAAGAGACTCCCGTTTTCGCAGCAATCGAAGGAAAAAAATAACGCAAAAGGAAAAAATGAACAAAATAATGCCCGCCTTGGTCAGGGCGGCCAATCCAAAAACCACACCTAAGACCAAACCTCGTAAAAAAGACCGCTTTTCCAAAAACACCAAAAAAAGGTAAAAACCAACGGCATAAAGGGGAACCCCCAAACTCTCCGGTATAAAAATAGTCTCATGGAAAAAGAGCGGCCCATAAAAGGCGCCTATCCCCGCCGCCAAAAGCCCAACGGCGGAACCGGCCGTCTTCTCCCCGATTTTGTAGACAAAGAAAAGAGTCGAAACCCCCAGGAAAACCTGAACCGTCTTTATCGCCAGGATGGATCCGTGAAAAAGTTTGTAACCCAGCGCCAAAAAATAAGGGTAAAGGGGCAAACCGTAAAAAACCGGATCTCCCAAAAAATCCCCCGAAAGAATCCGAAGCGCCCATCCGTGATAATAGGCGGGATCCAAAAGACGCGGTTCGTAGAAAGGGCTGTGCCTGCTCCAAAAAAGATAAACCACACGAACCAAAATCCCAAGAGCGGCAATCCACCCCAGAAGAAAGAGAGGCTTAGGAAACCTCGGAGGCAAGGCCTGCGGGGCTTTTGGGTGAGACGGAATAGAAATCCTTTCCGATTTCAACCGGCGGGCGGCCATGTTCTTTTCGCCATTTGTTGGTATCCCGAAGGGAATAAACGCATCCACAGTACTGCTGCTGGTAAAAACCTTCCTCTTTGGCAATCCGGATCATTCTTTCCGATCCGCCCTTCTTCCTCCAATTATAAGCCCAATAGGAAATTCCCGGAAACAAAGAAGCGGCCTTGATTCCGGCTCGGGTCACCTGGTCAAAATCCTTCCAACGGGAAATCCCGAGGCAGCTGGTGAAAACCTTAAATCCATGCCCGGCCGCATACTCCGCGGCCTCCACAAAACGCATGTCAAAACAAAGACCGCACCGCTCTCCCCGCTCCGGATCCGTCTCATGGCCGCTCGTCACGTGAAACCAGCGATCCGTGTCGTAATCCGCATCGACGAAAGGGATGCCCATTTTTTCAGCGTAACGGATATTCTCCTCTTTGCGGATTTGGTATTCTTTTTGAGGATGAATGTTGGGATTATAAAAGAAAATGGCCAAATCAATCCCCGCTTGATGAATGTCTTCGATGACCGAGCCTGAGCAAGGCGCGCAACAGGAATGCAGCAACACCTTTCTTTCCCCGTTGGGCGGGACCAATTCGGACGCTTTATCTTCTAGCCGCTGCAAGAGACACATTCATCCTTATTATCCAAAGCGCACGCGACCTCGGCCATCTTTTCTTCGGTCTTCCCGGCCGCGGGAGAACCCGTCTCCTGAAGAACGCCCTGGGACGTCTCTCTTTCCACCGTGAATTTAATCGCCTCGGCGGCCGGTTTTGTCCTCAAATAATACATCCCCGTTTTCAACCCCTTCTTCCAGGCATAAAAATGCATCGAGGTGAGCTTCGCGAAATTAGGCTCCTGAATAAAGAGGTTGAGGGACTGCGACTGGCAGATAAAAGCGCCGCGATCGGCCGCCATGTCGATCAACGTTCTCTGCTTAATCTCCCACACCGTCTTATAAAGATCCTTGACCTTCTGAGGAATCTCCTCTATGTTTTGAACCGAGCCGTTATGGGCGACGATTTTGTCTTTCATCTTTTGATTCCACATCCCCATCTCCGCCAAATCTTTCATGAGATACTTGTTCACGACGATGAACTCCCCGGACAAAACCCGCCGCGTGTAAATATTGGAAGTATAAGGCTCGAAACACTCGTTGTTTCCCAAAATCTGAGAGGTGGAAGCCGTCGGCATCGGCGCGATTAAAAGGGAGTTCCGCACGCCAACCCTCCGAACCTCTTCCCGGAGCCCCTCCCAATCCCACCGCGGGGAAGGGGTCACCCCCCAGAGATCAAATTGAAAAATACCTTTTGAAAGCGGCGAACCCTGGAAGGTCTCATAAGGCCCATCCTGCTTGGCCAAATCCTTCGACGCCGTCATCGCCGCAAAATAAAGCGTTTCAAAGATTTCTTTGTTCAAAACCTTCGCCTCCTCGGAATCAAAAGGCATCCGCAGGAGGATAAAAACGTCGGCAAGCCCCTGGATACCGATCCCGATCGGCCGATGCCTGAAGTTCGAACGTCTCGCTTCTTCCACCGGGTAGTAATTGACGTCTATGATTTTGTTCAAATTCCGGGTCACCGCGGACGTCACCTCAAAAAGCTTCCGGTGATCGAACTTGCCGTCGATGACGAAGCGCGGCAAGGCGACGGAGGCCAAATTGCAAACCGCCGCTTCATCGGAAGAGGTATACTCGACGATTTCGGTGCACAAATTGGAACTGCGGATCGTTCCCAAGTTTTGCTGGTTCGACTTGGCATTGCACGCATCCTTATACAGCATATAAGGAGTGCCCGTTTCGATCTGCGACTCCAAAATGGCGAACCAAAGCTCCTGCGCCTTTACGACGCGCTTGGCCCTGCCTTCCTTTTCGTATCGCTCATACCGCTCTTCGAATTCCTTCCCCCACGTTTCATAAAGCCCCGGCGCCTCATTGGGGCAAAAAAGCGACCACGCGGCATTCGCCTCAACCCGTTTCATAAAAAGATCGGGAATCCAAAGCGCGTAAAAAAGATCCCTTGCCCTCAGCTCGTCCTTCCCGGTATTTTTCTTGAGCTCCAAAAACTCGAAGACATCCGCATGCCACGGCTCGAGGTACACCGCAAACGAACCCTTCCGCTTTCCCCCGCCCTGATCCACATAACGCGCCGTATCGTTAAAAACACGGAGCATCGGAACGACCCCGTTCGAAGTGCCGTTCGTGCCCCGGATGTAAGAACCCGTCGCGCGGATATTGTGGATGCTGAGGCCGATGCCGCCCGCAGACTGCGAAATCTTCGCGCACTGCTTCAAGGTATCATAGATCCCCTCGATGCTGTCTTCCTTTAAAACCAAAAGAAAACAAGAGGACAACTGCGGCTTGGGCGTCCCGGCATTAAACAAGGTGGGCGTCGCGTGAATAAACCAGCGCTCCGACATCCCATGATAAGTCTCAATCGCGGCATGGATGTCCTCTTTATGGATCCCGACCGCCACGCGCATGAGCATCTGCTGCGGCCGCTCGACCACTTTGCCGCCGAGCTTCAAGAGATAAGATTTTTCCAACGTCTTAAAGGCAAAGTAATCAAAATCAAAATCCCGGTCATAAATGATCGTCGAGTCCAAAATCTCCGCGTTCTTTTGAATGATCTCATAGACGTCCTCGGCGACGAGCGGCGCGCGCTGACCCGTGCGCGGATCCACGTATTCGTACAAATCCTTCATCGTCGCCGAAAAAGACTTCTTCGTGTTTTTATGCAAATTCGAAATCGCGATCCGCGAAGCCAGGAGGGCATAATCCGGATGCTTGCTCGTCAGGGAGGCCGCTATCTCGGCCGCTAAGTTGTCGAGCTCCGAAGTCGTGACTCCCTCGTAAATCCCCTCGATCACCTTCTTGGCCACGTGGACGGAATCCACGTGCTTCGGATCCAGCCCATAGCAAAGCCTGTCGATCCTCGCCGTCACCTTGTCAAACTTAACCGACTCCCGTCTTCCGTCGCGTTTGATCACGTACATAAGCCAATCCCTCTCTTTTCAAAAATCCTCGTCCAAGCTGAACGCGTAAGCCTCCTTCGCGCTCATCACGCCCGCCTTCTGGTACTCCCCCACCCTCTTCTCGAAGAAATTCGTCTTGCCCTGCAAAGAAATGAGCTCCATAAAATCAAAGGGATTGACCGCCAAGTACTTTTTGGGATATCCCAAAGCCGCCAGAAGCCGGTCGGCCACGAATTCGATGTACTGACACATCAGTTTCGAGTTCATCCCGATCAGGTCCACGGGCAGGGCGTTCACGACGAACTCCTTCTCGATGGCCACCGCGTCGCCGATGATCTCATCGATCCTCTGGGCCGAAAGCTTATGTTGAACCATCTGGTAGAGAAGACACGCGAAATCGCAATGCAGACCCTCATCGCGTGAAATAAGCTCGTTCGAAAACGACAGGCCCGGCATGAGCCCCCTTTTCTTCAGCCAGAAAATCGCGCAGAAACTGCCGGAGAAGAAAATCCCCTCCACCGCCGCAAACGCCACGAGACGCTCCGCAAAACTCCCCTTCCGGATCCAGCGAAGCGCCCACTCCGCCTTCTTTTTCACGCAAGAGACCGTCTCCATCGCGCGGAAAAGGCGCTGTTTCTCAACCGGGTCCTTCACGTACGTGTCGATGAGCAGGGAATACGTCTCGGAATGGATGTTTTCGATCATGATCTGGAAACCGTAAAAACACCTCGCCTCCGGAATCTGCACCTCCCGCATGAAATTCACCGCGAGGTTTTCGTTGACGATCCCGTCGCTCGCCGCAAAAAAAGCCAAAACGTGGCTGACAAAATGCTTCTCGCCGTCGCTCAATCTCTCCCAATCCTGCAAATCATGCGACAGGTCGATCTCCTCCGCCGTCCAGAAACTCGCCTCCGCCTTCTTGTACATGTTCCATATTTCAGGATGGCGAATGGGAAAAAGAACGAACCGGTCTTTATTTTCCTGAAGAAGAGCTTCCATTGCTTCAATCCTCCATGTCCCCGACACCTCTCCCAGAATAAAAAACCCTTAAGACTTTCCCGCTTTAGGAAATCCTAAGGTTCGTCTCCACGCCCCTGATTAAATTCTAAGCGATGCCGCCCCGTTTGTCAAGAAAAATACCATATATTGTGGTTTAAAGGCCTTTTGATGAAGGGGACACACAAGCCATTTTGTCCCAATAGTCTTTAAACCGCCGGATATGCTCCATCATCACCGGCCTTTTGCGCGGATCCCGCAGGATAAAAGCCGGATGGTAAAGCACCATCAAAGTCACCCCCGGATAATCCGCATGCTCAAAAAAGCGCCCGGCCTCCTCCTGCATCGAAAAATCCCCTTTATCGGGTATGAGGTGCTTCAAGGCCGTCGCGCCCAAAAGGAGAATGATGCGCGGCCGCACGAGCTCCAACTGCCTCTTTAAAAACGGGGCGCACGAAGCCGCTTCCTTCGGCTGGGGAGCGCGATTTTCGGGGGGCCGGCACTTCACGACGTTCACGATGAGGCTCTCGCGGTCGGTGTCGAAAGACGCTTCCTTCATGAGCTCGTCCAAAAGCCTCCCCGCCCTTCCCACAAAGGCCTTTCCTTCCCGGTCTTCGGTCTCGCCGGGCGCCTCCCCGACGATCAAAACCTTCGCCTCGGGATTTCCCCTGTCCACGACAATGTGCGTCCGCGACTCCGAAAGGGCGCATCGGGCGCACCCGGATTTCGAAAGCGCCTCTTTAAACTCCGCATAAGTCTTCGCTCCCAAAATCTCATTCTGCCCCTCATCAAACAAATCAAACTGCATCGTCTCTCCTCCTCAACAAATACCCCGCCAGAAACCGAAAAAACCGCCACGTATCCGCCAAAGGATGGATCCGGCTTTTCCCGCCATGATACACACAGCGGATAGGGACCGATCCGATCGCAAATCCCTTCCGCGCCGCTTCCAACAGCATCTCGGACTCCGTTTCAAAACGGGCCGTGGTCAACGTGATGCTCTCAAGGACTTCCCGTTTCATCGCCCGGTAACCGCACTGGCTGTCGGGAATGTTTTGGCCCGTCAAGCGCGAAAGAATCCAAGACAAAAAGCGGTTCGTCAGGCGCCGGATCCACGGCATCCCCTCCGGATCGTGCATCCGGTTTCCCACCGCCACACCCACACCGTCCCGGCCGAGCGCACAAAGAAAACGATCGATCTCCGAAGGATCATGCTGGCCGTCCGCGTCCATCAAAACCACCACGGAATAAGGCCGGCGAAGGAGCCATTCAAAAGCCTTGCGGAGGGCCGTCCCCTTTCCCCCGTTCGCGGGCAAGGCGAGCGTCTTCGCCTTTAACGCCTCCGCCTTGCGGAGGGTCTGATCGGAAGAACCGTCGTCCACGACCAAAACATCGAACCCCTTTTCCTGGACGCCTCGGACAAGCCCTTCGAGACTCGCTTCTTCATTAAAAGCCGGGACAACCACGCAAACCCCAGCCCTTTCTATGCCGGCCATTCAGGGACCTCCCAAAAACGCTGAAAAATAAACCACTGGCATGGAAACTGTTTGATCTTCTCTTCCAGCCTCGAAGCAAACTGCTGAGTCAGATCCAACTCGTCCGAGGAAAGAAACGGTTCCCCGATATCGAGAAGATAACGCCCCGAACCAAGGGCGGTGAAGAAAACGGGCAAAACGGGAGCGCCGGTTTTGAGACCGAATCTGGACAGCCCTTTCGGAAAAAGGACCTCCCGGCCAAAAAAAAGAACCGGGATTCCTTCCCTCCCAAAAAGCCTGTCGGCGTTGAAAGCAAGCACCTCGTTCCGCTCCAAAACCTCGTAACAAGGGCGAAGGGACTCTCCCACCCGGATAATCTTAAGCCCATGCCTCGCCCTGCGGTCGCAGAAAATCTTGTCAACCTTCGGGTCTTGATGCCT
This sequence comes from Candidatus Omnitrophota bacterium, assembly GCA_016206825.1. Lineage (GTDB taxonomy): Bacteria > Omnitrophota > Gorgyraeia > 2-02-FULL-51-18 > 2-02-FULL-51-18 > JACQQY01. Next base: position 11,211 of record JACQQY010000098.1, read on the forward strand.
GAGCGCGATGACATGAACCGGATAACCCATTTCCGTCAGGGTCATCCCTCCCATTTCCCAATTCCCGACATGAGCGGAGGCCAGGATCGCGCCTTTCCCGCCAGACAAGGCCTCATCCAAACGTTCCCGGCCGTGAATCGTGACGTTTCTCCGGATAAAATCAGGCGACAAACGATAACTATAGAAAAGATCGGTCAAATAATAAGAAAAAGCGCGGATGATTTTCCCCGCCAGCCGCCTAAGCTCCCCGGAAGAAACGTCCGGCATCACCGCTTTCAAATTGGATGCCGCCGCCTCCAAATCCCCAACTGCCCAACAAGCGTACCACCGGGAAAAGAACCCCGCCAAAAAAAAGGCGGCCGGTTTCGGAAGAACCCTCGCGAGTTTCTCTCCGAGGACATAATAAAAATAACGTCCCTTCAAAACGCAAGCTCCCCGTCCAACACCTGTTGAGCGATGGCAAGGGCGGCATCCGGCCGGGCCAGGAGCGCCATTTGCTTTCTTATTGCTTCCATCCGGCGGGGCTCTTGAAAAAGCCTCTCGACCAAAGCCCCCGTTTCCTCCGCCGACCGCGCTTCCAAAGCGGCGCCATACTTCAAAAGAAGCGCGGCGTTCTTCGCCTCTTGGCCGGGAATGGGGTCGATAAAAATGATCGGGAGACCCAGGGCCAGGGCTTCCGCGGTGGTCAGGCCTCCGGGCTTGGACACCAAAAGCGCCGCCCTCCGCATCAGCCGCGGCACCTCCTGCGTATAGCCAAAGGGCTCGACTTTCTTTTTGAAACGGTCCGCGCGCTTCTGGAACCGCCGGTAAAGCCTTTTGTTTTTGCCGGCGACGACCGCCATTTCAAAAGGGGGCTTAAGATCATCCAGGACGTCGACGATCTTCTCGAGAGGCCCTATCCCTTGGCTCCCACCCATGACAAGAACCAGAGGCACGTTCGAAGAAGCATCATGGTTCTCTCGATTAAAAACGTCTACCGGTATGCCTGTGACGAAAATCTTATCGGACGCAACGCCCCTTTCGCGCAATTTC
>JACQQY010000093.1 GCA_016206825.1 Candidatus Omnitrophota bacterium
AAAGGCCCAGGATAAGCCGCCTTTTAGAATCCTCCATTCGGAATTTCTGATACGGGCGGCTAAGTGGGCCCAGCACCACCCCCACCACCTTCTTCAGGTGGACGTTGCCCAGATGCCGCAAATCCCCGCGGAAGTCAAGGGCCGGTACCGAGTTGGGGTCAATGGGGCGATTCAAGAGGCTTTGGCCCTGCCGCCGGCGGAGATCGTGAAAAAGCCCCGTCATTTCAGAAACTCAAAAGAGGCGATCGCTATTCAGGAAAGGCTTTCCGCTCTTAAAGCGGAAAGAGAAAAAGCGGCTAAGGAATTGGAGGTGGAATCCGGCTTCTTAGTACCTAACGCGGTTCTGGAAACCCTGGCTGAAAAGCGGCCGAAGAACCGGCAGGAGATGGAGACCTTGGGTTGTTTTCTCCCTTGGCAGTTGGACGTTCTCGCCGATTCTTTTTTAAAAGCTCTCAGACATTAACCTGACAAACGGTATCATTTGAGCAAAATTAGGCGCGTTTAAGCGCTGATTTATATATTTCATCAGAACAATATATATTTGAGTTTTAGATAAAAAATGGCCAGAAAACAGTTGACAGGAGATGGGTTTTGATGTAACAATCCTCGCAACAAGGTTCTCCTATGCGAAAACGAATAGGGATTTTGTTTTATTTAAGGCCTGCTGATTTCAGCAGGCCTTTTTCGTTTTTAACTAAGGATGATGGGAAAACGGTTTACAAAGTTTTGCTTCACAGGAACAAGGTTACAGGAGGTTGGCAATGAGAGGTTTTTTGCGGACGTTGTGTTTTGTTTTTGCTTTTTTGGTTTGGGCGGGGGTGTCGGAGGGACAGGCGGAGTGGGTGAGCTTTTCGGCGGGGTTGGATGAGCCGGATATTCAGGTGCTCGCGGTAGACCCCAGAGATCCGAAGGTGATTTTTGCCGGTTCCGATCGCCGCGTTTATCGCACGAAAGACGGCGGAGTTTCTTGGAAGCGGATATTAAGCGTTCGGGGTTCCGGGAACCGGATCCGCTGTATTTATGCCGATCCCTTCGATTCGAAATTTCTCTGCGTGGGAACGGATCAGGGGATTCAATTTTCGAAGGACGGAGGCAAACGCTGGGATTCTTTTTTGATCCGGGCGTATCCGGCGGCGAAGAGGGTTTTTTGCGTGGCGAGCGAGGCGGAAAATCCTGCCCTTCTTTGGATAGGGACGGGAGCCGGCATTTTTCGGTGGAGGAGCCGGACGAAGGAAGCGGAAGCCCTGACGGATTTTCCGGACACAGCCGTTTACTCGATTGTCTGGACGGGAGCCGGCGGATCCGCCGCGGGGTCTGGCGGAAAACCGGCCGTTTACGCTTCGACCGAAAAGGGTGTTTATAGGGGAAGCGGCGAAGGCCGCCGGTGGGAAAGAGTTTTTGTTCAAGGAGCGGAATCGCCTGAGGAGAAGCCGGGACAATCCGGCGGCGGTTCTTTGGAGCAGTTCAATTGGGAGGAACTCGAGGCGGAAGAAGCTTCAAAGGCAAGGCCATTTCCCCGTCTGGCGTATTTAAAAGCGGAGAACAAATTTTACGCGGCGACGGAGAAGGGAATCGTGGAAGGGAGCGACGGAAATGCTTCCTGGGGTCTTTTGAAAGGGCAGAACCTTCCCGTGCGCCTCGTGAACGGGCTCATCGCTTCTTCCGGAACGCTTTATGCCGCGACGGATCGCGGCGTCTTTCAGTGGAACCGGGAATCGTCTTCTTTTCGGGAGGAGGCGGAGGGGCTTTTGTCGAAAGAGGTACACGTTCTTTGTTACAACGAGGCGGCAGATTATCTTCTGGCGGGAACCAAGAAGGGGATTTTTAAGTGGACGTATCCGGAGTTCAACGCGTTTCCTGGCGAGCCTCTTTCACTTCCAAAAGCGGCCGAGAGGGGGAAGAGAGTTCCAGCTCGGTTTATGGTGAGGAGGGTTCTCGAGCGGTTTAAAGATGAGCCTGCGGTTCGGGAGATCCAAGAGGCCGCGGTTCGTTATGCCGAGGTTCATCCGGAGAAGATCGAAGCCTGGCGCAAGGCCGCGATGCGAAAGGCCCTTTTGCCGACCTTGTCGCTCAGCCAAGGCATGGACCGGGATGAGAATGTGGATCTGGATCGAGGCGGCACGGCCGATCCGGATAGATTTATCACCGGCCCCGATGAGCGCAGTTTCGATTGGTCGGTGAACGTGAGCTGGGACCTTGGGGAGATCGTTTGGAATGACGATCAGACTTCGATCGACACCCGTTCGAAACTGATGGTCCAACTGCGGGACGATATTTTGACGGAGGTGACGCATTTGTACTATGAGCGGAGGCGTCTCCAGGCGCAGATGGTTTTGTCGCAGATTAAGGACGTCGGCGTTTTGATCGAAAGGGAGCTTCGCCTCCAGGAGCTGACCGCCGGCATCGACGCCCTGACGGGAGGGTATTTGTCCCGGCGGCTGGAGGAGATAAAAGGCCATGGCAGGGAGGTGAGGGTAGTATAATATAAGGTTGTATGCTTGCATGGATTCGGTTTCTGGTTGGGTTTTTTTTCACGGCAAGCGGATTTCTCAAGCTTATCCGCCCGTACGAAGAGTTTCTTTTTGTGGTCCAGAGCTATGCGGTGCTTCCGGATTTCGGGGAAGCTCTTGTGGCGCGGGTCCTCCCTTGGTTTGAATTTTTCCTTGGCGTCTTTCTTCTTTTGGGATTTTGGTTTCGCACGGCGCTTTGGGCGCTTTGGGCGCTGGTGAGCGTTTTTATGGGGGTAGTGGGTCTTGCCCTTTACCGGAAACTGGAGATCGAAGATTGCGGCTGTCTGGGTGGTTTTTCCCTTCCTCTTCATCAGACTCTTCTTTTGGACGTTGTTCTTTGGTTTCTCCTGGGGGCTATGGTTGTCTTTTGGCGGCGAAGAAGCTAACCTATTAAGTGGGGGTGGCGCGGATGGTTAGGCTCGAGGACAAGATTTTAGTTTGGCTCAATCCCGAAAAGATCGAGGGGCAAGCGAAGCAGCAACTTTATAATGTGGCGGAGCTTCCGATTATTTTCAGGCACATCGCCGTGATGCCCGACTGCCATTGGGGGATCGGGGCGACGGTGGGTTCCGTCATCGCCACGAAAGCCGCCATTATTCCGGCGGCCGTCGGAGTGGACATCGGCTGTGGGATGATTGCTTTGAAGACCAAGTTTTTTGCGAAAGACCTGCCGGAGAATTTGCGGGAGCTCCGGAACCAGATCGAAAGGCGCATTCCTTTGGGCGCCGGCGTTTATAACCGGAGGCTTGAGGACCGGACGGCCGAACGGGCGAAGGAACTGAAGAAGGCCGCGGCCTGCGATTATGACCGGATCGACAAAAACTGGGAGCTTGAGATCGGGACGCTCGGGTCGGGAAACCATTTTATCGAAGTGTGCCTGGATGAAAACCAACAGCTTTGGGTGATTTTGCATTCCGGTTCGAGAGGGATCGGAAATAAAGCGGCGATGAGACACATCCGGATCGCCAAACGGCTCATGGAAACAAAGGCCATCGCTTTAAAGGACAAGGACTTGGCGTACTTCCTTCAGGGAACGAGGGAGTTTCAAGATTACATCACGGATCTTCTCTGGTGCCAGCGGTTCGCGCTTCTAAACCGGGAGGAGATGATGGACCGGGTATTGACGGAGCTCAGTTATTTTTTCCATCACGAGGGGGGGCATGAGAAGGAAATCGAGCTTGAGCGGATCAACTGCCATCACAATTTTACGCAGTTGGAAGAGCATTTTGGGGAGGAAGTTTGGGTGACGCGGAAGGGCGCCATTCAGATGAAAGTCGGGCAAAAAGGGGTGATCCCGGGTTCGATGGGCACGGCCAGTTACATTGTTTCAGGATTGGGGAATCCATGGAGCTATCAGTCGGCGCCGCATGGGGCCGGTCGGCGGTTTTCGCGGCATGAGGCCCGGCGCCGCTTCAGTATGCAGGATTTTGAACGGGTCATGGCGGGGGTGGAGTGCCGGCATTCGGCGGCGCTCATCGATGAGCTGCCGATGGCTTATAAGGACATCGATGAGGTGATGGAGAACAGCAAGGATTTGGTCAAGATTGAGCATGTGCTCAAACAGGTGGTGAATGTCAAAGGGGATTAGATTGGGGGGCGGGTCCTGTCGGCGGCCACCTCGCCAATATGCCGATAAAGGATTTCGGCATATTGGCAAGGGCTTCGTCCGCCGCCACCCGCCCGGTTTTTGGTGCGCTTTGCGAGAGGAACGCCGTGGCTGCGCCCCATGCGGAGTAAGGAGATGAGAGAAAGGTTGCTGCGTTGTTTTTTGGTTTTGCCTTTTCTTTTGTGGGTTTCGGTGGCGGGGGCGGGGGAGGAGACGTATGTTGTAAAGAAGGTATTCGATGGGGATACGGTGGTACTGCATAATGGGGAGAAGGTGCGGCTCGTTGGGGTGAGCGCTCCGGAAATCAAGGATGAGCAGGGGAAGAATAAGAAAGAGGCGCGCTTCGCTCATTTGGATCCCAAGATCGTGGATCGCTACGCGAAGAAAGCCAAGAAATTCGTGGAGAAAGAGGTCGAGGGCAAAAAGGTGAGGCTTGAGTTTGACCGGGCGAACGCCTTGAACGCGCACAAGGACAAATATAACCGGACTCTCGCCTACGTCTACCGTGTGCCGGATGGATTTTTTCTGAATGCCGAGGTGATTAAACAGGGTTACGGGTTCGCTTACAAGAGCTATCGGTTCCCTTACCGGCATTCCGGGGATTTTAAGCGTTACGAGAAGGAAGCGAGCAGAAATAAACGGGGAATGTGGGGAGAGGGGGGTTGACTTCGGGGCGGGGGTGTGGATAATTGGTGGACGATAGGGAGCGGCTTTGATGCAGGAGAAATATTACGGCTGGGGATTGCCCGTTGATGTTTCCGTCCATGGCTGGCAGGTGGATCAGTTGATTGTTGTGGTCCACGTCTTCATGGCTGTTTTATTCATCGGCTGGTTTTCTTTTCTTATCTATGCGTTGATTCGTTTTCGCCAAAAGCCGGCGCATCAAGCGGACGCCCGCGCCCGGCATTTTAAACTTCCCACTTACGTGGAAGCGGGGGTGGCGCTCTTTGAGGTGGTTCTCCTTTGCGCTTTTTCGTTTCCCATTTTCAGCCAGGCGCGGAACGAGTTTCCTCGCGAGGACAAGGCTCTCAAGGTAAGAGTCGTGGCGGAGCAGTTTGCGTGGAACGTGCACTACCCGGGGAAGGACGGCCTGTTTGGGAGGATGGATCCTAAGCTTATCAAGGCCGTGAATCCTTTGGGGCTCGATCCCGCGGATCCCGCCGGCAGGGATGACGTGACGACGGTGAACCAGCTTCGGGTTCCCGTTCACACGCCCGTGATCGTGGAGCTGGCTTCCAAGGACGTGATCCACTCGTTCGCGATTCCGGTGATGCGCGTCAAGCAGGACGTGATTCCGGGGCAGACGGTTCGCTCCTGGTTTGAAGCCAAGCAAACGGGAAATTTTCAAATCGTATGCGCTCAGCTCTGCGGCCTGGGGCATTACCGCATGCGGGGTTTCTTCACCGTTCAGGATAAAGATGAATTCCGAACTTGGTTCGACGCTGAAACGGCCAAAAAGACCGGACAAAAGCAACCATAAAATGGAGAGCTTGATGGGCGGCAGGCGCGAGAACGAGAAGCTGCCTTTTTGGCGGCGGTATATCTTTTCGCAGGATCACAAAGTCATCGGAATCCAGTACGGGATCACGGGGCTTTGCTTTCTTCTTTTTGGTTTTACCCTCATGATGCTCATGCGCTGGCAGTTGGCTTATCCCGGGAAGCCTTTGCCGTTGATCGGCCAGTTTTTCCCCGAGACGGCCATGATCAGCGGGATCATGCTGCCTGAGTTTTACAACCAATTGGGGGCGATGCACGGGACGATCATGGTTTTCCTGGGGGTAGTCCCTCTCGCGGTCGGAGGTTTTGGAAACTACTTTTTGCCGCTTCAAGTCGGCGCGCCGGACATGGCGTTTCCGAAGCTCAACATGGTCAGTTACTGGTTTTATTTTGTCGGCGGCGTCGTGATGATCGCGAGCTTCTTCGTCCCGGGCGGCGCCGCTCAGTCGGGGTGGACTTCTTATCCTCCTTTGGCGGATATCGCGCCGACGGGCCAAACCCTTTGGCTTGTCGGAATGGCGTTTCTCATCAATTCTTCTCTTCTGGGTTCCCTCAATTTTATCGTGACGACCGTTCAACTGCGGACGGAGGGAATGTCTTTCTTCCGGCTCCCGTTTTTCGTGTGGGCGCAGTTTGTGACGGCCTTTCTTCTTCTTTTGGCTTTTCCGCCGCTCATGGCCGCGGCGGTTTTACAGCTGATGGACCGCCTGGCTCATACGAGTTTCTTCATGCCTTCGGGGCTCGTGGTGGCCGGCAAGGTTTTGGAGGCAAGCGGCGGCGGGAATCCTCTCTTGTGGCAGCATCTTTTCTGGTTTTTGGCGCATCCGGAGGTTTACGTGCTTATTTTACCCGCGATGGGGATCGTGGCCGAGATTATCACCTGCAATACCCGGAAGCCCATTTACGGGTATAAGGCGCTCGTTTATTCCGCCCTTTTTATCGGGTTCATGTCGTTCCTTGTATGGGCGCACCACATGTATCTGACGGGGATGGGCACCAAGATGAGCGCCTTCTTTCAAATTACGACGATGATCATTTCCATCCCGTCCGTGATCGTTTTGACGACGATGGTTTTGACGCTTTGGGGCGGATCCATTCGCTTCAACACCCCCATGCTCTTTGCGATCGCGTTTTTGCCGATGTTCGGGATCGGCGGGTTGACGGGACTTCCGTTGGGGCTCGCCGCCGCGGACATCCATCTTCACGACACGTATTACGTGATCGGGCATTTCCACTACGTGGTGGCGCCGGGGACGATTTTCGCGCTTTTCGCCGGTATCTACCATTGGTTTCCCAAAATCACGGGGCGGAGGATGTCCGAGACGCTGGGCAAAATTCATTTTTGGTCGTCGCTTGCGTTTATCAATGGGATTTTCATGCCGATGTTTTTGCAGGGACTCGCGGGCGTTTCGCGGCGTTTGTTTGACCCGACCCAGTATGCCCATGCTTTGTCCACACAGCCTTTGAACGTGTTCATCTCGATCTGCGCGTGGCTGTTGGGCCTGGCTCAGATTCCTTTTATTCTTAATTTCTTCGGGAGTCTCTTTTGGGGGAGGCGGACCGGTCAAAATCCATGGGAGGCGACCACGTTGGAATGGGCGGCGCCTTCGCCTCCGCCTCATGGGAATTTCCCCAAGCCCGTGCGCGTTTACCGCGGGCCTTATGAATACAGCGCCCCCGGCCGGAAGAAAGATTTTTGGCCGCAGAATGCCCTGGAGGCGGATTAATGTCCACGGCGGTTATTCCCTATATCTCTGAATCTCATCCGGTCACGGGGGTCACCAATTCTAAGCTGGGGACGTGGTGTTTCCTGGCGTCGGAGGTGATGCTCTTTGGGGGACTCTTTTCCGCGTATGTCCTGCTTCGCACGGGGACGCTTGAGTGGCCGCATGGGAAGGAGCTGTTGAACGTGCCTTTGGCGACGGTGAATACGCTGGTGCTGATCACTTCGAGCGTGACGATGGTCATGTCCTGGGCCTCTTTGGTGATGAAGAGCTTGTCCCGCTACAGGTTTTTTATGGGGTTGACGATTTTGCTGGGGCTTGCCTTTCTCGTCGTGAAGGCCTTCGAGTACGGACATAAGTTTCAGCACCATCTTTTTCCGTCCACAGGCACCTTTTATGCCGTTTATTTTACCCTGACGGGTTTGCACGGGCTTCACGTCCTGGGCGGGATTTTGGTGAACCTTTATTTTTTGGTTCCGGGGAGCCGTTTGTGGAGGACGAATCCGGAGCAGTTTACCGGGCGGATCGAGTGCGCCGGGCTTTACTGGCACTTTGTGGACTTGGTTTGGATCTTTCTTTTTCCGGTGCTATATTTGTTGTAGGAGGATTCAAAATGAGCGCGTTGTCCCACGGCGGAATCAGACGGCATGTCCGCAGTTACATCGGTGTTTTTGCGGCGCTGGCCGTTTTGACGCTCGTGACCGTCGCCGTTTCGAATTTGCGGCTGGCGTTTTTCTTCGCGATTGCCGCGGCGCTTCTCATCGCCGTGGTGAAGGCGTCGCTCGTGGCGGGGTTTTTCATGCATCTGGCGTTTGAGCGGGTGATTATTTTTGTCCTGCTTTTTTTCACGTTTTTATTTTTCCTCGCGCTTTTGATTCTTCCTGCGCTTTCCTAGAAAAGGAGGCGGTATGTCTTTAAAGTTTTTTCATATTTTCTTTATTGCCGCTTCCCTTATTTTGTCGCTTTTTTTCGGAGTGTGGTCGGTGCGCGAGTTTCAGGCGACGGCGGCGGTGCGTCACCTTTATTGGGGCGGCGCTTCGTTTGCCGCATTTTTCGCGCTGGCGGGGTACCTGGCGTGGTTTGTGAATAAGCTGAGACGAAAGGTTTAGCCAACATGGCCGCCTCTCTCTTTAGTTCTATCATTTGCGCCGTTTGTTTCGGGGATCCCGGCTCTCCTTTGAGCAAAGGGGTGGTGGCGGGGGTCCTTTTTCTTTCGAGCGTGATTTTTTTCGTTCTCAGCTGCATTGCCGGAACAGCTCTTTTGTGGGCGCGCCGGGCGAGGCAACTGGGTGTGAGCGAAAGGTAAAAGGAAAGGAGGGGGCGATGCTGGCTCAAGTGAGTATTTTTCCGATCGGAAGGGGGACGAGCATCAGCAAGCACGTTGCCAAGGCGGTGGATGTGATCGACAAGAGCGGTTTGGATTACCGTTTGACGGCGATGGGGACGGTTATCGAAGGGGAGTGGGAGCCGGTGATGCGCTTGATGAAAAAGGTCCGGGATGCGGCACTCAAGGATTCGGACAGGATTTATTTGTCTCTCACGATCGATGACCGGACGGATAAAAAGGCAAAGTCGCGGATGGAATTGAAAACCCAACGGGTGGAAGAGATCGTCGGAAGAGAGCTGAAAAAATAGCGTGTACCGGATTGTTTATTCCCAGAAAACGGACGTGGGGCGGGTTCGGGAGAATAATGAAGACGCGATGCTGGTTGTTAAGCCGGAAGGGGAGCCCGAGAGAAAGGGAATTCTCTTTGTGATTGCCGACGGGCTGGGCGGCCTGCCGTACGGGGAGGTGGCGAGCCGGAAGTCGGTTCTTCTGATGGATCGTTTGTACCGGGCGAACAAGGCGTTTTCCGATGCCGGCTGGCTCCGCAGGGCCATGGAAAAGGCGAATGCGGAAGTGTACCGGTTGAACCAAGCCCGGCCGGGCGAGTTACCCATGGCAACGACGTTGACGGCTTCGTGGTTTCGGGGCGGGGAGCTCGCCATCGGACACGTAGGGGATTGCCGGGTGTACCGGATTCGGGCGGGAAGCCTCGCGCGCTTGACCCGGGATCACACCACGGATCGGAACACGTTAACCCGGACGATCGGAGCGGAGGAAAAGGTAGAGGTCGATTTGGTCGAGACGCCTCTCGAAGCCCACGACACCTACGTCCAGTGCAGTGACGGTCTTTACTCCATGGTCGGTGAAGAGGAGCTTGCCGAGACGGTCAGCCGTTATTCTCCGGCGGAAAGTTGTGAGCGGCTCACGGCGCTTGCCAACCGTTACGGGGGCGCGGATAACGTCACCCTTCAGGTCGTGCGTATGGAGAAGGAATAGGTGGTGGAGATCAAGGAGCGGTTGGCCCGTGTTCAATTATTGATCGAGGAGGCGGCGAAGAGATCGGGGAGGCCGGCGAAGGAGATTACGCTCGTTGCGGTGACGAAAGGTGTGCCGCCCGAAAGGGTTTTGGAGGCAAAGGAAGCGGGGCTTCGCCTCTTCGGCGAGAACAGGATTCAAGAGGCGAAGGAGAAAATCCCGAAAGTGGTAGATCCCGCCGTCGAATGGCACCTGGTGGGGCATCTTCAGAGCAACAAAGTAAGCGACGCCCTTTCGCTTTTCAGTCTCATCCATTCCGTGGATTCGGTGCGTTTGGCCGAAAGGATCAGCCGCGAATCGGAGCAAAGGGGCAGGGTGACCCCGGCCCTGCTGGAGGTGAATATTTCCGGCGAACCGCAGAAATACGGGTTTCTTCCTGAAGCCATTTACACGGCGATTGATGCGATAAAAGATTTTCCGGGCATCCGGATTTCAGGTCTAATGGGTATGGCCCCCAATGACCCTGATAAGGAGAAAAAGAGAGAGGCCTTTAAGAAACTACGGAATCTCTTCAGCGTTTGCCGGTCCTTCAAAGGAGAGCGTTTGGAGATGAAATATCTTTCGATGGGCATGAGCGGCGATTTCGAGACGGCGATCGAGGAGGGTTCCAATATGGTGCGCTTGGGGAGGATTCTTTTCGGATGAGCGTGCCGTCGCCTTTATCGGGTTTGAAAATCGGAATCATCGGCGCCGGCAACATGGGGCAGGCTCTGGCGCGGGGTTTGGCGGAGAAGTCAGTTTATCCGCAGAACCTCTCCGTTTTTGACATCCATTCCGAGAAACTACAGGCCTTGAAGAAGGAATGCCGCATCAAGCCCGCTAAGTCCGCCCGCCAATGCGTGTCCTTGTCGGATGTGGTGATCTTGGCGGTGAAACCTCATCTATTGGAGGAGGTGATCCGGGAAATGGCCGGCGCCGTGGAAAAAGACGCCCTTGTGATTTCAGTGGCGGCGGGGGTGACGCTCGCCCGCATCGAGTCTTTCTTTAAGAAGCCGGTGCCGCTTGTGAGGGTGATGCCCAACATGCCCGCTCTTCTGGGGGCGGGGATGTCCGCGTTTAGTTTGGGAAGGCGCGCCTCAGCCAAGCATCGGAAAATCGCAGAGGCGATTTTAGGCGGTTTGGGGGAAAAGGTGGAGGTTCCCGAAAGGATGCTGGATCTTGTGACGGCGGTGAGCGGCTCCGGTCCTGCTTATTTTTTTCTGCTGGCGGAGAAGCTGATCGAGGCGGCATATCAAATGGGGATGAAAGCCGCCGTCGCGAAGAAGCTGGTTTACCAAACGGCTTTTGGGAGCGGGAAGGTGATGACATCCAGTGATGAAGATCCGGACGTTTTGATCGGGCGGGTGGTTTCGAAAGGGGGGACGACCGAAGCGGCGCTTCGGGTTTTTCAAAAGGAGGGCCTTGGAAAGGTCGTTCAAAACGCCGTGAAGGCGGCATACAAGCGGTCGAAAGAAATAAGCGAGGGGGCCTAGATGTTTGTTCTGGCGAATTTCATCGAAGCAGTGGCGCTGGTTTTAAGGTGGGTGATGGACGTTCTCTGGTGGCTTATCATCATCCGGGCCGTCTTAAGCTGGGTCAACGCCGATCCCGCCAATCCGATCGTTCAATTCATCGAGAGGGTGACCGAGCCTTTGCTTTTGCCGTTCAGAAAAATCATTCCCGCTTATAAGCTGGGCATCGACCTTTCGCCGGTTTTCGCTCTGCTCTTGTTGTATTTCCTGAGGATTTTTCTCGTTCAAACGCTTTTGGAGGTCGCGCTGAGGTTAAAATAATGGACTACAAACACACCCTCAACTTGCCGGCGACGGATTTTCCGATGAAGGCGAATCTGCCTTCACGGGAACCCCTTTTTCTCGAGAAGTGGGAAAAGGAAGGGCTTTACCGAAAGATCCGCGAGGTGTCGAAAGGCCGAAGACGCTTCGTGCTCCATGACGGCCCTCCTTACGCGAACGGCGATATCCACATGGGCCACGCCTTGAATAAGATTTTGAAGGACATCGTCGTCAAGTACAAGACCATGAAGGGGTTCGATTCTCATTTTGTCCCCGGCTGGGATTGTCACGGCCTGCCTGTGGAGCACCAGCTTTTTAAGGAGCTTCGCATCACGAAGCACGAAATCGATGCCGCCGGTTTCCGGAAGAAGGCGGCCGCTTATGCGCGCGCCTACGTGGAAAAGCAGAAGTCTCAGTTTAGGCGGCTGGGGGTTTTTGCGGATTGGGATCGTTCCTATTTGACCCTGCAGCCGGAGTTTGAATCGCTTGTGGTCGAGGCGTTCGAGAAGCTGGTGGAAAAGGGTTACGTTTATCAAAGCTTGAAGCCGGTGCATTGGTGCATCTCCTGCGAGACGGCGCTGGCGGAGGCGGAGTTGGAGTACGATGAAGAGCATGTTTCTCCTTCGGTGTATCTTTTGTTTCCCGTCGGGAAAGAGGCGCTGGCCGGGAAGGGTATTGCTTTAAAGGGGGAGGACAGGGTTTCTTTCGCCGTTTGGACGACGACGCCGTGGACGCTCGTGGCGAACGCCGCCGTTGCCCTGCACCCGGAGCTCGACTACGCTTTTGTGAAAACGAGCGCTCCCGGTGTTTTGATCATCGCGCGGGACTTGGTGGAGACGGTTTTGAAGACCACGGCCTCCCCGTCTCCTTTGGATTACGAAATTTTACTGACGAAGAAGGGAAAGGATCTGGAAGGAATGGCGGCCGAGCATCCGTTTATGGGCCGGACGCCGCCGGTTGTTTTAGCCGACTACGTTTCTCACGAGGAAGGAACGGGGTGCGTTCACACGGCTCCCGGCCACGGCCTTGAGGATTATGAGACGGGCTTCCGGTATCATTTGCCGGTTCTCATGCCGGTCGATGAGAAGGGGAGATTTACCAAGGAAGCGGGCGAATGGAAGGGCATGCCTATTTTCGAGGCGAACGCAAAAATCGTCGACCGGCTTTTCCAGGGCGGCTGTCTTTTGAAGGCCAGCGAGGAAAAGCATTCCTATCCTATTTGCTGGCGGTGCAAGAATCCCGTTGTCACCCGCGCGACGAGGCAGTGGTTCATGGGGGTCGATCGGCTGGGCTTAAGGCAGAAGGTTTTGGAGACGATCCGGAAAGTGAAATGGGTTCCGGAGGCCGGGCAAAATCGTATTTCAGGGATGGTGGAATCGAGGCCCGATTGGTGTTTGTCGCGCCAGCGTTACTGGGGGATCCCCATCCCTGTTTTTTATTGCTCCGGCTGTGAGGAGGCCCTTTTGGATCCTCGTTTGATTCATCATGTCCGGGACCTCTTTCGGAAATCGGGGTCGGACGTTTGGTTCACCTCTTCGGCTTTGGATTTGACCGGCGGAAAATGGACGTGTCCTAAATGCGGAAGGAAGGATTTGAAGAAGGGGGAAGACATTTTGGACGTTTGGTTTGAATCCGGAGCCACGCACTTTCTTTTGACGGCAAGCGACACCCTTGCCTTTCCGGCCGATTTGTATCTGGAGGGCAGTGATCAGCATCGCGGATGGTTTCAGAGTTCGCTTCTCGTTTCCTGCGCGGTGTGGGGGAGGGCTCCCTACGAGGCCGTTTTGACCCATGGGTTTATCGTCGACGGGGAAGGGAGGAAAATGTCCAAGTCCCTGGGGAACGTCATTTCTCCCCTGGACGTTCTGGAGCAGTACGGCGCGGACATCTTAAGGCTTTGGGTGGTTTCGAGCGACATCTCGGATGATATCCGGCTTTCTCCGGATAACCTCGCGCGTTTGGCCGACGGCTACCGGAAGATCCGGAACACCTTCCGCTTTCTTTTGGGGAATCTCCACGGGTTCCGTCCCGACACGGAGGGCATTTCTTATGATAAACTTATGGAGATAGACCGGTGGGCGCTTTCCAGGCTTGAGAGGCTCAAAGGCGAGGTGGGGGAAGCTTATGAGAACTATGAGTTTCACCGGATTTATCACGCGGTTTATCACTTTTGCGTTCGGGAGCTTTCGTCTTTTTATTTGGACGTGCTGAAGGACAGGCTCTATACCGATTGGCGGGATTCGGTTTCCGGAAGGTCCTGCCGAACGGCACTTTATGAGATCCTGGCGGCCTTGGTCCGGATGCTGGCGCCGGTTCTCTCTTTCACCTGCGAGGAGGCGTGGGAGGCGCTGGGATCGAAGGCGGGCGTTCACTTGGAGGGTTGGCCGCGGGCTTGTCCCCAGTATCGGGACGCCTTGCTCGAAGAAAAGTGGGAGCGTTTCCTGGGAATCAGGGACAAGGCGCTGAAGGTCCTGGAGGGTCATCGCGAAAAAAAAGAGATTGGCAATTCCTTGGAGGCTGCGTTAGAATTGACTGTCTCTGAAAAGGAAGATGAGGAGTTTCTGAAGAGTTTCGGCCGCGAGTTGGAAGGTCTGCTTCTCGTGTCGGACGTCCGCGTGGCGCTCGATCCCTCGGCCGCCGGCGAAGGGCCTAGGGTTTTGGTGAAGAAAGCGGAAGGAAGGAAATGCGAACGATGCTGGAATTACAGGGACTCTGTGGGAAAGGACAAAACGCACCCTGCGCTTTGCCGGCGCTGTGTGGAGGTGCTGGCCCATTTTTCGCAGGCCAAAGCGGTTTCAAGAGGTTGATGAAATCAAAATGAGGCGCACCATGGACAAAAAGGATTTGAAGTCATTCAAGGATTTGCTGGTTAAGAAAAAGGCTGACCTCGCCAAAGGCATCGAGAACATCGCGAACACGACTCTTAAGACCTCCCAGCGCGACGCGGCCGGTGATCTTTCCGCCTATACTCTTCACATGGCGGATGTCGCCACGGATAATTACGACCGTGAGTTTTCCTTGAGTCTCGCCGACAACGAGCAGAAGCTTTTGAACCGCATCGAAGCGGCCCTTGAGAAAATAGAAAGCAACGCCTACGGTCTTTGCGACGTTTGCGGCAAGAAGATTTCAAAAGTAAGGCTCAAGGTCGTTCCTTATGCGGAACTTTGCGTTCCCTGCCAAGAAAAACAAGAAAAGCGCGGAAAGTGATTCGCTTTGTCTGGATCATTCCTTTTGTTTTTTTTCTCGATCGAATCGTAAAAATTTGGATTATTCGGCAATGCCGGGAGGGGGAAGGGTTTTCGGTGGTCCCCGGCGTTTTTCATCTGACGCGGGTTCATAACACCGGCGCGGCTTTTGGACTGCTGAAGGGAGCGCCGGGGTTTTTGATTTTTTTTTCGCTCTTCAGCATTTTCTTGTTTCTGGTTCTCCTGTGGCGTTATGGCGGGGGAGCGCGAAGGTGGGCGGTTCAGGGTTTCGGCTCAGGCCTTAAGATCGGCGCTTGGGCGCTCATCATCGGCGGGGCGATGGGGAACGTGTATGACCGGATCCGCTATGGGCATGTGATCGATTATTTGGATTTCCGGGTTTGGCCGGTTTTTAACTTGGCGGACGTGAGTATTTGCGCGGGGGTTTCTCTTCTGGCGTGGGCGATGCTTCGGAGATAACGTGTATCCGGTTCTTTTTCGCTGGGGGTCGGTTTCCTTCTATACGTATGGGCTCTTCACGGCCTTGGCGGTGATCGCGGTATTTTTGACGGCGGCGGGGCGGGCGAGGAGGGCGGGTTTGCCGCAAGGCGTGGTGATGGATCTTGTTCTTCTTTTTTTTGTCTCCGGCGTCGTGGGGGCGAGGTTCTTTTATATTCTCCAGCATTGGCCCGATTATGCGGGACGTCCCGAGAGGATGTTGGCCATCCGAGAAGGAGGGCTTGTGTGGTACGGCGGTTTTGCGGCGGCGGTTTTATCCGGCGTCGTCACTGCGCGGCTTAAGAGATGGCCTGTTTTGGCCCTGGCCGATTTTTTTGCGCCGCTCCTTCCTCTGGGCCATGCGATCGGAAGGATAGGTTGTTTCTTAAACGGTTGCTGCTACGGCCGCGTCACGAAGTCTTTCGATGGCATGGTTTTTCCGGGAGATTCGTTTCGGCGTTTGCCCGTTCAGCTTTATGAAGCCGCCGCGCTTCTGATCCTTTCTTTTTTCCTTTTTTTTCTTTTCCGCCGGAAGCGCCAGCCGGGAGAGATTTTCCTCAGTTACCTTCTCTTTTACGGGGCCATGCGCTTTGGAGCGGAATTCTTGAGAGGGGATCAGGTCCCCGTCTTTTATTTGACGCTTCCCCAATGGATGAGCGGGGCGCTCTTTTTGGGGGCGGCGGTTTTGCTGTGGGTGGTTCGATCGAGGCGCGCGTAGACATGCCTTCCATTGACAGGGATGTGGGAAAACTTCCGGTTCCGCGGAGGCTCGACGCCTATTTGGCCGATGTCCTGCGGGACCGGTATTCCAGGCGGGAGATTACGGCGGCCATTCGAAGCGGCGGGATTTTGTTGAATGGTCAAAGGGCGAAGCCTAAAGTTCTGGTGAATGAAGGCGATCGGATTTGCGGCGATCTCCCTTTTCGCGAAAGCGCCTTGCGGCCGGAGGACATACCGCTTCCCGTCATTTATGAAGATGAGTGGCTCTTGGTCGTGGATAAACCGGCCGGGATGGTGGTTCATCCGGGCGCGGGCAATAAAAGGGGGACCCTCGTGCAGGCCCTTTTGGGAAAAGGATCGGCTCTTTCGACGGCAGGAGGGGCGATGCGCCCGGGGATCGTTCATCGGTTGGACAAGGATACGTCGGGACTCCTTCTCGTCGCCAAGAATAATTTTTCTCATCGCTTCCTGCAGTCGCAGTTCGCCTCGCGGCGCTTGAAGAAAACTTATGCTGTCCTGGTAAGGGGAGACGTCCCTTATGAGGAAGGCCATGTGGATAAGCCGATCGCCCGTCATCCCAAGGTCAGGCGGAAGATGGCCGTTTCCGATTCGCCGCGCGCCAGGAGCGCGCAGACGTTTTACCGGGTGGTGAAGCGGTTTGGAAAGGCGACGTTTCTTGAGGCAAGGCCCTTGACGGGGAGGACTCACCAGATACGCGTGCATCTGGCTTATCTGGGGCATCCGATCGCGGGGGACGAGCTTTATGGCACGAGGAAGGAAGGGGAAAGGCTGGCGCTCCATGCGTCGGCCATCGAGTTCGTGCATCCCAAAACGCGCAAGGTGATGCGTTTTGAAAGCCCCCTGCCGGATGATTTTAAAAAGATGCTGCCGGAAGGAGGACCAAGTGCAAAACGTTAGAATCAAAAAGCCGGAGCGGGCGGTTTCGGGAGAGCTTTTTTTTCCGGGCGATAAGTCCCTGTCGCACCGGGCGATTATTTTGGCGGCGCTCGCAAAAGGGGTTTCTTCTTTTACGAACGTGCTTCCGGCGGAAGACTGTGTTCGCACCCGCGAGGCTTTTCGGGCAATGGGCGTCGAGATGGAGACGCCGTCACCTACGGATCTTGTGGTTCACGGCAGGGGCCTGCATTCCCTTCGCGAGCCTCAGGGGGAGTTGTCCCTCGGCAACTCGGGGACTTCCATGAGACTTCTCCTGGGAGTGCTTGCCGGGAACCCTTTTCAGGTTACTTTGACCGGGGATCCCTCTTTATCTTCCCGGCCCATGCGGCGCGTGACCGATTACCTTCGTCAGATGGGGGCATCGGTGGAGGGGAGGGATAACGCCAATTATGCTCCCCTTACGATAAGGGGCGGGAAACTGAAAGGCATCGACGCTCTTCTTCCCATCGCCAGCGCCCAGGTCAAATCGGCGCTTCTGCTTGCCGGCCTTTATGCGGAGGGAAGGACTTCCGTGACGGAGCCTCTTCGGTCGAGAGATCATACCGAAAGATTTCTCTCTTACTTTGGCGTTGTTTTAAAGGAAGAAGGGCTTAAGGTGTCGGTGGGGGGCGGGCAGGAACTCGCGGCCAAAAGTTTCGAAATCGCGGGGGACATCTCAAGCGCCGCTTTTTTTATGGCGCTTGCCCTTTTGGTTCCGGGTTCAAAGATTCTCTTCCGGTCGGTCTTGTGGAATCCTACGAGGACGGGAGTTCTCAAGATCTTGGAAAAGGGGGGCGCCGTCATTCGGGTTGAAGCCCTGCATTCGGACGGGCCCGAGCAGACGGCTGATTTTACGATCGAAGCCAAGCCCTTGCGCGCTTTCGAAGTGACAAAGGAGGAGATCCCTTCCGTGATCGATGAGCTCCCTATTTTAATGGTGCTCGCAACTCAGGCAAAGGGCACGAGCGTCATCCATGAGGCAAGCGAGCTTCGGGTGAAGGAAACGGATCGCATTGTTTCCATGGCGGCTGGTTTGTCCGAGATGGGCGCTAAGGTTGAGGTAAAAGGCGACACCATCATGGTTCAAGGTCCTGCTTCTCTTCATGGGGCGAGGGTTTCTTCCTTCAAAGACCATCGGACGGCGATGTCCCTTTTGGTCGCCGGAACCGCCGCCGAAGGCGAGACGGTCGTGGAGGACGTGGATTGCATCAACACGTCTTTTCCGAGTTTTTTCGAGCTGTTGGGTGATCTGCGGATCCCCTACGAGCTTAATTTTTACTCCCCTTGAAATCTTCAGTTTCACCGTGTAAACTTTATCTATTACATTAAAAAGGAGGTCCGCTCGAAGTGGTTTTGTCTTCCAAACCGATTCTCAAGCTTGCAGCCCTGACGCTTGTTTTGTGCCTGGTTTCTGAACACATTTCTTTCGCCAACCCGGAACTGAAGGTTGAAGGGGGAAGGTCGAAGGTTGAAGGAAAAGAAACAGCGCTTCCTCTTGGGGTTCGTCTGCCGGAATCCATCGCCACCATTGAAGAAACGTATCTCGTATCTCGTGAAGCGTATCTCGCAAGAAGAAACAAGGAAGGCGCTTCACGCTTCACGAACGACGCTTCACGTGTCCTCGTTTACCTCCTCCAAGACGCTCACACCAATCCTTCAGGGCAGTTG
>JACQQY010000097.1 GCA_016206825.1 Candidatus Omnitrophota bacterium
GAAGATATGGAATAAGGGTTTTACGGTTTACCAATAGGGACATCACCGATCATTTTGATAGTGTGTGCGGGGAGATTGAGAGGGGTTTAAATCCCCCCTGCCCCCTTTGAAGAGAAAAGGGGGTAAAACCGTTCTTGACCAACCCCAGACCAACCCCCTTTTTATTGGAAAGGGGGCAGGGGGGATTTGATTCTGCGTAACATTAAGGAAAGCGGCGCAACCCAAGGCTTGGCGCGGGGAACCCAGGGAGCGGGCCTTGGGTTGCGGCGGTTTTGGGGCGTTCATTTTGTTGGCGCGCATAAAAGGATTTGACAAAAGTAAAAAAGTAAAGTATCCTTACTTTAGGTGGATTGGGAAAGGAGGGGGGGAGTGTATGCTCGTTAAGCGGTCAATCAAGAACCAGGTGGCCCTTCCAAAAGTTGTGCTGCAACAGGCCGGGTTGACGGAGAACGATCTTTATTTTGACGTTCAGTATCGGAAGGGAATGATCGTTCTTATTCCTATGCAAGTCGAAGAGAAGATTCCCGTCGAAAATTTGGAAAGGTTCAAAGCGGACATGCTGAAAAAAGAAGCCGGTGACCGTGAATACCGTTCTGTCGATGACTTGATCCGGGGATTGCATTCTCGACATCCCCAACATCCTGCCTAGCCGTGCCCAGACGCATTATTACCAAACCTCGTTTTGAGAGGGCCTATCAGGCTCTCTCTTCATCCGCACAAGAAGCAGTGGATGCCGCCCTCCGCCAATTTGGGCATTACCTCAAAATCGGCGCGGCTCCCGTTGGTTTTGGGATGAAACATTTGGGAAAAGGCGTTTATGAATTTCGGGCAGGTTTGGCTTTGAGAATTGTTTACATCGTTGAAGAGGATGAGATTGTCCTGTCTCTTTTAGGGACACACGATGAAGTAAGGCGTTTTTTAAAGAGGCGGTAGGCAGTGGACTCGTGATACATCGACGCCCGAACCCTTACGTCGATTGTGGACGGCTGCTGGGATAAGGTCAAGAACCTCGTCGAACACGCCTTGAAGCCCCTCGCCAAAATCGTCCAGGAATTCTACCAGTGGGCCAAGAACCAGCTCCAGGTGGCCTGGGCGGCGTGAGAAAGAGCGGGGTTTAAATCCCCCCGCCCCCTTTGAAAAGAAAAGGGGGTAAAACCGTTCTTGACCAACCCCAGACCAACCCCCTTTTTATGTGAGTCCGGTGAGGTTGACAAGCTTTTGAATTATGGTACACTAGTATTGGCACTCACGAGTAGAGAGTGCTAATCCTCAATGGGTCGGTTGATTCCAAGGGCAGGGAGGGGAGCGGACATGTCGGAGAGCGAATTGGCGAGGAGAGATAAAATACTGGAGTTCGTCATTCGGTCTTACGTCGAGACGGCCGAGCCGGTGGGGTCGAGGACGATTTGCAGGCGGTTCAACGTCCGGTTATCCCCGGCCTCGATCAGGAACGTGATGGCCGATCTGGAGGAGGGCGGGTTTCTCACGCATCCTCATCCCTCCGCCGGCAGAATACCGACGGATAAGGGGTATCGTTATTACGTCGATTGTTTGATGGAGCCCGAGGAATTGGGTTCCGAAGAGAAGGAAACGGTCCTTCGGGAAATCATGAAGGCGCGGACGCTGGAAGGCCTGGCGCAGGCGGCCTCCCGCGCCATCTCGAAGCTTACCCGCAACGCGGCTTTGATTTACATTAAAAAGCTGAGGCGCGTGTCTTTTTTGACGTACCTTCTGGAGGATTTGATCCGGGAAGCGGAGAAACTGAGCCGCTTTTTCGAGGAGGATTCGGAGCTTTTTGTCGAAGGCCTTTTTCACGTTTTCGAGGAGCCGGAATTTCAGGACATCCGGAAGATGCGGCTCCTTCTCCATGCCTTCGATGAGAAAGGCGATTTCCTGCGGATTTTGGGAAAGGACTTGGAGGAGGAAGGCGTCCACGTCCATATCGGGCATGAGAACGGGTCGGATGAGCTTGGGTGCGTGAGTTTGGTCGTCAAAGACAGTTATTTTGGCGGGGAACCGATCGGTGGAGTGGCGCTGGTGGGGCCGACGCGGATGCGTTATGCCAAAAACGTGGCGGCGGTGAATTACGTGGCGAATTGTTTGTCCGAGGCCGCAGGGAGGTTTTGATGGAAAAAGAGGAGAAGCCGAGGGAGAAGGCGGCGCCTTTGAGTCCGCCAGAAAGCGCGGCGGACGAAGTCCGCCGGGGCCCTGTGGCGGACCTGCCAAAAAAATTGGCGGAGCCGGAGCCGTATCGGGACGAGTTCCTTCGGGCGAAGGCGGAGCTGGCGAACGCGAAGAAGCGTTTTGAGAAGGATCGATTGGAGATCATCAAGTTTGCGAACGAACGGATTATTTCGGACGTTCTGCCCGCGATGGACAACCTGGACAGGGCGATGGCCAGCATCGCGGAAGGGCATGACGTGATGAAAGTCCTGGAAGGGCTCAAGATCGCCCAGAAAGAGCTTCATCAGGCCTTGGAACAGCATGGCGTCCAGGTGGTGAAGAGCGTGGGCGAACACTTTGATCCCCGGTTCCATGAGGCGGTCGGCGTGGTGGAGGACGAGAAAACGGAAGAAGGCCGGGTGATGGATGAGATTCAGAGGGGCTATCTTTTGAACGGCCGGCTGTTAAGGCCAAGCCGGGTGAGAGTTGCGCAGAAGAAGGAGGGTTGAAAAATGGCGGCAGAAAAAGTGATAGGGATTGATTTAGGGACGACGAATTCCTGCGTGGCGGTCATGCAGGGAGGGGATCCCGTGGTGATTGCGAATGCCGAGGGGGGAAGAACCACTCCATCGGTAGTCGGTTTCGCCAAAACCGGCGAACGATTGGTCGGCCAGGCGGCGAAGAGGCAGGCGATCACGAACCCCGAGAACACGGTTTTCTCCATCAAGCGTTTTATGGGCCGGCGTCACCAGGAGGTTTTAGGGGAGATGAAGCTGGTTCCTTACAAGGTGATCGAGGGCGCTAATGGAGATGCGCGGGTGAAGGCGGGCAGTGGGGAGTTTGCTCCGCCGGAGATTTCGGCCCTCATTCTCCAGAAAATGAAGCAAACGGCGGAGGATTATTTGGGGCATAAGGTGACGAAGGCCGTCGTCACGGTCCCCGCTTATTTTAACGATTCCCAGCGGCAGGCGACGAAGGATGCGGGGAAGATAGCGGGGCTCGACGTCCTCCGGATCATCAACGAGCCGACGGCGGCGGCGCTCGCTTACGGTTTGGATAAAAAGAAAAACGAAAAGATCGCGGTTTACGATCTCGGTGGAGGGACGTTCGACATCTCGATTTTGGAGATCGGGGACGGAGTTTTCGAAGTCAAATCGACCAACGGCGATACGCACCTTGGCGGGGATGATTTTGACCAGCGGATCATCGATTGGCTGGCGGATGAGTTCAGGAAAGAGCAGGGGATCGATCTGCGCAAAGACCGCATGGCCCTCCAGCGCCTGAAAGAAGCGGCCGAGAAGGCGAAGTGCGAGCTCTCGAGCAACGCGCAGACGGACATCAATCTGCCTTTTGTCACGGCCGACGCGAGCGGGCCCAAGCATTTGACCGTGACGCTGACGCGGGCGAAGCTGGAACAACTGGTGGATGATCTCGTTCAACGGACGATTTCCCCCTGCACGAAGGCTCTCGAGGATGCCAAGCTTCGCGCGGAGGAGATCGATGAGGTGGTGCTGGTCGGCGGCCAAACGCGCATGCCCAAGGTGCAGGAAACGGTGAAAAAGCTCTTTAAGAAAGAACCGCATAAGGGCGTGAATCCCGATGAAGTGGTGGCGGTGGGCGCCGCCATTCAAGGGGGGGTGCTCGTGGGCGACGTGAAGGACGTTCTGCTTTTGGACGTGACCCCTTTGTCGCTGGGCATCGAAACGCTGGGAGGCGTTTTTACGAGGCTCATCGAGAGAAACACGACGATCCC
>JACQQY010000099.1 GCA_016206825.1 Candidatus Omnitrophota bacterium
CCATAGGCCGATTAGGGTAGGGGCGTATTGCAATACGCCCCTACACCGTCCGCCGCCACCCGCCGGAGTTAGATGGTCTTGGAGATTTGGTATGAACTTAATTGATTTTGACGAAAGTCCTTTTATTGTGATTTGGGAGGTGACGCGCTCCTGTGCTTTGAAGTGCGTTCACTGCCGCGCGGAGGCGTTGGAGACGCGGCATCCGGAGGAGTTGACGACGAAGGAGGCGTTTGGGCTTTTGGAGGAGATACGGCGATTTGGCAAACCGCTTTTGGTGTTGACTGGCGGGGACCCCATGCGGAGGCCCGACGCTTTGGATCTTGTGGGGTATGGCGCAAAACTGGGGCTTCGGATGGCCATGACGCCGAGCGGGACGGATGAGATGACGGAGGCCAAGGTGGAGAGTCTGAAGAGAGCCGGACTTTCGCGGCTTGCAGTGAGCCTGGATGGATCGAATGCCGGGGTCCACGATGCTTTCAGGAAAGTGCCGGGGTCGTTCGGCTGGACGTTGGACATCATCCGCTGGGCGAATGAGGCGGGGCTTTCGGTGCAGATCAATACGACGATTACCCGGCATAACCTCGGCGGCCTCGATGCCCTTTGCGGGTTGATGGAGTCTTTGAAAATCGTTCTTTGGTCGGTGTTTTTTCTGGTGCCTGTCGGACGGGGGAGGCTCGAAGATGAAGTGAGCGCATCGGATTACGAGAAGGTGTTTCATAAAATGTTCGAGCTTTCGCTTCGGTCTTCTTTTGACGTCAAGTCGACCGAGGCGCCGCAGTACCGGAGGGTAGTGATGCAGAGGGGGGAACCCAACGCCTCTTTGGAAAGTAGGGAGTGGGATGGGGTGGGGAGGGCGGGGAAGGGAGTGAATGCGGGGAAGGGGTTTGTGTTCGTTTCGCATACGGGAGAGATTTTTCCGAGCGGATTTTTGCCCCTTTCCGGCGGGAACGTGAAGAGGGATTCCTTGACGGAGGTATACAGGCGCTCGGATCTTTTTAGGGAAATACGGGACGCTTCGAAGCTCAAGGGCAAGTGCGGGGTTTGCGAGTACAAGTCCGTGTGCGGCGGCTCCCGCTCCAGGGCATGGGCGGTGTACGGGGATAAAATGGCGGCGGACCCGTTTTGTGTGCATCTACCAAGGGGGTATGGGGTTACGGATGAAGAGAAAAGATTTTGGTAAAAAAGGAAGGATGGAGGGGAAGATGAATAACGGGTCGATGGAGTTGGATTTTTGCCGGGCGAAGAACGTAAAAACGGTGCGCAAGAGAGACGGGTCTTTTGTTCCCTTTGATGGGAAGAAGATAGGAGCGGCCGTTGAGAAAGCGGGGGCGGCCACGGGGGAGTTTGATTCCAAACAGGCGCTCGTGCTGACCTCTCAAGCCATCCGTGTTTTGGACCACCGGTATGAGACGGGGGTTCCCGACATCGAAGCCATTCAAGACGTTGTCGAGCAAATGCTGATCACTTCGAATTTTCTCAAAACCGCGCGGGCTTACATCGTTTACAGGGAACAGCGTAAAAAACTCCGGAGCGACAAGCGTACCGTCGTGGACGTCGTTTCCTCGATCAATGAGTACCTGGAACGGCTCGACTGGCGCGTCAACGCCAACGCCAATCAAGGTTATTCTCTGGGCGGGATGATTCTCAACATCTCCGGGAAGGTCGTGGCCAATTACTGGCTTTCGCACGTTTATCCGGAGGAGGTGGGAAACGCGCACCGGGAGGGCGATTTCCACATTCACGATCTGGACATGCTCGCCGGCTACTGCGCTGGCTGGTCGCTTCGCAATCTTTTGAGAGAAGGTTTTAACGGCGTTCCCGGAAAGATCGAGGCGGCCCCGCCGAAGCATTTGTCGTCCGCCGTCGGGCAGATGGTGAATTTTTTGGGAACGGTTCAAAACGAATGGGCGGGGGCGCAGGCCTTTTCTTCCTTTGACACCTATTTGGCGGCTTATCTCCGGAAGGACCGGTTGACTGACCGCGAGGTCAAGCAAAACATGCAGGAGTTTATCTACAACCTGAACGTGCCGTCCCGGTGGGGAACCCAGACTCCCTTCACTAACGTTACTTTTGATTGGGTGTGCCCTGAGGATCTGCGGCAGGAGGTTCCGATCATCGGCGGGAAGGAGATGCCTTTCCGGTACGGGGATCTTCAGGAAGAGATGGATAGGATCAACAAGGCTTATATCGAAATCATGACGCAGGGTGATTTCAAGGGCCGGGTGTTCACGTTTCCCATTCCGACTTACAACATTTCAAAGGAGTTCGATTGGAATCATCCCAACTGCGAAATCCTTTTTGAGATGACGGCCAAGTATGGGCTTCCTTATTTCCAGAATTTCATCAACTCGGACTTGAAACCCAACCAGATCCGTTCCATGTGCTGCCGCCTGCAATTGGATCTAAGGGAGCTGTTGAAACGGGGCAACGGCCTTTTTGGTTCGGCGGAACAGACGGGGTCGCTCGGAGTCGTGACGATTAATTGCGCCCGCCTGGGTTATCTTTACAAAGGCGATGAGAAGGCTTTGTTCGAGCGGCTGGGCGAGCTGATGCGCATTGCCCAGACGAGCCTTGAGATCAAACGCAAGGTCATCCAGCGCCACATGGACGCCGGTCTTTTCCCGTACACGAAACGTTATTTGGGCACCCTCCGGAACCATTTTTCCACGATCGGCGTGAACGGCGTGAATGAGTGCATTCGAAATTTTACGGATGACCGCCGGAACATCGCGGCGGACGAAGGACACACGTTCGCTTTGAGGCTTCTTGATTTCGTGCGGGAGAAGCTCAGGGTGTTTCAGGAGGAGACGGGGAATTTGTACAATTTGGAGGCCAGCCCCGCCGAAGGGGCCACTTACCGGTTCGCGAAGGAGGATAGGATGCGTTTTCCGGATATCCTCCATGCCGGCACGAAGGACAGGCCCTATTACACGAATTCCACCCAACTGCCGGTGAATTTCACGACGGATCCTTTTGAGGCGATGACCCGGCAGGAAGCTCTCCAGGCCAAATACACGGGCGGCACGGTGCTTCACCTTTATATGGGCGAGCGCTTATCCAGTTCTCTTGCGTGCAAAAATCTCGTGAGAAAGTCTCTGGGGAGATTCCGGATACCTTATATCACGGTGACCCCCACTTTTTCGATCTGCCCGAAGCACGGTTATCTGCAGGGTGAACATGAGTTTTGTCCGAAGTGCGATGAAGAGGTCATTCGTGAAAGGTATTTGTGCGCATAAAGAGAGGAGTAGTTCGACTTCGCTCACTACAAAGGAGGAGAACATGCAGGCGATGATGACGGAGGGAACGAAGGAGATCATCCTAAAGGACGAGGAGAGGCAGAGGTGCGAGGTGTGGACGCGCGTGATGGGGTATCACCGCCCTGTCTCCGAGTTTAATCCCGGAAAGAAGGGCGAGCATTATGAGCGGACCCATTTTGTCGAACCAAAAGGATGCGAGAAGCTCTGCTCTGGATGATTTCTTGGGCGGGCTTCCGATAGGCGGGATCACTCCTTTTACGACCATCGATTTTCCCGGGAGACTGGCGGCGGTGTTTTACACCCAAGGGTGCCCCTGGCGCTGCCGCTATTGTTATAACTCGCCGCTTTGGCCGTTTGAGAGTTCCAACCTCGTCGAGGAGGAGAAGCTTCGCGTCTTCCTTGAGAATCGGAAGGGGCTTTTGGACGGGATTGTGTTTTCCGGAGGGGAACCGACACTGCATCCCGCTTTGGGACACGCCATGCAGGCCGTCAAGCGGATGGGGTTTCAAGCCGCCCTTCACACGGCCGGCATGTTCCCCGAAAGGCTCCGGGAGGTCATCCCCCTTTGCGATTGGGTAGGGATGGACGTCAAGGCCCCTTTCGGTTCTTACGAGAAGATCACCCGAGTCAAAGACAGCGGCATCCTGGCCCGTGAGAGCGTGGACGTCGTTTTGGCGAGCGGCGTTGATTGCGAGTTTCGAACCACGTACCACCCTGACCTGCTTACGGAAGAGGATTTGATGGAAACGGCCGAAGAGTTGAGTAAGGCGGGGGCACGCTCCTTTGTCCTGCAGGCTTTTTTCCCTCAAGGATGTTTGGATGAAAAGTTGAAAGCGGGAATTCTCCCTTCCGAAGTGATTTCGGATTCTTTACGCCGGAAGCTTTTGGCTCTCTTTCCTTCCTTTTACGTCCGAGGATCCTAGTTCTTCTCCCAACCATTAATCTCTGCACCTTCTCCATTACTTGCAACTTTTAGCTGGATTTCCGGGTGGGGTGTGTTAAACCCCTGTGATATAATGGACGCGTGATGGTTCCGGAATTCGGGAAGTTTTTGATTTTGTTGGGGGTGGTGCTGACGGCGGCCGGGCTTTTTGTGGTTTCGGGAATGCATCTCCCTTGGCTTGGCAGACTGCCGGGGGATATCGTGATTAAGAAAGAGAATTTCTCTTTCTATTTTCCCATCACCACCTGTATTCTGGTGAGCGTCGTTTTGACGCTTTTGTTTTATTGGTTTCGAAAGTCGAGATGAACCTGCCGGGGTTTGGCGAGCTTTTTAAAGATGCCTGAGCCATCGTCCATGACCTTTTGGGAGCATTTGGAGGAATTCCGGAAGGTTCTTTTGATTTCTTTAGGCGCCGTTTTTATTTTTGCCGTTCTGAGCTTCTTGTACGCCGACAAAATCTTGGAGTTTCTCACGAACCCCATCCGTTCCGAGATCGACCGTTTTTACTTTTTTTCTCCCGCCGAGGCGTTTCTCCTTAAGGTAAAAGCCGCCTGCTTCGCAGGTCTCGTTTTCGCGTCTCCCGTCGTTTGCTGGCAGGTTTGGTCTTTTCTTTCCCCTGGGCTTTACGAAAAAGAAAGGAAGAAAGTGCTTCCGTGGGTTCTGGTCAGTTCTTTTTTGTTCGTTGGGGGGGTGTCGTTTTCCTTTTTTTGGGTTCTGCCTTTTGCGCTCAAGTTTTTGGTGGGGATGCAGAGCGAATGGCTGCGGCCCATGGTCTCTCTTACCGAGTACGTCCACTTTTTGTCGAGTTTCCTTCTTGCGTTTGGGGTTGCGTTTAACCTGCCTGTCGCGATGGTCGGGATGGTTCTTCTGGGGGTCGTGAAGATCGAGACCCTCCGCCGCTTCCGGAAGCACGCGGTGGTGGTGCTGTTTATCGCGGCAAGCATCCTGACGCCGGGGCCGGATATTTTCAGCCAGCTCATGCTCGCAGTTCCGCTTGTCCTTCTTTTCGAGGCAGGCTTGTTGACGGCGCGGGTTTTGCGGCGGATGAGGGGGGAGAAAAAACAGTGAGAACGGTCGTTTGGGTTGTTTTCACCGCTTTTTTCATCCTTGCGTTTTTGATTCATGCTCTTTTCAAATACACGCGGATGATCAGCCATATTTTCATGGGTTTGGTGTATAAGGGTTCTTCCGACGTCTCGGTTTCTTCGAGGGGGGAGCGGATCACGATCCTCGACTCCCGCGACAGGGAGTTTGAGATCCTTTTTGTCGAGAACAAAGGTTCGGACAAGGTTTTGGTTTTCTGCCATGAATCGGGGTCTTCCAAGGAATCGTGGGAGCGGTATGCGTATTTCGTGCCCGATTTGGGATTCCATGTGCTGAGCGTCGATTTTCGGAATAAGGGAGCGGAAACCGAAGAAGAGGCGCTTTCCCAGTGGCCCACCGAGGAGAACGTGGAGAGGCTCGTGACGATCCTCCGGTGGGCGAAGAAGGTGATCTCTCCGCACGTTCGTTTCGCGCTTTTGGGCGTTTCGAACGGCGCCGACATCGCCCTTGCCGCTTCTTTCCGGGAGCACGCCGTAAAGGGGGTCGTGGCGGACGGCCTTTTTTCCATGAAAGAGATCTTTCGGGATTATATCGCCAAGTGGGCTCCCATACTGGTCAAACCCAACTTTTTCGGAGAGCGCTATCCCCGGTGGGTCGTGAATCTTTTTACGGATCTCGGCTTTTGGTATTGCCAGGAACGGTCCAAAAAGCGGTTTGTGGACGTGGAGAAGCTTTTGAAGGAGAGACATGCGCCGCTTCTCATGATCCATGGAGAACGGGATGATTACGTCCCGGCGTCCCACCAGGTCCTTTTGCAGAGGATGAATCGCGACAGGAGGTCCGCCGAGAGGCTGGTGATTCCGGAGGCGGGGCACAACCAGGCCGTGGTGGTGGGGCGGGAGATTTATGAGCAAAAGGTAACGGAGTTTTTAACCCGTGTGGTGTAGAGAATGAGGAACGAAAAGAAGCGAAGGCTTGTCGTTTGGATTTTTGGCTTGGCGTCCGCGTTCGTTTGGGTTTCCGGTTGGGCGGGGGAGAAGGAAGAGGAGCGGCTTGGCGTTCTTTTGAAAGAAGGGCTGAGTTTCTATGAGACGATTCAGGATTACAAAGCCATCTTCCGGCAGACGGAAGGGGCGAAAGGCGTGCTGGGGCGGACGGAGGAGATTTACCTGAAATTCGAGAAACCCTGGAAGATTTATTTGGGGTGGCTCGACGGCGGCAAGAAGGGCTTGCAAGTGGTCTATGAAAAAGGCAAAAATGACGGCAAGCTCGTGGTTCACGAGCCGCGCCTTTTGTTCGGCCTCATGCCGGTCATTTTTTTGGACCGGAAGAGCCCCTGGGTCCGGCAGGGCAGCGCCGCTTACGACATCGAGGACGCGGGGATTGGGACTTTCCTTTTTGATTTCGCGAAGGCGGTGATTCAAGCTCAAAAGGAAAATCGGCTGAAGGTCGGGTTTCTGGGGCGGGTGAGCGAGGGTGGTCTGGAGGGGGAAAAGGTGGAAGTGACGTTTCCGGGGACAAAGAAAGATTCCGTTTATTTTGCTTACCGCGTTCGCGTTTTGTTTGACGAGAAGACCCGCTTGCCTGTGGAAATGGAGCTTTTCGATTGGCAGAATCAGAAGACAGGGGTCTATGTTTACCAAAATTTGAAAGTCAATGTCGGCGGCAATGACGAGGAATTCAGAAAGCAGATCGACAAGCACCTCTTTAGAATCTATTCCGGCGATCGAGGATAAGATCCCTAAGGGAAGGAGTCACCGGTAAAGGGTGCCGCGCCAGACGGAGGGTTTTTTGAAGAGAATTCTCCAGAGAGAGCTTGCCAGGATCCAAACCATGATGAGGGATCCCAGAGGATGGAGGAGGGCGTACCAAGGGTTTGATTTGACGAGTTTGTTGCCGATGAAACGGATCGCGGCAATCCAAACGGATACGCCGAGGCTTGCGTAGAAAACCGCCTCGGAGAATTTTTGAGGGGAGCCCAGTTTGAAGACCGCTTCCGCGAAAAGCGTCAAGAAAGGGAAAATCGAGAAAAGCAGAAACATGAAAATTTTATGAAGGATTGGAAGCGGTTTTTTGTTGAAAAGATAAGTGAAGATTCTCGTCCAGCCGGTTCGAATTTCCTTGAGTGAGCTGTACATCCGAGTGGAGTAAAGAAGCGTTCCGTTGAGGAATTGAACGCTAAAGCCTGCCCCTCGGACTTTTTTGGCGAGTTCCACGTCTTCCACCACTTCGTTTTGGACGGATTCATTCCCTCCCGTTTTTTCATAAACTTCTTTTCGGACTAGGATAAACTGCCCGTTGGCGAGCGTAACCTCGCTTCGGGGGTCGTTGACCTTTTCCGGCGGGAACCAGAGGGCGAGACTGCCGACGGCGAGGGGCTGGACGGTTTTTTCCCAGAAGCTTTTGGATTCGGTTTGCGGGGCGAGGGTGAGGAAGTCTATTTTCCGCTCGACGGCGCAGGCGGCGGCCGTTTCGACGCTGGAGGGAGAGTGAGTGGTGTCCGCGTCGGTAAAGAGGAACCACTCGCCGCTTGCGGCTTTGGAGCCGGTGAACATCGCGTAGTTTTTTCCGGTCCAGCCGGCGGGAAGTTTTTCGATGCGGACGATTTTAAGGGGCACGGGCGATTTCCGCTGCCATTCTTCGAGAAGTTCCGGCGTTCGGTCTTCGGAACGGTCGTCCACCACGATGATTTCATAGCGCGGGTAGGTTTGTCGGCAGAGGTGCAGGAGGCAGTTCGGGATATTTTTTTCTTCGTTGCGGGCGGGGACGATGATGGAAATTTTTGGAGGAGGCGCGCCGGAAACGGGCGATCGGGAGGGCTCCAGAGGAGGATTGGTTCGGCGGACGCGGCTCATCCACAGGATGCGTTTGGTCCACACCACGAAGATAAAAAGAAGAGCGGCCAGAATCAGCTCGTTAGAAGAGAGAATAGCCACCGTCGGCGACGATTGTTTGACCGAAGATCCAGTTGGATTCGGGACTTAACAGGAAGGCAACGACGTTCGCGAGATCTTCCGGTTTTCCCACACGCCCTCCCGGAGTGCGCTTCAAGCATTCGGACTTCATGCGCTCGATATCCGGGAACATCTTGAGCGAATCGGTTTCGATAAGCCCTCCGCATACGCCGTTGACCCCGATTTTATGGGGCGCGAGTTCCACGGCCAGGTAACGGATGAGATTTTCCAGGGCCGCTTTCGAGACGCCGATGGCCCCGTAGTTGGGGGTGTAGCGGCGCGAGCCAAGGCTCGAAATCGCGATAATTTTTCCGCCGGTTTGTTTCATGAGCGGCAGGGCCGTTTGAGCCAGAAGGAGGAGAGCCTTGGCGTTGACGTCCATCGAGATGTCCCAGTCTTTGACGCGCAGCTGTGACACGGGTTTGAATACTCCGAGGGCGGCGTTGTGAATCAGCGCGTCCAGGCGCTCGGTTTTTCTTTGTATTTCTTTAAAGAGGGTCTGAATGGTTTCCGGGTCGCCGACGCTGCCCTGGAGAAGGCAGGCCTTCGCCCCTCTTTCTTCGATTTCCTTTTCGATTTGGGAAGCGGCCTCGTCGTCCCGAAGGTAATTAATAAAAAGGAAAGTCCCCGGCTTCGCCTGAGAGAGCGCAATGGCCCGTCCGATCCCCCGCGACCCGCCGGTGATGAAAATGAATCGATGGTGGGTTGTTTCCATGGACTTTTAATGGTAGCATTGTTGCTTGTCGGATGCAAGGCTGCGGAATCCGCGTTTTGCCGGAGGAATCATAGATCTTGGATCAAGAATCACGAGCGAGGAAGGAGAAGCGGGAGGCGGTTCGGTTTAAGGTGTGGGTTTGGTGGCTGCACCTTTTGGCGGTTTTGACGCTTGGGTTTTCGTTTTTTCCCATGGCGCTCTTTGTTTATGGGGTTTGGAAGGCGGCCGGCGTTTTCCCCGTGTGGCTCAAGATCCTTCTTTTCTCTCTTTCCCTGCCGCTCGGATATTTTCTCTTCGGCGTGACGTTGATTTTTCTGTGCGTCTTTGCCAAAAATCTCTTTGGTTTGAAGATCGCTCCCGGAGTGTATACCATCCACTCCAAAGAGTGTCTCCGTTGGATGGGTTATAACTCCCTTATTTTGATCGCCAATGCCGCGTTTTTGGACGTGCTGAGACTCTCGCCTTTCCAAACGCTCTTTTACCGGCTCATGGGCGCGAAGGTGGGGAAGGAAGTCAACGTCAATACCGGGGGTTTGGCGGATCTCGCGCTTCTGGAGATAGGGGACAACGTTCTGATAGGCGGAGGCGTGGCGCTTATCTGCCATGCTTCCGAGCGGGGGTTCCTGCGTTTGGCTCCCACCAAGATCGGGAACGGCGTCTCTGTCGGTTTGGGTTCCGTGGTGATGCCGGGCTGTGAAATAGGGGATGGGGCGTCGATCGCCCCGTGCAGTTTCCTGCCCAAGGGCACGAAGGTCCCTCCGAAAGGCGCATGGGGCGGGAATCCGGTAAAGGATTTGCGGGCGGAGAGATGCAGTCAAAAAAGACGTGGCCCCAATGATGCAGACCATTTAGACCCCATTCGCCCGCCGGAGTGAGAAAAAATCATTGACAAATTATCCTAACTGTATAATACTGTATACATGCGGACAACGGCAGTATCCAATAAAGAATTAGAAGCTATTCGTGAAATACGCAACTTCATCATGCATGTTGGACGGATTCCTTCCATGCGTGAGCTTATGTCATCGCTCGGTTATCGATCTCCACGGTCTGCCTCGTTGATCGTTAATAAGTTAATTCAAAGAGGAGTGCTCCGTCGCAAAGTTGATGGGGGCTTACAGTTTATTAAAAGCTTGGGAGACGATACCACTCGCGCTCAAACGGTTGACGTTCCTTTGATCGGTGTGGCTGCTTGTGGTGCTCCGATTCTCGCTGAGGAGAATATTCATGCCAAAATTTCAGTCAGCACAAAATTAGCTCGTCCGCCGCATCGATATTTCTTACTTAAGGCGAATGGCGATTCGATGAACCAAAAAGGAATTAGTGACGGAGACTTTGTTTTAGTTCGTCAACAAATGACGGCGAAAAATGGCGATACGGTTGTTGCTTTGATTGACAACGAGGCAACTGTTAAAGAATTTCATGATGCCGGCGAAACGGTTGTGTTAAAGCCGCGATCAAAAAACAAACACTATCAACCGATCGTTTTGACAAAGGATTTTCAAATCCAGGGTGTGGTAGTAGCAGCCATTCCAAATCTATAAAGAATGCTTTTTTGATTTTGTAAATAGAGGCTGGTGAAACTGTTGTATTAAAGCCCAAATCAAAAAATAAACAGCGCCAGCCTATTCAGTATTGACAAGGGATTTCCAGACACAGGGTGTTGCGGTGGCAACGATTCCGGATATGTAAGTTATCCCACATGGTTCGGAGAAGTAGTCGATTGATAAGAGAAGAAAAGAGATAAAATGGCAAATCAAAGTATTGGTTATAGCGCGATTACAGAGAGAGCTGTTGAACCGGAGGTAAATCGCGGGAGCAAAAACAAAACAGCGCAAAAACAAATCACTGTTTTTGAAGGTGATTCTTTGCATGGTGCGAATTTAGGTATTGCCAGTGAGCGTCTATGTAAATGCGGCCATACGCATATTAACTGCATGAGCCCCAAAGACTGGTTAAAATCTCAAATAGGAGTTTGGCAGTTTTTTTATGAGTCTCGCGATATAAGGGATAAATCCGTCCATCCGGCGACATTCCCCATATCTCTCGCAAAGAAAATTATCGAGTTATTCACGCATCAAGGACAATTGGTTATCGATCCATTTGTTGGAAGCGGAACATCGCTTATCGCCGCAAATGACCTGAATCGGAATGCTGTTGGTTTTGATCTTCAAAAGAAATACGTTGAGTTGTGTGCCAACCGGCTTCAAAAAAATCCCAACCTATTTAATGCTTGCACTCAGGTGGCCGTCCAAGATGATGCGAGAAATATCGCAAAATACATTTCCCCTAATACCGTAAGCTTGATTTGGACATCTCCGCCCTATGCAAATCTTTTAAATCGATCTCGCCAAAATAAGTCTCGACGAAATAGAAATAATGAGCAATTAGGTAAGGTTGAGCAATACTCTCAAGATGTGCGTGATTTGGGCACAATGGCAATAGATTCGTATGCGGCGGCCATGGGAGATATTTTTGAAGGATTACTGCCTCTTCTGAAAGAGAAAGCGCATTGCGTTATTAACGTTCCGGATATGTGGTGGGAAAACCAACGTATAACGATTCATGTTTCATTAATCGAGGAGCTCCGCAAGCGAGGCTACGAGTTGCGTAACATCATAATATGGGATCGCACTAATGTAGTCAATGGTATTGGCATATTTGGCTGGCCGAGCAACTATATAACTATGGGTGTAACTTTTGAATATCTTTTGGATTTTTGGAAGCCGCCCCAAAAAAGATATTAATGAAAGGTAAACTATGAAATTATTTTCGAAAGATGAGCTAATCAATGAAATCAAAGCTATTGCATCAAAGGGGTGGCATAAAAGCGTAAAGCAAACGCGAGACACTCGAAATGATGGCGCTGTGGGCAACACACTTGAAGTTCTTCTTTGTATTACAGAGAATAATCTGCCGATTCCTAATGCTAGAGAATGGGAACTTAAGGGGCAGAGGGCACACTCGACCTCGCTGATAACATTAAAGCACATTGAACCGTCGCCAACGGCGGCTCGTATTGTAAGCAATATCCTCTTGCCAAAATATGGCTGGCCACATAAACAGGCGGGGTCTAAGTACCCCAAAACCGAAATGAGTTTTCGATCGACTACTAGCGCCAGTTGTTTTACAAATCGCGGATTCAAAGTGGTTGTTGACCGCACTGCTAAAAAATTAAAATTTGTATTTGATTCAAAGAAGGTTGATACGTCGGACTCTGAAATCAAGGCATGGTTAGCTTCTGTTGAGAAAAGAGCTGGTTTGGGGGCGATTTCGCCCGAGCCGTATTGGGGTTTTGAAGATCTGAAATATGCAATTGGTGAAAAGATAAAGAATTGCTTTTATGTTATCGCCGAAGCAAAAATTGACAATGGGCATGAGTTTTTTTGTTATCAGCATCTTTCCGTTCTATCTGGTTTTTCATTTGAGAAATTCCTGTGCTGTGTAGAGGCAGGAAGTTTGCTGATTGATTTTGATGCGCGGACAGGACATAACCACGGAACAAAATTTCGGCTCAAGCAGGGCGTTTGGTCGGATCTATATGATGACGTCAAAGAGATATTTTGATCAACCTATTATTGAAAGACACACGTGTCTCAATTAGTCTTGATTTCTCGAATGAAACGGCTTTTCGAGATTCCATTTACCTCGTCATTGCGAGGAGCATCAGCGACGAAGCAATCTCAGTCTTAAAAGCGAGATTGCTTCGCTCCCTGCGGGTCGCTCGCAATGACGATTTGGACAGCTA
>JACQQY010000102.1 GCA_016206825.1 Candidatus Omnitrophota bacterium
GTCCCGTTTATTGTAAGGAGTGTTTCTCCAAGCGCAAGGATAGCGGGCGCTAGGTGAGACAGAATTTTAGACGGGATAAAAAAAGAGTAGAAGAGGCAAAAAAGAAAAAGCAGGAAGAAAAAAGGATCAAGCGCTTAAACGCGAACCGCCTAAAGGCCTCCTCCGAAGCTTTGCCGGAGACCGCTTCCTAAGAGCCGGGCGATGCAGTCATCTTGCGAGGCGGGTCGAAGGATGTGGTTACCGCATGTGGCACACTTATATTCTAGAATGCAAAGACGGTTCTTTGTATACCGGCGTAACCACGGAT
The DNA here is from genome assembly GCA_016206825.1 of Candidatus Omnitrophota bacterium. Lineage (GTDB taxonomy): Bacteria > Omnitrophota > Gorgyraeia > 2-02-FULL-51-18 > 2-02-FULL-51-18 > JACQQY01. The sequence continues at coordinate 308 of JACQQY010000102.1, forward strand.
CTGAATCGTCGTTTTAAAGAACACCACGCCAAGACCGCGCACTACACAAGCGGCCATCCGCCAAAACAGATTGTTTATCGAGAGGCATTTTTTTCAAGATCGGAAGCGCTTAAACGAGAAGCTCAAATTAAACGATGGCCTCGAAGGAAAAAATTGGCGTTGATCACAGGCCAAAATGCGCATGAGCCGGAAGGCCCGGAGGCGCGGAGGGCGAGTTGAAAAAGGCGCTGAACCGCCAAAGAAAAAATAGACCGGATTCTCCTTTCGGCCTATAATCCGGCTATAGCGAGGTCCGCTTCTTGGGGGCGCTTTTCCGGACAGAAGTAAAAAATAAAATGATTTTTTGGCTTAAGGTTTTAATCTCATCGCTTGTGATCGCCGGCGCGTCGCATCTGGCCGGAAAGAAACCCGTGCTGGCCGGGTTTATCGTCGCGCTGCCCCTTGTCTCGGTGCTTTCATTGGCGTTGGCTTATTTCGAGCACCGCGACATGGACAAAATCAACCCGTTCGCCGTTTCCATTCTCGCGGCGGTGCCGCTTTCGCTCACTTTCTTCATCCCATTTGTCGCCAACCGCTGGCTTAGGATGAATTTCTTCCTTACGTTTTTTCTCGGCTTCATTTGCGTGGGCCTGGCCTACGGTCTGGCCTATTGGGCGCTGGCTCTTTCGGCTGATTCCGGTCTTCACGCCGAAGAGTCGGAGGAGGCCGCCTTCACAGGGAGCTATTTAAGGAGGGAAGTCATGACGTCCAAAGAAGAATTGAAGAAAAAATTAACCCCCTTGCAGTACCGCGTCACCCAGGAAAACGGGACGGAGAAGCCGTTCGACAACGCTTACTGGAACAACCACCGGCAAGGCATCTACGTGGACGTCGTTTCGGGCGAGCCCCTTTTTTCTTCCACGGACAAGTTCGAATCCGGTACGGGCTGGCCGAGTTTTACCAAACCGATCGAGCCGGAGAACGTCACGGAGAAGGAAGACAGAAGCTTCTTCACGCGCAGGACCGAGGTGAAGAGCAAACGCGCCCATTCCCACCTGGGTCATGTCTTTAACGACGGCCCCGCGCCGACCGGACTTCGTTATTGCATCAACTCGGCGTCGCTTCGCTTTATTCCCAAGGAAGACCTTGAGAAGGAAGGCTATGGACGGTATTGGAAGCTTTTCGAACCCATTCCTAAATAAAAAACAGAGACGCGGTGTCCCGCGTCTCTGTTTTTAACAAGCTCTTATCGCTTATTTGCCCATCCAGCTGCCCCAGTTCCAGGGCAGGGCGTTATAAAGGAACCCGCCGATCGAGTTCCAGAAACCCTGCCAAGCCGTGATTTCTCCCTCAGCCGCATAGGCGTTCATGCACCACGCCGCTGCCAGAACAAGAACGGCGACCACCAGTAACGTTCTTTTACGCATCGCTCCTCCTTTTTAGATGTAAGCTGGAAAAACGCATCAAAGTCATGGTAGCACATTGAAGCCTAAGGTTAAACGAAAAAGTGCGCCCTTTACGCCCTTTACAAAGTTTTTGCAAGAAAGGCCTTATTAGTGCATAATAGCGGGGTTTTTACCTAACCCATAACAAGGAGGAAACAATGGCGTATCAAGGTGGTGGTGGATTCGGCGGCGGGCGGCCCAGGGAGATGTTCAAAGCAGTTTGCGCGGAGTGCCAAAAGGAATGCGAAGTCCCTTTTAAGCCCCGCGAAGACCGGCCGGTTTATTGCAAGGATTGTTTCTCCAAGCGTAAAGGCGGCGACCGTTAGTTAGGGAACACTCCGAAGCTCTGCGCAGATTTAGCGAAGCAGAGCGAAGGAGTGAGTTCTGAGGAAGACAGGAGCGTAATCCCCATATGGCAGAACAGGGTTTTTTTGGTTTGGGCATCGCGCCGAGGATACTCGATATCCTTGAGCGCATTCAATTCAAAACCCCGACCCCAATTCAGCATAAAGCCATACCGGTTGCGATCGAAGGCAAGGACGTCATCGGAATCGCCCAGACCGGAACGGGCAAAACCCATGCCTTTGCCATCCCGATGGTTCAGCATCTTGCCCAAAAGGAAGGCATCGCCATCGTGCTCGCCCCCACGCGCGAGCTGGCCCTTCAGATTAACGAAGCGGTCGGGACGCTGGCGCATCCGTTTGGCCTGAGGACCGCTTGTCTGATCGGCGGAGCTCCCATGCGGCCGCAGGAGGACGCCCTGCGGAGGCGTCCGCAAATCATCGTCGCCACTCCGGGCAGGTTTATCGATCATATGGACAGCCGCAATATCCTGCTTGTCCGGGTCAACCTGCTCGTTATCGACGAAGCCGACCGCATGCTGGACATGGGTTTTGCCCCGCAGGTGGAAAGGATCCTGAAATCATTGACGCGGGAAAGGCAGACCATGCTTTTTTCGGCGACGATCCCGCCGGAAATCATGCGGATGGTGAATACCTACATGAAGCTCCCCGTCCACGTGGAGATAGCGCCTTCAGGCACTACCGCCGAGCACGTGACACAGGAGCTTTACATCGTGAAGCGAGAGGCCAAGATCAGCCTTCTCGGCAGGATATTGGCGCAGTATCACGGCTCAACGCTTTTATTTATGCGGACGAAGCACAGCGCCCGCAAAATATCAAAAGCGATCCGCGCCATGGGGCACCGGGCGGCGGAAATCCATTCGGATAGATCCATGAGCCAGAGGCGGGAGGCGCTGGAAGGGTTTAAGTCCGGACGTTACCGCGTCCTTGTGGCTACGGATATCGCGGCCAGAGGCATTGACGTGACGAAAATAGAGCTTGTCATCAATTATGACCTTCCCGAAGACGTCGAAAATTACGTCCACCGCATCGGGCGCACGGGCAGAGCGGGCTGTGAGGGACGCGCGATCTCTTTTGCGACGCCCGATCAGCGGGCGGACGTAAAGAATATCGAGAGGCTTATCCGGATGCAGCTTCCCGTGGTGAAGCATCCGGAAATCCACGCCGAAGAATTTGACTCGTTCCAGCCAGCCGCTTCCTTTAGGCCTCATCACCCGCGTTCCGGGTTTACGGAGCGCTACAGACCCAGGTACGGCCGTTTTCGCGGGCGGTGACAGCCGCAGGCGTTGGTTTCTTTTGATCTCCTGCAGGAACTGTGTTAGAATCACGAGCTATTATGCGTCACCGAATCTCGAAGCTCGCCTTTTTGTCTCTGACGGCCTTGTGCTTTTTGTCTTCCTTTGCTTTTTCCCAGGAGGCGGAGAAGACCGTCAAGGCCATCGACGTGAAAGGCAATAAGACGATTTCCACCCTGACGATCCTGGCGAAGGTGAAGACCCAGGTCAACGTCCCTCTTTCCTCCACGGTTTTGAACGAAGATCTGAAGCGCCTCTACGGCCTCGGTTATTTCACCGACGTGAGAATCGAGCAGGAGGACTACGACGGCGGCGTCAAGGTCGTTTTCCATGTGGCGGAGAAGTCCGTTTTAAAGGAGATCCGGATCGAGGGGAACGGCAAGATCCACAAGGACCAGATCAAAAAGGAAATGCAGTCGGTGATCGGGGATTTTGTCGATCAGAAGCGCGTTCGTGACGACGTGGAAGCGGTGAGGAGGCTTTACGAGAAGAAGGGTTTCTCGGAGGCGCGCGTGGAAAGTTCCCTGGACGCGGATCCGGACACGAACCAGGCGGTTTTGAGCGTCCGGATCAACGAGGGCACAAAGGTCCGCATCCGCGACATCCGGGTGACCGGCAATGATTCGATCAAGGCTGGCGATATTTTAAAGAAGATCAAAACGAAGAAAATGTCCTGGTGGGGGTGGCTGCACTCCGGTTTCCTGAAGGAAGAGGAGCTTTTGGAAGACGTCGAGAGGATCAAGGCCCTTTATGATGAAGCGGGTTTCAGCGACGCGGAGGTGACGACGGACACCGAGCCGTTTGATCCCCAGCACAAGGAAAGCGGGGACATTATCCTTAAACTCATCCTTAAGGAAGGGAAGAAATACGTCGTGGGGGACATTCAGATCGAAGGGAACAAGATCGCTTCCACGGATGAGATCCTCAAGGTCACGCAAATGACGAAAGGCAGGCCTTTTTCGAGAAGGGGCCTGCGCTTGGACGTCGGGAGCATCCAGGACCTTTACTTCGACAAAGGCTATCTCTCCGCCCGCATCCGTTCGGAATCCATCTACAACGAGGCGTCCGACCGGGTGGACCTCCACTATTCGATCGTGGAAAATGAGCTGACTTACGTCGACAAAGTCCGCGTCCAGGGCAATTTCAAAACCAAGGACGTCGTGATCCGCCGGGAGCTTCGCGCCTATCCGGGGGAATCGTTCAGCGGCGCCAAGCTCAAGCGCTCAAAAGAGCGGCTTTACAATCTGGGTTTTTTTGAGGAGGTCCGTTTTGACACCGAGTCGGGGTCCACTCCCAACAGCCGTGATTTGGTCGTGACGGTGAAGGAGGCGAAGACCGGAGAATTCAGCTTCGGCGGCGGTTTCAGCTCGGTGGACTCGGTCATCGGTTTTGCGCAGATCCGCCAGAAGAATTTCGACTGGCAAAACACGCGCACCTTTACGGGCGCCGGCCAGGATTTCGGTTTGAGGCTGGAGGTCGGCAGTGTGCGGCGAAACGGCGAGATCAGTTTCACGGAGCCGTGGGTTTTCGGGTATCCCTATTCTTTCGGCTTCGACCTTTACCGGAGGGAAATCAACAACTCGCGTTCGGCGGGTTTCTTCTATGATTTGAGGAGGACGGGCGGCGATCTGCGGCTGGGCAAGGAGTTCACGGAATACGACAAAGGCCTTTTGATGTACCGTTTGGAAGAGGTCAGGTTCTCCGACATCCCGGACACTTCGTCGCAGGCGCTGAAGGATGAGCTGGGTTCCAACGTGATTTCCAGCGCCGCTCTTAGTTTGACCCACGACCAGCGGGACAACGTTTTTAATCCAAGCAAGGGTTTTTTGGCCGCGGGAACCGGCGAAATAGCGGGCGGTCCCTTGGGCGGCGACAAGGATTTTATGAAATTATTCGGGAGCGCGAGCACGTACCTCAAGCATTTTGAGCGTTTGGTCCTCGAGCTCAAGGTCAGGGCCGGCATTGCCGATGCCTACGGCGATTCCACCACCGTCCCGCTTTATGAACGTTATTTCGCCGGCGGCGCCAACACGATCCGCGGTTACAAGGAGCGCCGCATCGGTCCGCGCGATCCCGGGAACGGCGATCCCGTCGGGGGCGAGGCCTATTGGGTGGGGAATATCGAGGAGACCTTTCCGATCTACCCGGATTTGGTGAAGGGCGCGGTGTTCTTTGACACGGGCGACGTTTATGAGAAAATAGACAAATTCGGGAGCGGGGACGGGCCCTTCTCCGGTTTCGGCGTCGGGGTTCGCATCAAAACGCCCATCGGTCCGGTGAAGCTGGACGCGGGGTACCCGATCGACGATGTGCCGGGCGAGAGCAAAAAGGTGAGATTTTACTTCAATATCAGTCAGGGTTTTTAATTAAAAAAGGAGGAAGGGGTAAAATGAAACGGTCACTGGGCGTGGGATTGGCGGTGTTGGCGTTGAGCGCTGTTTTGGCAGGCGGCGTTTGCGCGGCTGTGGAGAAGATCGGCTACGTGGATTTGGCGAGGATCTTCGATGAGTACCAGAAGACGAAGGAGCTCGATAAGTCTTTGGAGGCCAGGGGCGCTCAAAAGCAGGCGGAGCGCGACAAGATGGTGGCCGAGGTCAAAAGGCTGAGGGATGAAGCGGAGCTTCTGAGCGCCAAGGCGAAGGAAGACAAGCAGGTGAGCATCGACGATAAGATCAAGACGCTTCAGGAGTTTGACCGGAGCACGCGCGACACCTTAAGGAGAGAGCGCGATTCGATGGTCCGCGATATCTTGAAGGAAATTGAGGCCGTCATCGGTGATTACGGCAAGGCCCAGGGGTATTCCTTTATTTTTAACGACCGCGTGCTCGTTTTTAAAGATGAGCAGAGCGATCTCACGCCGCAGGTGGTCAAGGCTTTGAATGGATCCTACGCCGCCAAGAAAAAATAATGGAGCCCCAAAGCATTTGAGGCTGAAAGAAATAGCCGAGCTTGTGGACGGCGAGCTTGTCGGGGATGCGTCGATAGTCATTACGGGCGTCGCGGGAATCAAAGAGGCGAAAGAGGGAGACATCACTTTTTTGGCGCATTCCCGCTATCTCTCCTTTTTGGAGGAGACGGCGGCCTCGGCGGTCATCACCTCGAAAGAGATTTCCTCGGCGAAAAAGCCGCTCATCCGCACGCCGAATCCTTCCCAGGCTTTCAGTAAGGTCGTGTCGTCTTTTATCCCGCCCCGTTTTTCTCAAATAGCAGGCATTCATCCGACGGCGGTGGTCCATGAAAGCGCGGTTCTCGGCCGCGCCGTTTCCGTCGGCCCTTATGCCGTCGTCGAAAAAGGCTCGAGGATAGGCGACCGGTCGATCCTTCAGGCCCATGCCTTTATCGGCGAAGATTGCCGCATAGGGAGCGACACGTGGATTTATCCGCAGGTGACGCTTTACCCGGGGACGCAGGTCGGAAACCGCGTCCTGATTCACGGCGGCGCCGTCATCGGAAGCGACGGTTTCGGTTACGACACCGTGGACGGCAGGCACCATAAGATTCCGCACGTGGGATTCGTGTTGATCGAGGACGACGTGGAGATCGGTTCGAACGTCAGCATCGACCGCGGACGGTTTGACAAAACATGGATCAAGCGAGGATCCAAGATCGATAATCTCGTCCAGATCGGGCACAACGTGGTGATCGGCGAGGATTGTCTCGTGGTTTCTCAGGCGGGCATTTCGGGCTCCACCGAGCTGGGGCGCAGCGTCGTCGTCGCCGGCCAGGCGGGAGTCGTGGGACACATTACGTTAGGAGACGGAGCGGTGGTGGGCGCGGGAACCGGCGTGACGAAGTCCGTGCCTCCTCATACCGTCGTTTTGGGCAATCCCGCCAAACCGATGAGAGAAGGAAAAAGGATCCTGGCGCTTGTCTCGCGGCTTCCCGAGCTTTTTAAGGAGGTCGGGGAGATGAAGAAGAAATTGGGATGATGGGAACGTCCATTTCGACTCAAAAAACCATTGCGCGGGAAGGTTCCATTTCCGGCAGGGGGCTGCATACGGGGGAGAGGGCCGTTGTGTTCTTAAGGCCGGCCCCGCCCCATTCCGGCATTCGTTTTTATCGCAAGGGCGAGGCGGTCTCCGCCAACCGGTTTCATGAAGGAAGGCAGGAAGCTCAAGGCAGTTTGCGCGCAACCTCCATCGGCCTTCAAAGCAATCGGGTGCAGACGGTGGAGCACCTTTTGGCGGCGTTTTTGGGCCTTGGCATTTCGAACGCGGAAGTGACGGTCGAGGGGCCGGAAGTGCCGGGGTTGGATGGAAGCGCGGCGGATTTTGTGAAGGCGCTCAAAGAGCTTGGAACGGTGGACCAATCGGAAAAAGAGGACTGCTGGGAGATCCCGGAACCCCTCTTTTGCCATGAAACGCATAAAGCCGTTTGCGTCTATCCCGCGGAGGAATTCAAGGTCTCTTACATTTTAAACTATGACCACCCTTATTTGGAATTTCAAAAGGCGGAATTTACCGTCACGCCCCAGGTTTTTGAGAAAGAGATTGCGCCCGCGAGGACCTTTTGCACCGAGGCGGAAGCCGCGCAGTTGAGAAGCAGGGGTTTGGGGCGGGGGGCGACTTACCAAAATACCCTGGTCATTTCCGAGAAGGGGGCCGTTCAAAACGAGTTCCGTTTTGAAAATGAGTGCGCCCGGCATAAGGTGCTGGATCTCCTCGGTGATTTGAATTTGCTGGGGTTCAGGATCCTGGGGCACGTGGTCGCCCTAAGAAGCGGGCATTCCTTAAACCAGAAGTTGGTGGAGCAAATCCAAACAAAGAGGGCCGGTTATGCATGACGATAAATCCGTGGACTTGAAGGCCGGCAAAATGGAGTTCGAAGCGATTAAGAAAATTTTGCCGCATCGTTATCCCTTCCTCTTGGTGGACAGGGTCCTTGAGATGGGCGAGAGGCACATCGTGGCCGTGAAAAACGTAAGCGGCAATGAGGCTTTTTTCCAGGGGCATTTTCCCGGGCACCCAGTCATGCCCGGCGTTTTGCTTTTGGAAGCCATGGCCCAGACGGGAGGCGTGTTTCTTTTATCCAAGCCCGAATACCGGGGGAAGCTTGCCTATTTGGCCGCCGTCAATGAGGCGCGGTTTCGAAAGGCGGTCGTTCCGGGCGATCAGTTGAGGCTTGAGGTTCAAATGGTTAAAATTAAATCGAGGATGGGTCTTGTGAAGGCGTCGGCTTCCGTTGAAGGAGAAGAGGTATGCAGCGCCGAGATTATGTTCGGACTGGTGGGTTGAGGGAATAGGTCCTATGAGTCGTATCAGTCGTATAGGACGTATCATTCATCCTACGGCCATCGTGGCCGAAGGAGCGAAACTGGCGGAAGGGGTGGAGGTCGGGCCCTACGTCGTTATCGGTTCCCGCGTGGAAATAGGAGCGAACACCCGGATCGCCGGCCACGTGGTGATCGAAGGAGACACGCGGATAGGGGAAGAGTGCTCCATTTTTCCCGGCGCTTGCATCGGGACGGCTTCCCAGGACAAAAAAACGAAAGGCGCCGCGGATGCTTATCTTCGGATCGGCAGTGGGAACGTCATTCGCGAATATGTGACGATCAACTGCGGCGGAACCGACGGTTCCGGCACCCTGATCGGCGACCGGAATCTGCTCATGGCTTACTGTCATGTGGCCCATGACTGCGTTTTGGGAAATGAAGTCGTCATGGCCAACAACGCCGGTTTGGCGGGACATGTGACGGTCGAGGACAAAGCGGTGATCGGGGGATTCACCGGCGTTCATCAATTCGTGCGGATTGGGAAGCTTTCCATGACCGGCGGACTTTCGAAGGTGACGATGGATGTGCCGCCTTTTTCGCTTTGCGACGGGCATCCCATGAAATTTTGCGGTTTGAACGTGGTCGGCTTGAAGAGAGCGGGCTATGCCTCCAAAGATCTGTTGGAGTTGCGGAGGGCCCTTAAGATTTTGTTTGCCTCCGGCCTCCATTTGCAAAATGCGGTCAGGAAAGTGAAAGAGACGGTGCGCATGACCCCGGAGGTCGAGTATACGCTTGCTTTTATAAAGGGATCCAAGCGCGGGATTGCACGTGTTGGGAAATTGGTGGAAAACAAAAGCGATTGACAGGGTGATCGGCCTTATCGCCGGGCAGGGTGAGCTTCCTATCCTTTTTGCCAAGGCCGCTTCTTCGTTGAAGCGGGAGGTTGTGACCTTTGGGGTGGAGGGGCAGACGGACAGGAGGGTCGAGGCCTTAAGCCGCGAGACCCACTACGTTCGGATGGGGGAGCTGGCGCGCCTCGCGGAGCTTTTGAAAAGTTCCCATGTGAAAAGGGCGGTGCTGGCCGGGGGACTCCCGAAAAGAGAGATTTATAACCCTTCTTTGACCCTGGACCAGGCGGCGAAGGACCTTCTTCAACAGACGTCCAATCGCGGCGATGATCATTTACTGAGGGCCTTCCGGTTTTTCTTGAAGGCGAAATGCGGCGTTTCGGTGGTGGATTCAAGGGTTTTCTTGAAAGAGGTTTTGGTTCCTCGAGGCGTGTTGACGCGGCGGGCGCCGACGGAAGAAGAATGGAAAGATTTGCGGTTTGGCCGGCGGGCCGCTAAGATGGTGGGAGGGCTGGACATCGGTCAAACCGTTGTCGTCAAAAAAGGCGTTGTCCTGGCGGTGGAAGCCATCGAAGGCACGGATGCGGCGATTAGGCGCGGCGGCGAGCTGGGAGGCGAAGGAGCCGTGGTGGTGAAAACGGCCAAGCCCAGGCAGGATTTGAGATTTGACCTGCCTTGCGTGGGCGTGGAGACGCTTCACTCGCTTAAGGCCGTTTCCTCCCGTGTCTTGGGGCTTGAGGCCGGCAAGGCTCTCATGCTCTTTAAGGAAGAAGTGCTGCGGCAGGCGGACGGCGAAGGAATCACGATCGTGGGGCTTTCGTAAGATGATCGGAAACATTTTAATCCTGGGCGACCAGAATAAGCAGGGGCTTGAGCTCAAAGACGCTCTCCGGAAAGGCACGCATTTTGCCGTGCGCGTGTCGTCTTTGAGCGGTTTGACCCTTGCCGGCATCGCCGAAAAGGAACCGGATCTCCTGATTTTGAATCCCAAGGCGGGTTACGCGGAAGCCATGACGCTTTACTATGAATTGAAGAAAGAGCCGGCGCTTCAGGACGTGCCGATCCTTCTGGCGATGGATGAAAGCGAGATGGGGCAGGCCGATCTGCCGGCCGGCATCCAGGAGGTCCTTTACCGCCCCTTACGCCTCTCGGAGGCGGTCGCGCGCGTGAAGCTTCTGTTTAAGCGGGTCCGGAAGGTCGATCAGAAAAATTTGATCCAAGGAGGGAAGCTTTCCATCGATGTGGCCAAATACGAGGCGAGAGTCGAGGATAAAAAAATCGATCTCACGTTCACGGAGTTTGAGCTCCTCAAATTTTTGTGCGCTCACCCGGGCACCGTCTTCACGCGCGAGGTCCTGCTCAACAAAGTGTGGGGCTACGAATATTACGGCGGCACGCGCACCGTGGACGTCCACATCCGCCGGCTTCGCTCCAAGATCGAAGGCAAAAACTCCCGGTTTATCGAAACCGTCCGCAACATCGGCTACAAATTCACGGCGGAGGAAGAGGAGTAGTGTTAACGCCCCCGCAACATGATTGTAACGTTTTTTTGTATAATGCGGCTTTAGGTATCGGTTAAACAAGGAGAGGCATGATGGATACAAAAGTCGCGCTCGACACGATATGGACGATGGTGACGGCCATGCTCGTGTTTTTCATGAATCTCGGGTTCGCGTGCGTGGAGTCGGGATTCGCGAGGCAGAAGAACTGCGTGAACATTTTGTCCAAGAACTTCATCGTGTTCGCCGTTTCTTCGGTCGCCTTTTGGTTTTTGGGCTGGGGGCTCATGTTTGGGGACGGCAACGGCTGGCTGGGCATGAAGGGTCTTTTCATGCTGCATGGGGCGGACAACAGCCCCGCCACCGGCGACGCTTATCAGGGCGTTTACGGCGCCATTGCGTGGGCGACGGTGCCGTTTTTGGCGAAGTTTTTCTTTCAACTGGTTTTTGCGGGAACGGCCGCTACGATCGTTTCCGGAGCGGTGGCTGAGAGAATCAAGTATCTTTCTTTCATCGTTTTCTCGTTTGTCTTGGTAGGCATCATTTATCCCGTCACCGGCCATTGGATCTGGGGCGGCGGGTGGCTGGCGAAGATGGGCATGTGGGATTTTGCCGGTTCCACCGTCGTGCACTCGGTGGGCGGCTGGGCGGCTTTGGCGGGGATCTTGGTTCTGGGACCGCGCTTTGGAAAGTACAATGAAAACGGCGGCGTGAATCCGATCCCGGGCCACAACTTGTCGCTTGCGACGATCGGCTGTTTCGTGCTGTGGCTGGGATGGTTCGGGTTTAATCCCGGAAGCACCATGGCGGCGGCCGTGAATGACATTTCGCGGATCGCCATTACCACGAACAGCGCCGCGGCCGCGGCTATTTTGAGCGCGACGATCACCTCTTGGGTGATTTTGGGCAAGCCGGACATCGGCATGACGCTCAACGGTTGTTTGGCCGGACTGGTGGCGATCACGGCTCCGTGCGCTTACGTGAGCGTCGAGAGTTCGCTCATTATCGGACTCATCGCGGGCGTTTTGGTCGTGCTGGCAGTGACGTTTTTTGATAAAATCAAGATCGACGATCCTGTCGGGGCGCTTTCGGTGCACCTCGTGAACGGCGTTTTCGGAACCCTTGCCGTGGGTTTATTCGCCCAGGACCTGTTTATGCCGAATACGACCGGCAATGGTCTTTTCTTCGGGGGCGGGACGAAGCTTCTGATGGCTCAGCTTACGGGCGTCGTGGCCGTCGCGGCTTATGTTTTTATCATTGCGCTCGCGGCATGGCTCGTGATCAAGGCGGTGATGGGCGTGCGGGTTTCGCTGGCTGAAGAGCTGGAAGGTCTCGACATCGGCGAGCATGGGAATACGGCGTACCCCGAGTTTACCATCCGCAAGCAGAGTTACACGTTTGTCGGGCACACGGCAGGCGCCGGTGGGAGGGACTAATCGATGATGAAGGAAATCACGGCTATTATCCGCCCCGAACGGTTTGAGGCGGTCCGCCAGGCGCTGGCGAAGTGCGGCTATCCCGGCATCATGCTGACCGACATCGAAGGACACGGGAAGCAGAAAGGCGTCGAGCAGGTCTGGAGAGGGGAAAGGTTCCGGATGGAGCTTATTCCCAAAATCAAAATCCAGATCGTCGTGCCGGCCAATGACGCCGAGAAGATCGTGCAGGAGATCTTGAAGGCCGCCAAGACCGGCAACGTGGGGGATGGAAAGATCTTCATTTCTCCCGTGGAGGAGGCCATTCGGATCCGCACAGGGGAAAGAGGAGAGAAGGCGCTGTAAAAAAGGAAATTGAAATCTTGATAAAAATCCCTGCTCTCTGTAGAATGGGGGGCAGGGATTTTTATATTTCAATGGAAGATGCCAATGGTTGAGGCGAAGCACAAAAGAGTTCGAATACCCGCCAAACAAGGCAAGGAATTTGTCTTAAAGCAGGCCTACGACCATAACGTCCGCTTTATCCGCCTTTGGTTTTCGGATATTTTGGGATCGCTCAAGAGCTTTGCCATCACGATAGCGGAGCTCGAAGAGGTCATGGAAGACGGAGCCGGGTTCGACGGGTCCGCGATCGAAGGTTTTGCCAGGAGCGGCGAGTCCGACATGAGGGCTGTGCCGGATCCCTCGACTTTTCAGATTTTGCCGTGGCGCCCGCGGGAGAACGCCGTCGCGCGGATGTTTGCCGACATCGTGGACGTGAACGGCAATCCTTTCATCGGAGATCCCCGCCGGTGTTTGAAGCGGAACGTGAAGAAAGCGACGGAGCTTGGCTACACCTTTTACGTGGGGCCGGAGCTCGAGTTTTTTTACTTTCAGGACGTTGAGTCCGTCAAGACGCTGGATCAGGGAGGCTATTTCGATCTGACGCCTTTGGACGTGGCTTCGGATTTGAGGCGGGAGACTGTTTTGACGCTCGAGGAAATGGGGATCGGCGTCGAGACGAGCCACCATGAGGCGGCGCCGAGCCAGCATGAGATCGATCTTCGCTACACGGACGCCTTGACGATGGCCGATAACGCGATGACGTACCGTCTCGTCGTCAAGGAAATCGCCTTGAAAAACGGCGTCTATGCGACTTTTATGCCGAAGCCTTTAAAGCAGAGAAACGGCAGCGGCATGCACGTCCACTTTTCCCTTTTTAAGGGAGACAGAAACGTTTTTTACGACAAGAACGACCGGAACCACCTTTCCAGGATCGCCAAGCGTTTCATCGCGGGCGTCCTGAAACGCGCGAGGGAAATGTCCATCGTCACGGACCAGTGGGTGAATTCTTACAAACGCTTGACGCCCGGCTATGAAGCGCCTGTGCATGTGTTTTGGGCGAAGCGAAACCAGTCGGCTCTTGTCCGGATCCCGATGTACAAGCAAGGACACGAGAACTCCGTGCGCGCCGAGCTTCGCTCGCCCGATGCCGCCTGCAATCCTTACTTGGTGTTTTCCCTCATGCTGGCCGCCGGTCTCGAAGGGATCAAAAACGGATACGAACTGCCGGAATCCCTCGAGAACGGTTTCACGGTGACGGAGGCGGAGAGGAAAAAAAGAGGCATCGAAATGCTGCCTCAAAGCTTGGGAGAAGCCATTGGGATCGCTCAGGAAAGCAGGTTTTTGAAAGATGCGCTAGGAGAGCACATTTACCATTCCTTGATCGAAAACAAAAAAATGGAATGGAACGAGTATTGCGCCGAAATTACCGATTATGAGCTTCAAAAATACCTCCCGATTCTCTAAGCTTTTGCTTCTTTTTGCCGCTTTAAGCGTTTTTCCCTTTTCTTTGGCGGTTGCCGGGGAAGAAGCAGGCGCGGTTTCCAGCGCGAATCCTCCATCCTACACGGTCCGGGCCGGAGACAAACTCAACGTCCAAGTTTATCGCGAGAGAGAGCTGTCCGGCGTTTTCACCGTGGACGCCTCTGGGAAGATCCACTACCCCCTTTTGGGTTCTCTCATGGTGGGAGGGCTTTCTACCGACCAGGTCCAGAAGCTTTTGACGGAGGGGTTGGTCAAGGATTACCTGGTGGATCCAAAGGTGCGGGTGGATTTTGAGGTGAGTTTGAACAAAAGTCTCGTGATTTTGGGTCACGTGGGGAAGCCGGGGACTTATGATTTTACGCCGGATCTCACGCTTATTCGGCTCGTTTCGCAAGCCGGCGGGTTTGGGTCGCTCGCGGCTCCCAATCGCGTGAAGATCGTGAGGACAAACGCCGATGGAACGAAACAGACGATCCAGGCCAATGTCAGGCGCATCCTAGACGGCAAGGCGGATGATGTGCCGCTCCAGGCGGGGGATTTGGTGGTGGTGCCGGAGTCGATCTTTTAGAGAGGAGACACCCCTCCCCCTGATACGGGGGAGCCGGAGGGGGTTTGGAGAGGCCGGGGTTCGTAAACCAAAGTCCAAACCCCCTCTAACTCCCCCTTGACAGGGGGAGGAGGGTTAGCGGGATGGAGAGGAAGACGTTATGAACAACGGAAACGGTTCCGGGACGGTCCCGGATGATTTTTTGATGGAGAAAAACGAGCCGAGTGAGTTGGTGGAATATTGGCACGTTCTTCTCGGCCACCGGTGGATTATTTTAGGCATCACGGCGGCGGCGGCGGTTTGCTCCCTCATTTATCTTTCGCTTTTGCCCAATTTGTACACCGGAGAGACGCAAATTCTGGTGGAAAGGGTGAACAAGGCGCCCAAGTCTTACGAAGAGATGATGATCCCTCTCTCCGGCGGGGACGAGGATTATTACGGGACGCAGATAGCCGTTCTCACGGGCCGCAAGATCGGGCAGATGGCGCGTTCGGAGCTCGGTTTGGACGGGGTCGATTACAAGGTGGACGCGCGGCGCATCCGCGGCACCCGCATTTTGACTGTTGCCGTGAAGCACCGGCATCCCGAGACGGCGGCCAAGATCGCCAATAAGTACGCCGAGGTTTTCATGCGGGAGACGATGCGCGACAGCTTCTACATGGCCCAGCAGATGTTGAAATGGATTCCGGAAGGCGGCGATGCCGCCAAGGGTTCCCCGTCCGCTCCGGAGGTGACGCAGACGGACATCGCGGAGTCGCTGGATTACGTGGCGAATGATCCCGTGATTCAAAGCTTGAAAAACGAGAAGCTCGCCATCGAATCTCAAGTCCGGGAGATGTCTCAGCGTTATAAGTCTCAGCATCCCGTGGTGAAGGAGAGCCATGAGCGCCTGCGAAGAGTGGAGTCGGAGATCCATGAGCAGACGGCGAAGCTCGTGGATAAGCTGAAGGCCAACGTTTCAGGGCAGTATCAAATCACCAACATCAAGATTCTCCAGGAGGCGGTGCCTCCGGCCACGCCTTCCGAGCCGAACCGGGTGAAAGGGTTTTTCTTGAGCCTTTTTCTGGGGTTGGGGCTGGGGGTTTTTGCGGTGTTGTTCGTGGAGTATGCGAACCAAAAGGTCCGCTCGGAGGAAGATTTGAGCCCCTCGATCCGACTGCCCTTTTTGGGCTACGTTCCTTTCGTCAAGGAACTCGTGAAGAAAAAAAGGGGAAAGGGCAAGAAGGTTCATTTGGATGAGAGGTCTCCGGGTTTCTCGGTCGTTCAAATCTTGAAGGGCAACAGCACTCTTTCCGATGCGATCACCAACGTCCGGACGCGGGTTCTTTTTTCGATGCCTTATGAGCGGTCGAAAAAGATTCTGGTGACGAGCGCCGTGCCGGATGAGGGAAAGTCCACAGTCGCGCTTTTGCTGGCGATGTCTTTGGGCTCCATGGGCGAGCGTGTGCTCCTCGTGGACGCCGACATGCGCCGTCCCTTTCTGCACCAGTACCTCCGCGTTCAAAACGTCAAGGGATTGACCGATTTTTTGATTGGGTCGGCTTCGCTGGAAGAGACGATTATTTCCGTCGGCGGCCTGCCGCTCCATGCGGTGACCGCCGGCACGAGGAGCGCCAATCCGGTGGAGCTTTTGGAGTCCAAGCGCTTTGAAGAGTTTCTGAATCAGGTTTCCCCCCAATTCGACCGGATCATCATCGACGTGGCGCCGGTTTTATTCATTCCGGACGGACTCATTATCGCGAAGCACGTGGACCAAGCCGTTCTTATTTGCGGATCGGGGATGGTGCATAAAAAGATCGTGAAGATGGTGAAAGACAGGCTCGAAGCGGTTGGGAGGCCTTTCCTGGGAGTGGTGATTAACCGCGCGGATTTTGAGTACGGGGCGTACAGCTACCGGTATAAATATTACCGGTATTATAAGTCGTATAAGAATTATTATAAGAAAGAGGAAGCAGCGGTTGTTTAATGCGGATTTTGGCGCTTTTGACCGATGCGTTTGGTGGGAGCGGAGGGATCGCCAAGTATAATCGTGATTTTCTCTCCGCGCTTTGCCGTTATCCTTCCTGTGACGAAGTCGTCGCCATTCCGCGGCTCGCGCCCAATAAAGTTCAAGCTCTCCCGGACAAGTTGAATTATATTCCGGACGGCTTAGGGGGCAAAGCGAGGTATGCCGGCGCTGTTTTGAAAACGGTTCTAGGGAATCCGAAGTTTGATTTGGTGATTTGCGGCCACCTGCATTTGCTGTGGCTGGCCCAGCTTCTGCGCGCGTCGTTTATCCGTTCTCCTTTATTTCTCCTTCTCTATGGGGTGGACGCATGGAAACCTACCCGACATCGGCTCTCGAATTATTTTACCCGAAAACTTGATGGGATTCTTTCCATCAGCGAGGTGACGCTCGAACGGTTTAAGGGATGGGCGCATTTGAACGGGGCGAAGAGTTTTCTCCTGCCTCCGGCGGTGGAGCTCGATCGATTCTCGCCGGGTGAGAAGGATGAGGTGCTTTTGGCGCGTTATGGGCTTTCGGGGAAGACCGTGATGATGAGTTTGGCGCGGTTGTCTTCCGAGGACCGGTATAAGGGTATTGACGAGGCGCTGGGAGTGATGCCGGAACTTGTGCGGGAGGTTCCGAATCTCGTGTATCTGGTGGCGGGGGATGGAACCGACCGGCGAAGGCTGGAGGAAAAGGCGAAGGCCTTGGGCTTGCAGGAGCGGGTGATTTTCACGGGATTCGTGCCGGAAGAGGAAAAGGCGCGCCTTTACCGGCTGGCCGATGTTTTCGTGATGCCCGGACGGGGCGAGGGGTTTGGGATCGTTTATTTGGAGGCGGTGGCGTGCGGCGTGCCGGTGGTGGGAAGCAAGAAAGATGCAAGCATTGAGGCATTGCGGCACGGGGAGCTTGGGGTTTTGGTGGATCCGGATGATCCGAGAGAAATTAGAGAGGGCATTCTGGAGGCGCTTCGGCGGCCGAGGGGAGCAGTGCCGCGAGGTCTTGAGTTTTTCTCCCATCAGAATTTTGAGAAGCGGTGTTGGGGGATGTTAGAGGCAGTAAGTTGCAGGCGAGGGCGGGTCCTGTCGGCGGCCACCTCGCCAATATGCCGGTAAAACTTCGGCATATTGGCGAGGGCTTCGTCCGCCGCCACCCGCCCAGGTCCTAAGATGGTTTAGATGGTAAGGTGAGGGGCTGTGGGCAAAGATTATTATGAGGTAGTGATTCAACCCAACCGGAGTTGGTTGTACGTTGATTGGAAGGGGCTTTTGCATTACCGGGATTTGCTGTGGCTTCTCGTGAGGCGGGATTTTGTGTCGAAGTACAAGCAGACGATTCTGGGGCCGCTTTGGTTTTTCCTCCAGCCTTTTCTCACTGCGCTTATTTTCGCTCTCGTGTTTGCGAGAGGGATCAAGATTCCGACGGACGGCCTGCCGCCCTTTCTTTTTTATTTTTGCGGGCTGGTTCCCTGGGGCTATTTTTCGCAGTGTTTGCTCGCCACCTCCCAGTCTCTTTCCGCCAATGCCCATATCTTAGGGAAGGTTTATTTTCCAAGGCTTGTGATTCCGCTCTCAATCGTGATCTCTAACGTGGCGGCGATGGTGATTCAGCTTGTGACGTTTCTTTCGTTTTATTTTTATTTCAAGTTTTTCACCCCGGCAAGCTCTCTTATCCAGCCCAATGAGTTTTTGCTCCTTTTGCCTTTTCTTTTCCTGCAGGCGGCGATGTTGAGTCTGGGCTTCGGGTTGTGGATCGCGGCGCTCACGGTGAAGTACCGCGATTTCCAGCATCTCGTGGGGTTCCTGACCCAGCTTTGGATGTACGCGACGCCGATTATTTACCCGCTCTCGGTCGTTCCCGAAAGGCTCCGGTGGCTTGCGGTCTTGAATCCCATGGCGGTGATCGTGGAGGGTTTCCGCTATGGGTTTTTTGGGGTGGGATTTCTGGACGTTGGTTATTGGGCGGTTTCGTTCGGGATGACGTGCTTCTTTCTCGTGAGCGGGGTGCTGGTTTTTAACCGCGTTGAGCGGACGTTTGTGGATACGATTTAGGGGGTTTTCGAGGTGCTAACTATGCCCTTTTTGGACGTTTGGGACTGAGTCCGGTATGCGGTATGGAGTCCGGTATGGGTATGAAATAGTAGGCGTCTATTGACAAAAGGGCATTGAGATGGTTTTATATAAGTATGGAAGTATGGTAATAAGGAGGTGGATGCCATGACGATCAAAACGACTTTAACCATCGATCAAGAGATTTACAAGGCGGCTAAGCGGGTGGCGGTGGAGCATGACACGACGGTTTCGGCTCTGGTGCGTAAGGGGCTTTTAATCTATGTGTCTGATCCGGAAGGCGTTGAGGAAACGGTCGATATTTTGATGGATCCAAAGGCCATGGAAGCCATTCGAGCCGGTGAGGAAGCCCGCGCGAAGAAACGAAAAGACTTTTACGTCGATTGGAACCGCATCCGTGATCTATAAGGTCGCGCTGTCTTCTCATGCGTTAAGGGAATATGGGAAGCTGGAATCTTCTCTCAAGGTTTTGGTGCAGGAAGCTTGCCAAGCTTTAGAGCGCAGTCCGCTGAACGGGCCTAAAATCAAGCGTTTAGCCGGAAGACTCCATGGATACTTTCGCTATCGCGTTGGGGATTACCGGGTGATCTATGCGGTCGATATCAAAGAACGTGTCGTTTATGTCGATTACGTCAAGCCTCGAAAAGAAGATTACAGGATAGGGTAACCATCGTATGCATCTCACTCACCGAAAAACCTGCAGGGTTTGCGGGTCGTCTCAACTGACGGAAGTAATAGACCTTGGGGAGCAGTATCTCCAAGGTTCTTTTGTGAAACCGGGCAAGAAATCGCCGCCCATGAGAAAAATCCCTGTGCGCCTCGTTCGCTGTGACGCGACGAAAGATGAGAAAGCATGCGGGCTTTTGCAGATGCTGCACACGGTGCCGCCGGAGGTGCTTTATTCGACGTATTGGTACCGCTCGGGGACGAACCGGACGATGCGGGAACACCTTGAGGGCATTGCGAAAGAAGCTTCGGAGCTTGTCGGCAAAGGAAACGCGAAGGTCTTGGATATCGGTTGTAACGACGGCACGCTTTTGCGCTCTTACCCGAAAGCGTTCGTCAAATTCGGCGTCGATCCTTCGGAGATTACGGCGGGGATCGACGGGGATATCCGGGTGATCCGGGATTTGTTTCCGTCGCCTGAGCTGACAAAGGAAACGAAAGGGGAGAAATTCGACATCATCACGGCCATCGCGATGTTTTACGATCTTGAGGATCCCGTTTCTTTTGTAAGAGACGTTAAGGAAAACCTCGCTCCAGAGGGCGTTTGGGTTTTTGAGATGTCCTACATGCCGCTGATGCTGAAGATGAATTCCTACGACACGATCTGCCATGAGCATTTGGAATATTACAGCCTCGCTGTGATCGAAACGATTTTAAAGAAGGCCGGAATGAAGCTCGTGAGGGTCGGTCTCAATGACATCAACGGGGGGAGTATCCGTTGTTATGCGGCCCACGTCGATAATTTCAAGTTCACAAAGCCCGAATTCTTGGAGGAGATCAAGGCGCTGAGGCAGGAAGAGTTTGACCTGGAATTGGACACGGATAAACCTTATCGAGATTTTCAACGCCGAATCGATGCCCATCGGGAGGAACTGGTTAAGCTTCTCAAGGAGTTGAAACGGAAAGGGAAGAAGGTTCACGTCTATGGCGCCTCGACCAAGGGAAACACTATCCTTCAATTTTGCGGGATCAACCATTCGACAATCGACTGCGCCGCCGACAGGAACCCGGATAAGCACGGGGCATTGACGCTGGGGACGGACATTCCGATTGTGAGCGAAGAGGAGTCGCGAGCGATGAAGCCGGACTATTATTTGGCGCTCCCGTGGCATTTTAGAAAGGAATTCATTGAAAGGGAAAGAGAAACGCTGGCCAAAGGCATTCGGATGATTTTCCCACTGCCGAAGGTGGAGGTGGTAAGTTGTTGATACAAGACTCGTCCGTTGAAGGATCGGCTAAAGGACTCGCAGGAAACCCTTTCTCAGGGGGAGGCTGTGTAATAGAATGGTGAAGGTGTGAAATGTCTAAGCCTATGATTGAGGTGGAAAATATCTCCAAGCTTTATCGTTTGGGGGAAGTGAAGCCCAGGACGCTGCGTGAAGCTTTTGGGGGTTGGCGGCCACGGGGAAGGAGTAAAGACAGGGGCAGTTCCCGGCCCGATACCTTTTGGGCTTTAAAAGATGTTTCCTTTTCTGTGGCGCGCGGCGAGGTCGTCGGCCTCATTGGTAAAAATGGAGCCGGAAAGTCAACGCTTTTAAAGATCCTTTCCAAGATCACCGAGCCTGCCTCAGGACTGGCGTTTCTCCGGGGGCGCGTTTCGTCGCTGCTTGAGGTTGGGACGGGATTTCATCCTGAATTAACGGGCAGGGAGAACATCTATTTGAATGGCGCTGTTCTTGGGATGCGGCGCAGGGAAATTGGCCGTAAGTTTGATCAGATAGCGGCTTTTGCCGAAGTGGAGAGATTTCTCGATACGCCGGTTAAGCGTTATTCAAGCGGCATGTACGTGCGTTTGGCATTTGCGGTGGCCGCTCATTTGGAATCGGAGATCCTCTTTGTCGATGAGGTTCTGGCCGTCGGGGACTCCGCTTTCCAAAAAAAATGCCTTGGCAAGATCGGGGAGGTTGTAGAACGAGGCAGAACCGTTCTGTTTGTGAGCCACCAATTAAATCAGATACGGCGTCTGTGCCATCGGACGATTTGGCTGGAAGGGGGTTCTTTAAAGCAGATTGGGTCAACGGCGGATGTGGTTGGGGCCTATGAGTTGGCAATGTCTTCTTTTTCAAATGGTTCGGATGATCGGAAGGACCCTTCGACGAACAACGGGTTTGGCCGGCTGGCGGCTTCTTTTGTGGGGTGGCAAATTTTGGAACCCAGTTCCGGGAAACCGCAAGTTCTTTCCACGGAAGGACCTTTTGCCGTTAAAATGGCCGTTCGGTTTAATAAGCCCGTTCGGGACGGACACCATGGCATTGCTTTGTGGAACGGAGATGGTCTTTTGATATGGGCGTGGGCGGTCGGTGGGTTGTCGGTGGGCGAAGGTTTGCATGAGTTCGTTTACCGGTTTCAAGGACTGCCGGTACGGCCCGGAGTTTACCGTTGGCAGGCTAGTTTTTATGGAGGAGGAAAACTGCTGGACATGTGGTATTGCCTCCCCGAACTTGTTGTCGCAACCGAACCCCGAACTCATTTTCGTGACGAATGGACGGGCGTTTTGAATCTACCTTGTGATTTTTGCGTGGAACGGGTCACGCAGTAGGGTTTCATGGGAAAAGAAACCATTTTCGACCGTTATGGGGCTATTACCGAAGGGCGAAAAGTTTTTTTGGATTCTTTAGTGCCGGAACTGGTTGAAAGTTGCGGTTTGAAAACCGCTCTGGATGTCGGTTGCGGCGTTGGGGCCTTTTCCAAGAGCTTGGCCGGCTATGGACTTGGTGTTGCCGCTTTGGACGCGCGCGCTGAAAATATAGCCGAAGCAAAGACGCGCCATCCAGAAATTTTGTTTTCACGGGCAGACGTGGAGAGTGCGGACGTTTTAAAGTTCCCACCCGCCGATTTCGTGCTTTGTTTTGGGCTTCTTTACCATTTGGAAAATCCATTTCGCGCGGTGCGCCATCTAGCCGCTCTCACCAACAAAATAATGGTCGTCGAGTCAATGACGATCCCTTATGCTTTGCCTTTCGCGATGCTTTATGAAGAACCCCGTCAGGAGGACCAAAGTTTGGATTATATCGCCTTTGTTCTTTCGGAGTCATGCCTGGTGAAAATGCTTTATCGAGCTGGTTTTATGGCGGTGTACCTTCCGGAAAAACTCCCCAACCACGGCCATTTCAAAGAATCCTCGAAGGAGCGGAAGATGCGCAGTGTTTTGGTAGCATCAAAGATAAAAATAAAAAAAGAAGTTCTTCGCTTGGTTCCGGAACCCGGCACGGTGAATGTTTGGCGGAAGCCGAAGAATTTGTTTTCAAGCTTTTTTAAATGAACATGGCGCTTGGTGGTTTATTGGAGCCGTTGTTTTTGAAATGGAGGCAGTCTGCCTATCGACGAAAGGCATCCCGGTGGCTTTCTCTTGAGAAGGCGGGCGGCAGTTTCACCGCTCGGATTGAACCTGGGATAAAAATGAGATTTTATCTTGACAGCAAGCTCTCGCGGCTTATCTACCTCGAAGATTTTGAGCGGCTTGAGCGGAGTTTCTTGATTCGATTTCTGAGGCCGGGGGATATTTTTGTGGATGTTGGGGCCAACGTAGGGTTGTTTGCGTTAACGGCCGCGCGGTGCGTGGGGGCGAAAGGAAGGGTTTATGCGTTTGAGCCTTTTGGCAGGATCTGTGAGCGGCTTAAGGAGAATGTCGGACTGAATGGTTTTAAGAACGTTTCCTGTGAACGGTTGGCCTTGTCGGAGGAGGAGGGGGAGGGCCGGATGACCGTTTCGATGGATGGTTATGACGCATGGAATTCGCTGGGCCGGCCGATTTCCGGAAACCGTTTTAGCGTGGAGAAAGTTCGCTGTGTGTCCTGGGATAAATTTGCCGAACGAAATAATCTCGTGGGGCGCGTGGCGATGATGAAATTGGATGTTGAGGGTTGGGAGGGCCATGTATTGGCCGGGGCCTGTAGGACCTTGTCACGCGATGACGCGCCTTTATTGCAGGTCGAGTTTACCGACGAGGCAAACCGGGGAGCCGGATTTTCTTCCTCAGAGCTTTATCGCTTGTTGGAAAGCTTTGGGTACCGGATGTACGCCTATGATCGGGATTCGCGCAAGTTTGTTCCTGATCCTCTTCGGAAGAGCTATCCTTACGTTAATTTGATGGCCTCAAAACGACTGGAGGCTGTTGAGCAGAGGCTGGGGTGATTCGAAAAATGGGGAACGTGATGGGGAAAAATAGGGTTTGCCTTTTTTTTGACCGCTCTTATGTGGATGCGCATTTCTGCTTTCGCGAAATGGTGAAGGAGTTTGTCAAAAAGGGATGGGAAGTGGATCTCTATACGGAGTTTTGCCATTCTCAAACGACGCCTTGCTTTGCTTCGAAAAATGTGAGGGTCTTTTTCATCCAAAAGTCGAAAATCCACGTTTTCTTGCTTCTGCTGCGTTTAGTTTTCCGCCGGAGGTATCGGCTGATCGTCGCCACGCCTCCTTGGGCGCTCTATTGGGCGGTTTGGGCGGGGAAGTTTCGGAAGGCGCCCGTTATCTGCCTTTCGGACGAAATTTATTCTTGGGACCAAATTCTTTATTTATCCGAAGGGAGAGCAAGTCCCTCTCTTGTGAAATGGAATAAAAAGGAAAAATGGGCGCATGGCCGCTGCGCCTTGACCGTTTCCTTGAGTGAAAGTCGTTTTCAGTTTATTAAGGAGAAAAATGCCATTTCGGACCGTCACCCTTATGTGGTGATTCCAAACGCCCCCGCCGGTGAAGGGAAGAAACTTCGCAGCTCCTTTTACCGCGACACGTTGGATATTCCTGAGCATCATGTGATTTTGCTTCATGCCGGGAGCTTGGACTGGTCCTTTACGAAGCCGCTGGTTCAGGCGGCGTTTGGCTGGGATTATCCTCTAAGCCTTGTTTTTCAGGTTCGGATGAGGGGAGTGGATTTGGGCATGGACATTCCGCCGAACGTTCGATTCTCTCAAGCGATTTTGCCTGGGGAGATGGTGCGTTACGCGGCCTCATCGGCGGATATCGGCCTCATGCTTTACAGCCGGACCAATTTCATCGAGTCCGTCAACGGGGCCACCGCGGGAAAATTGGGGCTTTATCTGAGCTGTGGTCTTCCGATCATTTGCTCCAATCTCGATTCTCTTCGATGGGTGGAAGAGGAGGGCTGCGGCGTTTGGGTGCCGGACGTGGGGATGGTGGAGACGGCGGTTGAAAAGATTCGGGCAAGTTATAAGATGTATAGTGAAAATGCGATCAGGGTGTTTAATAAAAAATACGAGTATTCGAGGCGCTTTGAAGTTTTTTTTGAAAAATTAAACGAAATAAGAAATGGGGACCGCGATGAAAGAAGGCAGCTGCAGGGTTTGTGGAAGTCAGAGGCTTTTTGAGGTCCTTGATTTAGGTCTGATGCCTCTCGCCGGTCGTTTTTCCAAGGAGAGACTTAAGAATGAACTTTATCCCTTAGTGATTGATGGCTGCCGCCGGTGCGGCGTCCTTCAGGTGCGGGAGACGGTGGATCGGTCGCTTCTTTTTAATCCGCAGTATTGTTATCGTTCCTCGACGATTCCGTGGCTTGTCAGGTATTTTGAGGAGTATGCCGAAGAAAAATCTCTTTCCTCAACCAAAACCCGAAAACGGCTTTTGGAGATTGGATGCAATGATGGGATTTTTCTAAGCCCGCTCCGCCGGGCGGGTTACGATGCGGTTGGGATCGACGCTTCTGAAAACGTGGCGCTCGCCGCTCGTTCCCGAGGGCTTCGGGTGCATCTCGGTTTTTTTGGAAGGGAAAAGGCCGAGGAGCTTTTAAATTGCCACGGCCGTTTTGATGTAGTCGCCTGTTCCAATGTTTTTGCCCACAACCCCGCAGTTGGAGATTTCGCCGAAGGCGTCGATCTTTTGCTTAAGGCCGGCGGGGAGTTCTGGGTCGAGGTTCACTCCGCCCAGGCGCTTTATGAAGGATTACAGTGGGATTGTTTTTACCATGAGCATTGTTTTTATTGGACGATTCATGCGCTTTGTTTTTTTTGGGAACGGTACGGTTACCGATTGAAAAGTTATCGCACGACCTCGATGCACGGAGGCTCGATCCGCGCCGTGTTTTCCAAGGGGCGGAAGCGGACGTCGATTAGTCATAAACGTTTGTCGTCGGATGACTGGCTTGAGTTCAGGAAAAGGTGTTTAAGGAGCCGCGAGCTTATCCGTTCCACGATCAGACAGCTCCCTGTGGATTATGCTTACGGCGCGGCCGGCAGGGCCGTTGTTTTAATTCATTGGACAGGCGTCGCCGACCGTTTAAAATTTGTGGTGGACGGCAGTCCTTTAAGATTTGGCAAGTTGATCCCGGGCACGATGGTTCCCATTATTTCGGAGCGCGAATTTTTCGGACGAAAACGTCAAAATGGCTGGTGTTTCGTAACGGCTCATAACTATTTGGCGGACATTCGGAAGAAAGCGGAGCGTCATTTCCCTTCGCAGTCGATTCGGTTTATTACGCCATTGCCCGATGTTCGGATTCAGTAAGCCGTGGCTGCCGTGCAGGGTGAGCGGTTAAGATGAATATCCACAAGTGTAGAATCATACAGCTTCCCAAGATCCAGAATCCCAAGGGGAATTTGACCTTTGTGGAGGGGAGAAATCAAGTTCCTTTTGAGATTCAGCGGGTGTATTACCTTTATGACGTGCCGGGGGGGGCGGAGCGGGGAGGGCATGCGCATAAGGAGCTTCATCAACTGATTGTCGCCATGTCGGGGAGTTTTGACGTGACCCTCGATGATGGTTTTCAGAAAAGAAAACACCATCTCAATCGTTCTTACTTTGGTTTGTATGTGCCGCCGATGATTTGGAGACAGCTCGATAATTTTTCTTCGGGAGCAGTGTGTTTGGTTTTGGCGTCCTTGCCTTACGATGAAGAAGATTACCTGCGCAGTTATACCGATTACTTGACGGTGAAAGATGGCAAATAAACGTGTGCTGCTGGTGGGATCGAGTTATAGCGCCATCCCTTTGCTGTATCACTTGAAATCATACGGCTGCGTGGTTGGGGTCTGCGGGAATTTGGGAGATGATCGGGCCGTCGCACATGCCGATAGTTATCACCCGTTGGATTATTCAAAAAAAGAGGAGTTGTTAGAAGTCGTTAAGCAGGAGAAATTCGATTACCTGGTTCCATCTTGTAACGATTTTTCCTATTTAGCCTGTGCGTGGGTCGCCGATCAATTGGGATATCCGGGCTATGACGGTTATGAAACCGCGGCCCTTTTGCACACGAAAGCCGCTTTTAGAAGTTTTGCGCTAAAGAAAGGCCTGCCTGCGCCGAAAGCTGTTTTCTCCGACGAGGTTTCGAAAGACGCTGTCTCCGGACTGCGCTTTCCCGTGTTGGTGAAGCCGATCGACAGCTTTAGCGGCCGAGGGATGACCAAGCTTTACGGCAAAAATGAGCTGGCGCAGGCGGTCAATCACGCGATAGAAAATTCAAGGACCCGGCAGTATCTCGTCGAAGAGCATGTGGAGGGATCCCTGCATAGTCATTCAGCTTTTTTCGCCAATGGAAAGGTTTTGGCCGATTTTTTTGTGGATGAGTATTGCACCGTTTACCCCTATGAAGTCAATAGTTCCTGTTTGTCCATTGGGCTCTCAGAAAACATAAGAAATCAGGTGCGCCAGGTCATCTGCGAAGCGCTTTCTTTATTGCGGATAAGAAATGGGCTTGTGCACACTCAATTCATAACCGATGGGGATCAATTTTGGCTCATTGAGATGATGAGAAGAGCTCCGGGGGATTTATATGGGAAGCTCATCGAATTGTCCACGGGGGTCAGCTATCATAAACATTATCTTTCTTCCTTCATCGACGTTCCGTTGCCGGCAAAGATGGAAGCGCCGCAGAATAAATTCTTTTCAAGACACACCCTCTCTGCCGATCGAACGATGGATTTCGCGTCTTTTAGTTATACGATTCCCTCCAACAACGTGTTCATCGTTTCTCTCAAAATCAGCGGAGAAACGTTGAGGCCGGCGCCCTATGACAAGTTGGCTATTTTATTTGCCGAGTTCGGATCGCGGGATGACCTCTCAAAGTACACTCCGATGCTCGATCAATATGTTCACATTCAAACATCCGGGAGTTTCTAGAGCATGAGCGAAAAAGATTCTGAAAAATTAAAGGTCGCTTTTTTGGGAGGGGGAATCCATTCATCGGTTGGGCGGGCTCATCGAATCGCTCTTGAAATGGAAAAGCGATTTGAACTGGCGGCAGGTTGTTTCAGCCGGTATCCGGATAGGAATAAGGATTCTGCCCGCGCCTATGGCGTCCCGGCCGACCGAACGTATGACCGGTCGGATGAATTGATAGTAAACGAGAAAGACAAAATACATGCCGTCGTCATCTTAACCCCCACGCCCAATCACAAAAGAGACGTTGTTCAATGCCTGGGAGCAGGAATCCCGGTCATTTGTGAAAAGGCAATAGCCGCTTCCGTAAAAGAAGCCCTTGAGATTGAAAGAGTGATGCGGCAAAGAGGCGGTTTCCTCGCCGTCACTTACAATTATTCCGGCTACCCCATGTTGAGGGAATTAAGAAGTTTTATTTTAGAAGGAAGATTGGGCCGTGTGACGCAAATACACATCGAAATGCCCCAGGAGGGATTTATTCGAGCGGACAAGGATGGTCATCCCATAAAGCCGCAGGCGTGGCGCCTGCGCGACGGCGCTCTGCCTACCTTATCCTTGGATCTGGGAGTGCACGTGCATCACACCGTCGACTTCTTAACCGGCGAAAAACCCATAGAGCTGGCGGCGGTCCACAATCGATTTGGTTCATTTAAACAGGTTGTCGACAATGTGATGTGCATCGCGCGCTATACCCACGAGGTCGTGTGTCATATTTGGTACAGCAAAGCGGCCCTGGGACACAGGAATGGATTGAGGATCAGAGTCTATGGGAAAAAGGGCTCTGCTGAATGGTACCAGATGGATCCGGAAACGCTGCACATGAATGATCGCTTCGGAAATCCGATCAAGATGGACCGTGCTTCCAAGGACGCCGCGATCTCATCGGAAGCCAGGTATAATCGGTTCAAAGCGGGGCATCCTACCGGGTATATCGAAGCTTTTGCCAATCTTTATTGGGATATTGCAGACAGCCTTTTATGGTATTTGAAAACAAAAGAGTTCAAAACCGATGAGTACGTTTTTGGCGTTGAGAAGGCTATGGAAGGATTGGTTTTTTTGGAAGCCGTCAAAAAATCCGCGGTAAAGCATCGGTGGATTCGCCTCGATGAATAATTTCTATTTTTATAATCCGACGAAGATCATCTTTGGAAAAGGAATGATTTCCAGAATAAATAGAGAGATGAATCATGATAGTAAGATTCTTCTCTTATATGGACTAGGTTCCATTAAAAAAAACGGCATTTATCAAAAAGTTCTGAACGTCCTGATGGATAATCATTTTAAGTACGTTGAATTCGGCGGCATTGAGCCGAATCCGGACTACGTTACATGCATGAAAGCGGTCGAATTCGCCAGGCAAAACGATGTTGATTTTGTTCTGGCGGTGGGCGGCGGATCGGTAATCGATGCGGCAAAATTCGCCGCTATTTCCTATTTTTGTGAAGACTCCGATCCCTGGCAGGTCATTACTCAAAAGGCCGTACCGCCGCCAAAGGCGCTTCCGATCGGCTGTGTGGTAACGGCGCCGGGGACGGGATCTCAAATGAACAACGCGCTTATATTGAGCAGAAGGGAAGTGAAACAAAAGGTCGCGTTCTCTCATATTTTGTTATATCCAAAATTCAGCGTTTTAGAACCGGATTTCACTTTTTCTCTAACCCCGTATCAAACGGCGTTGGGCATTGTGGATGCCTATGTCCATGTCCTCGAACAATATATCACCTATCCGACATATTCTTTACTGCAAGACAGGCAGGCCGAAGCTATCCTCAGCACGCTGATTGACGTCGGAAGGCCGGTTCTTGAGCGGCCCGATCAATATGATTTGCGTTCCACGATCATGTGGTGCAGTTCGCAGGCCTTAAACGGCGCTTTGAGCCGCGGTACGGCCGTCGATTGGGCCACGCACGAAATCGGCCACCTATTGACCACGTTGTTTGATATCCCGCATGCCCAAACTTTGGCTCTTGTGCTGGGCGGCGTTTACAGGTCTCAATTCGCCAATAAATTGGAAAAACTTTCTCAATACGGACGGAGGGTGTGGCATCTCGACGGATCCGATGTCGAGGCGGCGCAAAGAAGCATTGACAGCACGGAAGCATATTTTGAAAGCCTTGGCATAAAAACTCGATTTTCTTCTCTGGGACTTCATGCCGCCGATGTGGTTCGTGAAGTTCGCGGCCACTTGGAAAAATCCGATTTTAAAAATTTGGGGGAGCGCAAAAATATCGATGTCGAAACCGTCTGTGCCATATTGGCCTCAAGGGGGTAAATCATGAGCGTTACCACTGAAGCGTTTACTCGGTCGGTAAATGGGCGAAAAATCTACGTGCTCTCTACGAACCTTGAGGGCACCGGCTGTGTGAAGCTTTTTAAACAAATGGGTCTGGCGGTGGGCGGTTTTATTGACAGCCGGGAGTACAAAAATAACCAGAAATGCGGCGTTCCCATCGTTCCCTCCGATGAGTTTTTTGGTTCGTACGGCAAGGATGCAGTGGTGGTCATTGCCGCAAAACACAGACAGACTCGTAAATGGGCCATAGAGCGGTGCAAAGACGCCGGATTACGAAGAGGAGAATCCTTTTTTGTTTCTACGGATCTATGCGATTGTTTCCCGACAATTGAAATCGCGGGAAAA
>JACQQY010000100.1 GCA_016206825.1 Candidatus Omnitrophota bacterium
CATGATAATCATGCCTTAACAAATAAATCACTCCTCCGACGACGCTCAGCAAAAACAAGAGCCCCAGCCACAAAACACCGAGGGCCGCCGCATACTCTCTCCCGATGGAAGGTCCCAGGAAATAAATATAAGCGCTCTCCCGGATGCCGAGACCATTGAGCGACGGAAGCATGCTCACCAAATGCACGACGGGAACCAGGATGTAAAAATAAAGAGGCTTCGCCTGCGCCCCCAGCGCAGCCGCCATGAGGTACAGCACAAAAATGGCGATACTCTGCCCCAAAAACGACAGGAACAAGGCTTCCAAGACCGCCGCCTTGTGATACCGGAAACGATGGAGCCCTTCGTACAGCTCTCTCAATTTTTCCCGAAGACCGAAAAGGTTCGACCATCGCCCGAGAAACCCCAGGCGCTTGGCCAGCCTGCGGCTGAAAAGAAGCGCTCCTCCGACAAAAGAGAAGGACAAAAGGGCATAAATCAAAATGGGAACGGACGTGTTCGAAACTTCCCTTATCACAAACAAAAAGGTGAAGCTGGGGATCACCACAAACGTAAAAAGCCCGAAGATCCTGTCCATCAGAACCGAGGTGACGGATTTCATCGTCTCGCCGGTTATCCGGGAGGCGCACAGGGCTTTCACGACGTCCCCGCCGACGGACGTGGGTAAAAAGTTATTGAAAAAATAACCGATAAACGTGAGATTCGCCGACTCGGAAAGCCGGAGCGGCACGTCGCTCACCGCAAAAATAAGCTGGAGGCGCTTGGCCATGACGAAGACCGTCAAAAAAAAGACGGCGGCGGCCGTCAAAAGGAGGGGCGTCTTGACGTTCTGCAGGACCTTACCGATAAGCGGCAAATCGCCCCGAACCACATAAAAGAGAAAACCGACGAAAAAAAGGCTGACACCCGTCCGGATCAAAAATTTCCGCATATAAAAAGGGATTATAACACAAAGGGATGGGAGCGGCCGCTATTTATCCGCCAACGCTTCCACAATCTCCCTCAACCGCTCAACCGTCACCGGTTTTTCGATGACCGTCTTGGCGCCGGCCTCGTAAAACCACTCGCGCAAGTGACGCTCCGAATGACCGGTCAGGATGGCGCATTGGACGTTCGGGATCAGTTCCAACGCCCTCCTTAACACGTCGAGACCCGTAAAACGCTCCTTCAAATTCCAATCGAGGACAAGAACGGGAGGGCGGTGCCGCTCCAGCGCCTCAAAAGCTTCCTCGGCGTTCTTCGCCCCATGCACCTCGTACCCCTCAAGCTCCAAGTATTTCACGGAACTATCGAGAATCCCCTCTTCATCATCCACTACCAGGACTACGCTTGTCTTCATGGGTTTCCAGCGCCCCCTCTTCTTTGCCCGATCTCACCGGAATCTCGACCGTCACCGTCGTCCCCTCTCCATGGACCGAGTCATAACGCACTTCCCCGCGATGAAGGCTCACGAGCCGCCTTAAAACCTGGATGCCGGAACCATAGCCCGATTTTTCCATGGAGGAGGCCTTGGTGGTCACATAAGGGACCGCGAGCCTCACCTTCTCCAGGACGTCCGGCGCCATTCCGGCGCCGTTGTCTTTTATCCGGATCGAGACAAAATCCTTGGCCGTGCCCGACAAAGAAACGGAAATGAGGATCACTCCCCGAAACTGGCGATCTTCGTGTTTCCTTTGCTCGATCGCATCGTAAGCGTTATCCAAAACAATAAAGAGAATGTCTTGAAGATAGCTGGGATTGAGCCAAACGAGCGGAAGATCGGAAGTGATTTCTTTTCGAATCTCGATGTGGGGCAAATCCGCATGCTTATAAGCCAGCATTTCCAGGCTTGTCTGCAGGACCGCAGGGAGGTCCTGCATGCCAAAACCCGCTTTCTCGGGGCGGGCGTACTTTAAAAGGCCTCTGGCAATGTCTCCGCCCCTCAGGGCGTTGGCTTCCGCCGTTTTGGCGTATTCGATCCCCTGCGCAAGAGCGGTCTTGAGCCTCTCCCGGTCGTCCTCCAGGCCGGAAACAGCGGGGGCTTCAAGGGCCTTCCGCAGAAGCGATTTTAAAACCCCCATCGCCATGCAGATGACGTGAAAACGATTGTTGAACTGATGGCTCATGCCGTTGGCCATGTCCGCCAGGTGCTGCATGGTTTTGGCCCGCAGCAGCTCGACATGAGTGGCGTTGAGCTCCTTGACGTACCGGGCGTTTTCGATGGCGATCGCCTCCGTTTTCGAGAGGTCCGTCAAGATATCCAAATCTTCCTTGGAATAAGGCTCGTCCGATTTTTTCTTTCCAAGAAGCATGAGTCCCACCAATTCGTCCTGGAGAATCAACGGAACGGCAAGGACGGAATCAAGCTCCTTCATTTCGGCGAGCAGCTCTTCGGGCTTCTTCGCCGCATCCTGGTAGATTTCGCTCGAAAAAATTTCCCTGGACGCGCGGAGGTGACTGGCGATGCGCGAGCCGGCCGACAGCTCTCTCCTGCCGTTTTGCCCCATCGGCTCGAAAGGCAGGTAGCTCCCCCTCTCCGTATCCAAAACGAGAATCCTGGAACCCTCCGGATGAAGCGTCTCATCCAAAAGCTCCTTCGTCCCCCGGATGATCTTCTCCAAATGCCGCTCCGTCACGACCTTTTCGATGTAGGCCCGCAGGATGTGCTTGTAATCGTACTTCCTTTGGAATAAATAACGCTCCGTCGCGCGGGTCAAAAGCTTCTCCAGCGGCCTCAAGGAAATCGCGATCAAAAACACCGCCGGAACCATCGCCACCCACTGGTTCCACCCCAGCGTCTCCTGAAAAAGCCTCTGCCCCGCCACCATCGCCCCCGCAAACGCCCCATACACAAACCCAAACAACCCCGCAAACACCACCGTCCGGCGAATGACGACCACAACATCAAACAGACCGTACCGAATAATACCGATCGTAATGAGCAGCGTGTAGACAGTGCCGACAAAGCCGCCGACCGGCATAAATTCCAAACCATAATTAGCGAGAAAATCGTAAGCGGAAGTCGCAAAAATAGTGATGCCGGTAAAGACAAAGAAAGCCCGCTTGGCATCCACATTTTTTGAATCACCGCGTTTAAGACCTTCTTTCAGCAGAAAGTAACGCCTTCCGGACAAATAAATAAACCGAACCACAACCAAACAAATAAATAAAAAGAAAATAGGATGCAAAAACCCGGCGTCAGGATAAGGACCCCAGAAATATTCAAAATGCCCTGCTACGATAGCCGGCGTCAAAAGATGAACGGCGGAGAAAAGAAAAGCAATGGCGTAAGAAATCCTAACCCAGCGCATGTCCCGATCAGCGCCTACAAATCTCACAATGAGATGATAAGCAACTACCGCCTCAAAAATGACAGCAACATAACCGATCTTAAACAAGAGATCAGGATTGCCCAGGCGTAAGTAGGCCAATCCATACAATCCCAGCCATACAACGGAGGTGAGGCAAAGGAGAAAAAAACCGTAGAGCTTTCTTGCGGAAGTGCCGCGCCAATAGACAAAAAGACCCAGGAGAAAAATTACACAAGCCGCGATAAGAAAGACAAAACCAACAACGTAACCCACTTAAATCATGCAAAGTATCACCAACATCAAAAACCACCGATATCAA
>JACQQY010000107.1 GCA_016206825.1 Candidatus Omnitrophota bacterium
GGGGCTTCCTCTCTATCGGTATCTGGGCGGGACAAAGGCGAGGCTTTTGCCGGTTCCCATGATGAACATCTTGAACGGCGGCCTCCACGCCGATAACAACGTCGACCTTCAGGAATTCATGATCATGCCTTTTGGAGGGAAGACCTTTCGCCATGCTTTGCAAATAGGGGCCGAGGTGTTTCATCGCTTGAAGAAAATTCTGCATGACCGGAAGCTTTCGACGTCGGTGGGGGATGAGGGGGGATTTGCTCCGGATCTCGGCTCCAACGAGGAAGCCGTCCAAGTGATTTTGGAGGCGATCGAGCATGCCGGGTACAAGCCGGGAAGCGACGTGAAAATCGCGCTTGATCCCGCCTCGAGTTCTTTTTACGAAGAGGGGGCCTATTGGCTGGAGGCTGAGAAAGAGCCGGAAAAGAGCGCGGCGGAGATGGTCCGTTTCTATGAAGACTGGGTGTCGAAGTATCCCCTATTTTCCATCGAGGATGGTTTGTCCGAAGATGATTGGGACGGCTGGGCGGAGCTCACGAAGCGCCTCGGCAAAAAGATCCAGCTTGTGGGAGATGATTTGTTCGTCACCAATACCCGGCGGCTTCGAATGGGGATCGAACGCAAAACGGCCAATTCCATTTTGGTGAAGGTGAACCAAATCGGGACGTTGACGGAGACGCTGGATGCGATTCGCCTGGCCCACCGGCATGGGTATACCGCCGTTTTGTCGCACCGCTCGGGAGAAACGGAAGACACGACCATCGCCCACCTCGCCGTCGCGGTGAACTGCGGCCAAATCAAGACGGGTTCCGTGTGCCGCACCGACCGGATCTGCAAGTACAATGAGCTTCTGCGCATTGAGGAGGAGTTGGGGAAGAAGGCGGCGTATGGGTTGGAGATAGGATGAGAAAACCGGCCGCGGTCGTTATTTTCGCTTTGCTTGCCGCGGCCTTCGTCATGCTGTTGGCGCCGCGCGCGCTCCAGGTGAGAAAACTCCGGATCCAAAGCAAGAATCTGGACGCGGAGATTCAAAGACTGCAGTTGGAGAACAGGGCGTTGGAGGAAGAACTGCGGCTTTTGAGGGACGATCCCGTTTATCTGGAAAAGGTCGCAAGAGAAAAGTTTAACAAAGCGCGGCAGGGGGAGATCGTTTACAAGGTTGTCCGGCAGGACGGGTCATGATTCCCTCCTTGAGAAGTTCTTGAATCTCTCCGCTTGGCGTGGTAGATTATGCGGCAAGTTTCGCTCTTTCCAAAATTCGACGCGGGGTAGAGCAGCCTGGTAGCTCGTTGGGCTCAAGTGGATACAAAGCTCAAGTCCGATATAGCAGAGAGCGCAGTCACCACGCGACTCTTGAAAGAAGGGTTTAAGGTATTAAAGCCGGTCGGCGATCGCTTGCCTTACGATTTAGCAATCGATCAGGGCGGGCGAATCCTTCGGATTCAAATTAAGAGCGCGTGGGGAAGAGACGGCATCTACAACGTTGATAGTCGGCGCACCAAGACGAACCGACGTCAGATGTTGAGAAGCCGGTACAAAAAAGGTGATTTTGACTTTGCTATATTGTATATCGAGGATTTAGATGTCTTTTATGTGATGCCGCAAGATGTGTTTGATTTTTATAGAAGCGGTATCCGTCTTGTGGAGAAGGTCACAAGACAAAGGCAGCCTAAATCATTCCGATATCGGGAAGCGTGGGCTTTGTTAAAAGATGGGCCACTCTGTCAGCAATGACGGAGTAAACTCCTGCCAAATTCGGTGGAGCCTGAACCTGCTCGCAGCAGGTGTGGTAATACCGAGCCAAGTCCGCCGCGCTTTTTGGCGGAAAGGTGTAGAGACTAGAGGGTAGGCATCCACCCAGAGACCGTTGGTGGATGAAAGTATAGTCCAGACTACGAATTCGCCGTGGTTTCCGGCGAAGCAGCGAAAGCTGAAGTGGTAACGCATAACCCAAAGGCCGTTGGTTCAAATCCAACCCCCGCTACGAATTTGGAAGGGGAAACGATTCCGTTTTGCATTGGAGCAGGGCGGGTGTAAACCACAAGGAGAAGAGAAAAGATGAAGTTATTCGTCGGGAATTTGTCCTATGAGGTGACGGACGAGGATTTACGGCAGGCGTTCGCGCCTTTTGGGGATATACAATCGGTGACAGTCGTACGGGACATGTACACGCAGAGGTCAAAGGGATTTGGCTTTGTGGAGATGCCCGCTCGAGCGCAAGCAGAAACGGCCATGGGCCAGTTGAACGGCACGGAGGTAAAGGGAAGGCCTATCAACGTGAGCGAAGCAAGGCCTCGCCCCGACAGCCGCGGCGGCAGAGGACAGAGCAGCGGCCAGAGAGGCGGCGGCGGAAGGCGGGGTTGGTAGAAGAAGTTTTTACCCGTTAAAAAGAAAGCTGCAGGAGGTTAAACCTCCTGTAGCTTTTTTGTTTTGTGGGGAGCAGATAGGCAGGAGCGCCGCCGAGGGGGAGACGTTAATAGCCGACGATTTTGCCTGCTTCGCGGTAGGCCCGGTCGGATTTTTGGCGGTCCCCGCTTTTCTTGTAAAGCCGGGCCAGATCCAGCCAGAGGTTCGGATCATAAGGGTTCACGGTTAGAAGCTCCTCGTACGCTTTGATAGCCTGCTTGGGGATGCCGAGCTTTTCGCAGGTTTCACGCAGTTCCACGTAAGTAGAATA
>JACQQY010000111.1 GCA_016206825.1 Candidatus Omnitrophota bacterium
ATTAAACGGCGTCGGTTGGCTGATCATAAGTGTTCGGACACGCTTAAGCCATCGACCCCACACTTGCCGCCAGTACGAAACTAAACGGGCGGCGAAAGCCCTGCTTCGATTTATCGCCGGAGCAGGGCTTTTTAACGGATTTTCAATCCATGAAATAATAAATTAACATTTTCGATTTTCATGGTATATTTTAGGCATGATCAAAAGGGCCGGATATAAAAAGCACGTTGAAGAGGCGCTTGGGCGAAGCCGGGCCGTGGCCTTATTGGGGCCTCGTCAGTGCGGCAAGACCACATTGGCGCGGGAACTCGTTGATGTGGATTCTCCTAATTATTTCGACCTTGAGGATCCGGCCAGCCTTATGGGCTTGGCTGACCCCAAAATGGCGCTGGCGCCTTTGAAGGGAGTCGTTATTATTGATGAAGTCCAGCGTCGCCCGGATCTTTTTCCCATTCTGCGGGTATTGTTGGATCGCAATCCGCTGCCTGCCAAGTTTTTAATCTTGGGCAGCGCATCTCCTGATCTTTTAAAACAATCATCCGAATCTCTTGCCGGCCGTCTGGAATTGATTGAGATGGACGGTTTTGATCTGTCCGAAGTCGGGCAAAAAGAAGAGACGCGTCTTTGGGTGCGTGGTGGATTTCCATTATCATTTCTTGCCAAGAATGATGGGGATAGTTTCTCCTGGAGAAATAGTTTCATAAAAACATTTCTTGAACGAGACCTTCGCCGGCAAGGCATTGACATTCAGGCGGTGGCATTGCATCGCTTCTGGACCATGCTCGCCCATAGTCATGGGCAGACATGGAATGCCGCGCCTTTTGCGGCTTCATTGGGAATAAGCCAGCCGACGGTGCGGCGTTATCTGGACATACTGACGGGTTTGTTTGTGGTTCGCCAGATCCAGCCGTGGTACGCGAATATCAAGAAGCGCCAGGTGAAGGCGCCGAAGGTTTATATCCGCGACACAGGGGTTCTTCATTCGTTGATGGGATTAAAAACTGAATTTGAAATTTTGCGCCATCCCGGCTGCGGGGCGTCGTGGGAAGGTTTTGTGATCGAGGAAGTCATTCACGCGGTAAAACCGGATGATGTTTATTATTGGGCGACGCATCAGGGCGCGGAGATCGATCTGGTCTTTTTCAAAGGCGGGCGGATGTATGGCATTGAAATCAAGCGGGCGGGTGCCCCAATCCTGACATCATCGATGCGTATTGCCCTAGAAGATCTTAAACTTGAACGCATGGCCGTTATTTATCCCGGCGAGAGGCGGTATGAACTGCATAAAAAAATTTCTGTCGTGCCGTTTGAAACGATTTCGGGCGGGATGAAGGGAATGTTTGGAGTGCGGGGGCGGTTAGATTGAACGAGACTGAGCTTTTTGTGACGAGCGGGGATGGCGTGAAAATTTCCATCCGGCATTGCCGGGGCGGGAAGAAGGCGGCGGTGGTCATCGCGCCGGGTTTCTTTACCGGCAAGGACACCCGGACCTACCGGCGGTTGGAGGGGGATTTGAAGGACGTCTTTGACGTCGTTTCGATGGATTTTCGCGGGCATGGGCGGTCGGAGGGGAGGTACGCTTATTCGGCGAAGGAAAAGGAAGATTTAAAGGCGGTGATCGGCTACGCGAGAGATTCCGGTCATAAAAAAATCGGGGTCCTTGGATTTTCTTACGGCGGGGCCATTGCCATTCTCGAGGCGGCGGAATATAAAGACGTCGACAGTCTTGTTTGCGCGGGTTCTCCCATGGCGAGCGGGGAGATTGAATTTAAGTGGTGGACTTGGGAGGGGTTGAAGCTGGGACTTTGGCGGTGGGAGCGGGGGAAGGGCGTGCGGTCGGGGAATCCTTTTTTGGCGAAGGTGAGGCCGTTGGACGTCGTGGCTTCGGTGTCGCCCATCCCGATTTTATTTATCCACGGAACGGGCGATCCGACCGTCGACGTGCGCCACAGCCGGATGCTTTATGAAGCGGCCCGGGAACCCAAGGCGATTAAAATTTTCGAAAAAGGAAGCCACGCGGAGGAAATTTACCGGAGATTTCCCGCCGAGTTTATTCAAACGGTAAAGGAGTGGTTTGGGAAGACGTTGGAGGAAGGGGCGGTTTCTGTGTATAATTAAATCAAGGACGCGTGGGCTGCCGGGGAGCGGCAAGGAGGGAAAATGAGCATCGTCAAAAACCTGGAGGATTTCCTTAAGAAGAATAAGGTGAAGTACGAAGCGCTGGCTCACTCGACGATTTTTACCGCTCAGCAGGAAGCGCAGGCGGAGCATGTTTCGGGGAAGAAGGTGGCGAAAGTGGTGATGGTGAGGGCCGGTGACGGCTACGTCATGGTGGTCGTTCCGGCTTCCAACAAGGTGGTCTTGAACCGGTTGAAGGGTTTGTTGGACGTCAAGGAGGTCAGGCTTGCCACGGAAGGCGAATTCAAGGGTCTTTTTCCGGAGTGCGAGCTCGGCGCGATGCCGCCTTTCGGCAATTTGTACGACCTGCCTGTGTGGGTGGACAGCGCCTTGTCCAAGAGCAGGGAAATCGTCTTCAATGCGGGGACCCACCGGGAAAGCATCAAGATGGCCTACGCGGATTATGAAAAACTGATTCAACCGCGCGTGGGGGAGTTCTCCGAAATAGCCGGCTAGTCAGATAAATGAAGCTTCTTTCGTGGAACGTCAACGGCATTCGGTCGGCGCTCAAGAAGGGGTTCTTGGAATTCGTGAAGAAAGAGAACCCCGACGTTCTTTGTCTCCAGGAAACGAAGGCGTCCAAAGAGCAGGCGGGAACGGGGCTTCTGTTCCCTTCTTATGAGCAGTACTGGAACACTCCCAAGAGACCCGGTTATTCAGGCGTCGCCGTTTTCACCCAAGCAAAACCGCTGGCCGCCGTGAGCGGCATCGGCATTTCCAAGCATGACCAGGAAGGGCGGGTCCTCTCGCTTGAGTTTAAAAATTTTTGGCTGGTCAACGTTTATGTGCCCAATTCCAAAAGGGAGCTGACGCGTCTGGATTATCGGACGAAAGAATGGGACGTTGATTTCCTGAAGCATCTCAAAAAATTGGAGAAGAAAAAGCCCGTCGTTTTTTGCGGTGACATGAACGTGGCTCATCGGCCCGTGGATTTGGCGAATCCGGAGGCGAACGTCCGCAGCCACGGTTTCACGCCAGAGGAACGCGCGGGGTTCGACAACATCGTCAAAGCCGGTTTTGTCGACGCCTTCCGGGAATTTCATGAGGACGGCGGCCATTACACCTGGTGGAGCTTGTTCAATGACTGCCGCAAACGGAACGTCGGATGGCGCATCGATTATTTTTGCGTTTCCAAGTCTCTCCGATCCAGCCTGAAGGACGCCTTCATTTTAAAAGACGTCTTGGGTTCCGACCACTGCCCGGTGGGGATCGTGATCCGGTAAAAAAACGTAAAAAACTTTGAACGAAAAAGCGGCCCTGCGTCGTCTTATAAAGTAGGAGGCGGTTTCATGTCCGGATCAGATCCCTTGTCCGTTTTAAAAGAGCGGTTTGGGTATCAGGCCTTTCGCTTAAACCAGGAGAAGGCCATTGAATCGGTTTTGGCGGGGAAGGATACCTTTGTGTTGATGCCGACCGGCGGAGGGAAGTCGCTGTGTTATCAGATCCCGGCTCTGCTTTTTGAGGGGTTGACCGTGGTGGTGTCGCCGCTCATTGCGCTCATGAAGGATCAGGTGGACGCCCTGCGGCTCAACGGCATCGAGGCGGCTTTTTTGAATTCGACGCTGGAACCCGAAGAACAGGAGGAGGTTTTGTCCCGCCTTCGCCAAAACCGGTTAAAGCTTCTTTACGCGGCGCCGGAGAGACTGTTGGCGCAGGAAGCCTCCTTTCTTTATTTTCTCAAGTCCCTGCCGGTTTCTTTGTTTGCGGTCGACGAGGCCCACTGCATTTCCCATTGGGGTCACGATTTCCGTCCGGAATATCTGAAACTATCGTCGCTCAAGGCGCATTTCCCGTCCGTTCCCGTCGTCGCCTTGACGGCTACGGCGGATGCCATGACGCGGCAGGATATCGTGGAGAAGCTCGGCCTCCGGTCGCCGCAGGTTTTTGTCTCGAGCTTCAACAGACAGAACATCCATTACACGGTGGAGCCGAAGCGGAAAAGTTACGAACGTTTGGTCGATTACCTTCGCGCTCACCGGGAGGATTCGGGGATTATTTATGCCTTGACCCGCCGGAGCGTGGAGGACTTGGCGGCGGACTTGGAGACAGACGGGTTCCTTGCCAAGCCTTACCACGCGGGACTGGAGAAATCGGCGCGCGATCATCACCAGGAGTTGTTTATCAAAGATAAAATCAAAATCATCACCGCCACGATCGCTTTTGGGATGGGGATAGACAAATCGAACGTGCGGTATGTGATTCATATAGATTTGCCGAAGAATATCGAGAGCTATTATCAAGAGACGGGAAGGGCGGGCCGGGACGGTTTGAAAAGCGAGGCGCTTCTTTTTTACAGCCGCGGGGATATCTTCAAGCTCCGGAGATTGGTGGAGATCGACGGAAACGCAAGGCAGACGGAAATCATGATGCGCAAGCTCGGCCAGATGGCGCAATTTTGCGAGGCGAAGAGCTGTCGGCGCAAGTTCCTTTTGAATTATTTCGGCGAGGCGGCTCCCGATGACTGCGAAGCGTGCGATGCGTGTTTGACGACTTATGAAAAGGTGGATGGGACCTCCACGGCCTTTACCGTTTTATCCGCCGTGTCGGAACTCCAAGGGCGGTATGGAATC
Organism: Candidatus Omnitrophota bacterium; assembly: GCA_016206825.1. Lineage (GTDB taxonomy): Bacteria > Omnitrophota > Gorgyraeia > 2-02-FULL-51-18 > 2-02-FULL-51-18 > JACQQY01. The sequence continues at coordinate 4,749 of JACQQY010000111.1, forward strand.
AATTTTGTGGTGGATTTTCTGCGGGGCTCAAAATCCGAAAAGATGAAAGAGCGGCATGAGAGGATGAAGAGCTACGGAGCCGGTTCCAAGACAACTCAAGGAGAGTGGAAACGGGTGATTTACGACTTGCTCGAAATGGGTTATTTGAAACGGGAGGGAACCGAGTATCCTGTGCTGACTTTGACGGAACCATCCCAAGAGATTTTGGAGGGGAAAAAGACCGTTTACTTCCGCAAGGCGGCGGCGCATCGCAGAGAAGTTAAGACTTCTCTTCCTTATGAGGAGGAATTGCTGGCTAAGCTGAAGGCCTTGCGTCTTGCGCTGGCCCAGGAAGCGAACGTGCCGGCTTATGTGGTTTTCTCGGATGCGACATTGGTGGAGCTCGCCGCTTATTTGCCCCAGGAGGCGGAGGATCTTCGGGGGATTTCAGGGTTCGGGGAAGTGAAGCTCAAGCGTTACGGCGAGGTTTTTCTGAACGCCGTCGTTTCTTTTTGCAAGGAAAGGGGTTTAAAATCCCGCATGGATTCGAAGGTTGGTTTGAGAAAGGCGCTGGCAAGGAAGGAGAGGCGGAGGCGCGGAGAGAAAAAGGCGAAAGGGGACGCCCAATTTGAAAGCAGAAAATAGAGTTTAGCTGGAGCAGTCAAGCCCGTCGACTCCGCGGAGTTATTCCATTATAATTGCTTCGGTGGGAGGAGGTCTGGTTGGCTAAACCCAAAGTAGAAATTGAATATTAAGGATTTGGGACATGCGGAAAGATCTTGAGAAGTTTATCCGGTTGAATAGCGTCACGTCCAAGACCGATGCGGGACTTGCTTATGCGGTTGGAAAAAGGCTTAAGGCCGGTGGTTTTCGGGTTTCTTACCGGAAGGAGAAACGGGGTGGGACGCTTTTTGTCAATGTGACGGGGGTGAAGGGAACAGGAAGGTCTCCGCTTCTTCTGTGCGCGCATTTGGATACGGTTCCCCCGGGTGATGGGAAGAAGTGGACTCGTACGAAAGGCGATCCCTGGAATCCGACGGTGAAGGGAAATCGCGTTTATGGTCTGGGGGCGGCGGACGATAAGGCGTCGCTTGCGGCGATGCTTTGCGCCGGGGCTTTGTTTCGAGGGGAAGAGTTGAAGCGGCCTCTTGTTATTCTGGGAACTTTTGGAGAGGAAAGCGGGATGGGGGGCGCTCGGCTTTTCACCCGTTTGTGGAAAGGTCCGAAACCGCGCATGGTCATTGTCGGGGAACCGACGAACCTCGAGATCACCTATCGCCACAAGGGGATCGGCGTTGCCGTGATCGAAATGGAATCTTCGGCGGGGGTTTCCGGCCCGTCTTACGGAAAGGCGATGGAAAAGACCTTTAGGGGACGCGAGGGACATTCCAGCCGTCCGTGGCTGGGGGAGAATGCTTTGGAGAAGGCGATGGATTTTCTAAGATCGGTTTCTGCGAAGGAAAAGAATGCGCAGGTGGTTCGGTTGGAGGGGGGTGAGGCGGCGAACGTCATTCCGGGGAGAGCGTCGCTTGTCCTGGCAAAAGGGGGGCCCGCGCTTTTTCCCGCGTCCTTATTGCTTGCTTGCCATGGGGCCGTTCAAACGGTTCTGAAAAAATTCACCGCTTATAAAGACGCGTCTTTTCATCCTTCGACGGTTACGAGCAATTTTGGGATGGCGCGCCGTTCCGGGAATACTTTGTCGCTTACCTTCGACTTTAGACTTTTGCCGGGATTATCGATGAAACGGATTTTCTCCGATTTGGAAAAAGAACTGGCGAAGAGGTTTTCGCCGCATGTAAAGGGGTTTCGTTTGAAGGTTTGGCTGGAAAGGGATAATCCGCCGCTTGACGGCAGGCGGGACGATCCTTGCGTTCGGTTTGGCCGCCGTCTATTGAGGATGAGCGGTTTGGAGGAGAGGTTGTCCGTTAAACCGGCTTGCACGGAGGCAGGGATTTATGCAGAATGGGGGGTGCCGGCGATGATTTTTGGACCGGGAGAGTCCGCCGGTAATATCCATGCGCCGAACGAGTCGGTTTCGCTCCGGGAAATGGAAAGGGCGGTCCGGTTTTATGCTTGCGCCATTCGGGAGGTTTGCGTAAAGGAAACAGTATAGTTGAGAGGGACATTTTTATGTTTTTGATACGCAGCGCCCGCCTTCGTGATTTGAAGGCTGTTCTGGGGTTGGCAAAACATTTGGATTCTTACAACCTGCCGGCGGATAGAAAGCACTTGGCGCGGCTTTTGGAAGAGTCGGAGACGTCCTTTCGCGGCGCGGCCGAAGAAAATCGGAGAAAATTCTTATTTGTGGCGGAGGATCTCAGGACGCGCAAGATCGTCGGTTCTTCTCTTATTATTGCGCGGCACGGCACACCAAGGCTTCCTCATCTTTCTTTTGAAATGGGATTGGAGACGAAAAAGAGCGTGTCCCTTGGTAAGCGGATTTCCCATACGACGCTTAAGCTCCACGCCGATAAAGCGGGCTTCACTGAAATTGGAGGCCTTGTGGTTTTGCCTCGTTATAGGCGGTTAGGGGAAAGGGTGGGCAAGCAGCTCTCCTATGCGCGGTTTGCCTACATGGCCGGGCGCCCCCGCGCTTTTCGGCCGAGGGTCTTGGTCGAGTATCTGCCGAGGCTTGATTCCCAGGATGGGAATGAGCTTTGGAAATCGCTTGGGCAAAAGTTTACCCGGCTTTCTTACCATGAGGCGGATCGGTTGAGCGTCAAAACCAAGGAGTTTATTCTCTCGCTTTTTCCAAAGGAAAAGATTTATGCCTGTCTTTTGCCGGATGAGGCCGTTCGGTATTTGGGAACGCCAGGCCCGGGAGCCGAGGTGAGTCTCCGACTGTTGAAGCCTCTTGGCTTCCGCTTTTTGCGGCAGGTGGACCCCTTTGACGGCGGGCCTCATTATGGGGCATCCTTTAAAAAGATTTCGGCCATAGAGAACACGGTATTTTTGAACTATAAGGGGACGAGGTCCGAAGAGGACCTGTCTTCTCCGCCGAGGTTGGTGATGCTGGAGAGGCGTTTCGAGGTCCTGGCAGTGGTCACGCCTTATAGAGTGGAGGGACACGGTTTTTATTTAACGGCGAGCGCCGCTCGGGCGTTGGGCGTGGAGCAAGGGGAAAGGCTTTCGGCCACGCCGTTTGAGCGCCGGAGGGACGATGGAATATAAAGGTAATTTCATAGGGGGCGAGTGGGTGATTCCCAAACGCGGCGCCAAGGCATTGGTGAGCGAAAATCCGGGGGATTTGGACCATCCGGTGGGTGAGATTCTTTTTTCGAGGGAAGCCGTTCAGGAGGCCGTGAGCGCGGCGCAGGGCGCTTTTCCCCGGTGGTCGGCTCTAAGCGAGAGAAAACGGATGGACGTTCTCTTTCGCTTTAGGAGGATTCTAAAGCAGAGCGAAAAGCATTTGGCTTTGCTCATTACAAGGGAAATGGGCAAGACGTTGAAGGAATCTCAGGCGGAGGCGGATAGACTTTCGACGAAGATTGATACCGCCAAGCTTTACGAGATGGAGCTCGTTCGTTCCACTTCTCATGATTTGGAGAAAGGGGTCAAAGGGCGTCTGCGTTTCCGGCCGAGAGGGGTTATCGCGATTCTTTCTCCTTTTAACGTTCCGGCGCACTTGGCTTGTTCGCCGGCTATTTCCGCTATGCTTACGGGCAATACCGTGGTGCTGAAGCCGTCCGAGCTTACGCCTTTTGTGGGCCAGTTTCTGGCTTCGCTGTGGAAAGCGGCGGGTTTGCCTCAAGGAGTTTTTAATTTGGTTCAGGGAGGGGCGGAGACAGGGCAGGCGCTGGTGAGTCATCCCGGGGTTCAAGCCGTTATCTTTACCGGCTCCTGGAAAACGGGCCTTAAGATCCAGGAGGAAATTCAGAACGATCCTCATAAAATGGGCGCTTTTGAGATGGGAGGAAAAAACAGCGCCATTATTTGCAGGGATGCGGAGCTCGGCCAAGCGGTGGACGAGGCTGTTTTTGGGGCGTTTTTAACGACCGGCCAGAGATGCAACGCCACAAGCCGCATCCTGGTGGAGCGCCCCCTTGCCAAAAAATTCGTTTCGCTTTTTTTGAGAAGGACAGAGGAACTGAAGATAGGTTACGGCGAGGATCCGCAAGTGTTTATGGGGCCCGTCGTTTCGAAAGGGGCTTTGGAGAGAGTGTCGGAGTTCATGCAAAAAGCGCCAAAGGAAGGTTTTCAAGTTTTAAGAAAAGGGGGGGAGCTGTCTTATCCAAAGAGAGGCTATTACCTCAAACCCTCTGTTCACTTAAGGGAAGGAGAGCCTGCTTCTCCGGTGAAGGACGACACGTACACCGACGATGAGATTTTGGGTCCTGACGCGGCGATTTACGTGGTAAAGAATTTGGAGGAGGCGCTCAAGATCAACAATCGTCCTCATTATGGGCTGGTGGTCAGCGTTTTCAGCCGTTCACGGAAGAATTTTGAGAAGGTTTTGCGGGAAGCCGAGAATGGGCTCGTTCATTGGAATGTTTCAACGGTTCGTTCGTCGCCGCGCCTTCCCTTTTGGGGCATGAAGCGAAGCGGCAATTTCCGCCCCGCAGGGTTTTTCACGCCTTATCTTTGCACGGTGCCGACCGCTTCCATCGAGAGGGAATGGTGAAACACGCTGTTTTGCTGGGAGACCCTTCTTTTTTCCGGATTAAGGGCGGGAAAAATCCTTACACCCGCACCCGGTGGGGATTCAAGAAGAAAGTCGATCGGGTAAAAGCGATATCGCAGTGGAAGCGTTTTAAAGAAACAATCGAGTCTTTAGGGGCGCATATTTTTGTCCTGCCGCCTCAGAGGGAATACCCCGGCGCTGTTTTCCCGGCGAATGCGGGGTTTCTTTTTCCCAAGTATGAGCTTCTTCCGTGGGGCCGGAAACGTTTTTATCTCAGTCATCTTGCGTTTCACCGAAAGGGGGAAGAGGTTATTTACAGGGATTTTTTTATCTCCAAGGGTCTTCCCGTTGAAAAGCTCCCTTACGCTTTTGAGGGGGAGGCCGATTTTTTCCCCTGCGGCGAGTTTTATATTTTTTCATACGGGCGGATGGTGAAGCCCGGTTTTCGGCCGCGTTTGGGATGGCCTCCCTACGAGTACCGGTTCTCCCACCGTTCCGACAAGCGGAACGCGGATTTTCTTCAAAGGGTGATTGGAGACGCGCCGCTCGTTCAGGTTTGTTTGACGAACGTTCGCTGTTACCACGGGGATACCGCGCTTTTCGCCTTTGGCCGGAATCGCGAATGCCTTTTGGCGTACCGCGGCGCGATGGATTCCGCCAGTTGGGAGGGATTGGAGCGTTGTTGGGGAAGGCATCTTTTTCCTCTTTCTCAGAGGGACGCCGAAAATTTTACGGCCAACAGCTTCCAACTGGATACACCCAACGGACCCCACGTTGTTTTTCCGGAAGGCGTTTCCGCGGAAGTGAGAAGAACGGTTTCTTCGGTGGGTTTGCCTTATACTTGCGTGGATGTGTCCGAGTTTTTCACGAAGGGCGGCGGCTCGGTGAAGTGCCTCCTGTGCGATTTGGGTCCGTACGTTGAGAAATAAACGGCCGGATGGTAGAATCGTTTTTAAGCGCCTGTAGCTCAGTTGGATAGAGCGTTTGCCTCCGGAGCAAAAGGCCGGTGGTTCGACCCCACCCAGGCGCACTTTTCTGCGGTAAAATGAGAAAAGGCATCCTGCTTTGTTTTTTTGTCTCTCGTTTGTCTTGCCGGTTCCCTCGTGCGCGGCGGCAAGTCCGGGTCCGTTCGGCAATAAATTTATGCCTTAGCGCCTATAGCTCAGTCGGATAGAGCGAGTGGCTTCGAACCACTAGGCCGCAGGTTCGATCCCTGCTAGGCGCATTAAGATAGGTTGGTCGGGATATAAACGACCTGCATCTTGTTCGCTTTGAACGGATAATAAATTTGTCAGGCGGATGAATTTTGATTACAATAAAAGTTTTAAGTTCTTTCGCGCCCTTAGCTCAGTTGGTAGAGCAGCTGACTCTTAATCAGCGGGCCGAAGGTTCGAGTCCTTCAGGGCGCACGGATGTTGGGGCGGATGGCGGAACTGGCAGACGCGCGAGACTTAGGATCTCGTGGGTAAAACCGTAGAGGTTCAAATCCTCTTCCGCCCATGTTTTGGGCGGAGGAGGATTTGAAAGGAGCGCCACGTTTATGAGGTCGCCAGAGGCGACCGAATGGCGCGGATGGCCGACCCGGAGGTCGCCGCGGCGACCGCAGGGCGCCAAATCCTCTTCCGCCCATTTTGGCGGAAAAGTTTCAAGCGGGAGTAACTCAGTGGTAGAGTGCAACCTTGCCAAGGTTGAGGTCGAGGGTTCGAATCCCTTCTCCCGCTCCAGTATTCTTTGAAAGATCAGAGGTGAGAGAAGGGATTCGAACAGTAGAAACGGGTATCAAACCTCAGGAAGGAGAGCAGCGGCTGTATGAAAATCGTGGATTTTCTGAACGAAAAGGCTGTTTTGGCTAATCTCAAAGCGACGACGAAGGAAGGGGTGATTCGAGAACTTGTGGATCTTTTGGCGAAAGTGGAGGGCATTAAGAATAAAGAAGAGCTTGTCCGGGTCCTCTTGAATCGCGAAGCTTTGGGAAGCACGGGCATCGGTCAGGGCGTGGGAATTCCTCATGGCAAGACGAATGTCGTAAAGGAACTCGTGGGCACGTTTGGGATTTGTCACCAGGGGGTGAATTTCGACGCTCTGGACGGCGAGCCGGTTTATATCTTTTTCCTTTTAGTGGCTCCCGAAGACTCTGCAGGGCCGCATCTCAAGGCGCTTGCCAGAATCTCACGTATTCTGAAAGATAAGTATTTCCGGGAGAGCCTTAAACAAATGACGGATGACAAAGCGGTTCTGAAGCTTATCCGTGAAGAAGACGCAAAAAGACCCTAAACGCAGATTTTATATTTAAAATTCTTTTTGGATTAGACTTTATGGGATTGTTTAAGTGGTTGTATCCCGGTTTGCGGATCAAGCGCTGGGTTTTTCTTTGCTGTTTTGGCATTCTTCTCTGCTCCATGGGTTTTGTCTTGACGATCATGGAGGCGCGGAAGACAAGCGGCAGTCTTATCGTGCTTCTGGGAGCGGGCGTCGTCGCCGTCAGCATCCGGAAGATCATCAAATCCGTCGTGGCCGTCCTTTTGCCTCAGAGAGAAAGCGAGCTCGTCAATATCATTTATCAAAAACGTTTCTTGGAGCGCGGCCCTAAAATTGTGGCGATCGGCGGCGGTTCGGGATTGTCGGTTCTCCTCCACGGTCTCAAAGAAGTCACCTCCAACATCACGGCCGTGGTGACGGTTGCGGATGACGGAGGATCGTCGGGGCGCCTTCGAAGCCAGTTCAACATTCCTCCTCCAGGAGACATTCGCAACTGCTTGGTGGCCCTTGCGGATGCGGAGCCGCTCATGGGCGATCTTTTTCAGTTTCGTTTTCAAGAGTCCGGGGAGCTCGAAGGGCACAGCTTCGGCAATTTGTTCATCTTGGCGATGTTGAAGGTCACGGGGGATTTCGAAAAAGCGATCCGGGAGTCCAGTAAAATTTTGGCGATCCGGGGGCGCGTGGTTCCCTCGACGCTGAAGAGGGTCTCGCTTGTGGCGCAGCATCAAGACGGGACACGGACGGAAGGGGAAAGCAATATTTCCAAGGCGAAGCGGCCCATCGAGAGGCTCTACTTGAAGCCGCAGGGTTGCGGCGCCACGGAAGACGCGCTTGAGGCGATTCGCACCGCCGATGCCGTGGTCATCGGCCCGGGGAGCCTTTACACCAGCATTCTTCCGGATCTTTTGATCGAGGATCTTGCGAATGCCTTGGCCGTCGCGCCGGTCCCGAAGATTTATATTTGCAACGTCATGACCCAGTCCCATGAGACGGATCGCTTCACGGCGTTCGACCATGTAAATGTCCTTGCGGCGCACACGCGGCCCGATGTCTTGAGCCATGTCATTGTGAATACGGGACAGATCCCTCAGGATCTCCTGCAGAAATATGCCCGGGAAGAGGCGTTTCCGGTCGAGGCCGATACGGCCAGGATCAAGAGTCTTGGTTATTCGGTGGTGGAGGCGAACATGATCCATTGCGGAGATACGGTGCGCCACAATCCGCGTAAGGTTGCGAAGATCATCCTGGAGATCGTTCAAGCCTCTAGAAGGAAGATGCAGGACAACAGAAAAAAGAAGAAGGCCGCCGCTTATGTCGCAGTCTCTTAAGAGCCTCATTCTCTGCGTGCATGCCCACCAGCCCGTGGGTAATTTCGACAACGTGATCGAAGAGGCCTATGAGAAGTCTTATCGGCCTTTCTTCGAAGTTTTGGAAAAACACCCGTCCATTCTTTTTTCCTGCCACTTTTCCGGCAGTCTGATGGACTGGCTTTTGGAGAAGAAACCCGAATTTATCGAGAAACTGAAGAAACTTCACGGCCACGGGCAGCTCGAGTTTCTGGGGGGAGGGTATTATGAGCCTATTTACGGCGTGATTCCCCGGCAGGACTTAGCGGGCCAAATTGAGATGATGAGAAAGGTCCTCGCTTCTCTTTTCGGAGAGTATCCAAAGGGCGCGTGGTTGACCGAGCGTGTCTGGGACCCCGATTTGGTGAAACCCTTGCGGAAGGCGAACGTCGAGTACACGATCTTGGACGATTTGCACTTGGAAAGGGGGGGCGTCCCCGCGCCTGTGACCGGTTTTTATCAGGCCAAACAAGACGCGGTGACTTTGGATCTTTTCGCGTCCCTTAAAGACTTGAGGTACCTTGTCCCTTTTCGAAAGCCGGAGGAAACCATCGAATTCATCCGGACTCATCATTTGAAAGAACGGGATGCGTTCGTCTTCGCCGACGATTTGGAGAAATTCGGTTTGTGGCCCAGCACGCACCATTGGGTTTATAAAGAAGGGTGGCTGGATCAATTTTTTACCCTCCTGGAAAAGGACAAAACGATCAAGCTTTATACCTTCAGCGGATTCCGGAGGGCGTTTTCCCCGAAGGGCGCGGTGAAGGTTTCACATGCCAGTTACAGCGAAATGATGGAATGGTCCGGCGGGCATTTTTATAATTTTTTCAAAAAGTACCCCGAGAGCCAATACATGCGTGACCGCATGCTCGGAGTGAGCCGCGCGCTTGCGCAAGCGCGGCGGGGCATGCGGGTGAAAGAACACGAGGATGCCCAACGCGCGCTTTACCGCGCCCAGTGCAATTGCTCCTACTGGCATGGGGTTTTCGGCGGGCTTTATCTGCATCACCTGCGCTCGGCGGTTTTTGAGAATTTGATCCGGGCGGAGCGGATCCTTTCACGAATGAGAGGGAGAGCCGCTTCCAGCCGCCCGCCTTTTCAGATTGAAAATTTGAAATCGGGCATGCGCTGGAAGGTGTCCCAAAAAGACACGGCCGCGTTCTTCAATCCCCGTTATGGCGCGGCTCTGGAGGAGTGGGATTATCTGCCTCTTTCGGTGAATTTGATGTGCAACTTGCGGCGCCACCGGGAAGTTTACCACGAAACGGTGCTGGCGAAAACGGCGCCTCCTAAGGAGGGGCGGGCTTTGTCCATCCATGAGATGTTGGGAAGCAAAGAGGAGAATTTGGAGAAGCACCTGCATTACGATGTGGTCCGCCGGCTGTCGTTCCTGGATCATTTTTTTGAGGAGCCGGTCGGGTTGGAAAATTTTTACAAATCTCTTTATGACGAGAGCGGGGATTTTCTGGAAGGGCCTTACCAAAAGAAGCCCGGCGCGGCCGGCCGGAGAGAGCTTTGTTTCGAGAGGAAAGGTTTCGTTTCTCTTCACCGCAAGAAGCATCCGCTTCGGTTGACCAAACGTGTTCTTCCAAAAGGATCGGCGGGTCTTAAAGTTCGGTATGATCTCAAGAATGAGAGCCGCGTTCCTTTGGATTTTGTGTTCGGGGTGGAATTTAATTTTTCGATAGGCACCGATCATCCGGCGGCGGGCCTTGCTCAAAACGGGGTGAAGCAGTGGGTTTTTCACGACACGTGGCGGGGTTTGCGCATCCGTTTGAGGTCGAAGGAAGCGGTCGATCTTCTGGCCGTTCCGGTCGAGACGGTGTCTGAGTCGGAATCGGGCCTGGAAAGGACTTATCAAGAACTGGGCGTTTTGCTGCAAAGGAGTTTTAGCTTGAAGCCGGGGCAGGTGAAATCGAATACTTTCGAGTTGGAAGTTTGTTAAGGAGCGCCGCCGGTGATACTGAAGAAAAAGATTAAAATTCTGAATTCCCAGGGCCTGCATGCGCGGCCGGCTTCCATGTTTGTGCAATTGGCCAATAAGTTTGAGTCGGATGTCTGGGTTAAGAAAGATTCGGAGACGGTTGACGGCAAGTCCATCATGGGGCTTATGATGCTGGCCGCCGGTCCGGGCAGTATCGTGGAGGTTGAGGTGAGCGGGCCCGATGCGGAAGAGGCGATCAAAGAGCTTGAGAATTTTTTAATCAGCGGAGAGTGATGGAAAAGAAGCGTTACGGAAGGTTATTGGAGGTTACGTGAGGCTGCGGAGGGTACGAAAGGTTACGAGAGGTTACGATGAGAGCGCTTAAGGGCATAGCGGCTTCGCCCGGAGTCACGATCGGCAAGGCTTTTCTTTTGGACAGCGAAGAAGTCTCGGTTCCCCGGAGGGCTATTCGGGAGCATGAGATTCCGAAGGAGATTGCTCGTTTTGAGGAAGCGCTTACCCGGACACGCGCCGAGATATTGGGAATTCGGGACAAGATTTCCCAGGAAATAGGCAAAGAGTACGGCGATATTTTTAATGCCCATCTTCTGGTTATCGAGGACCGCGCACTGATCGAAGAAATTTTGGAAAGAATCAAGAAAGACAAACTTGCCGCGGATACCGTTTTCTCCGAAGTGCTTAAGAAGTACGTCAAATCTTTTTCCAAAATCGACGACGAGTATCTGCGGGAGCGCGTCAGCGACATCAGCGACGTCGGCCGCAGGGTTCTTCGTCATTTGGTGGGCGGTTTTAGAACTTCTCTGAGCGAGCTGAAGGAAAAAGTGATCGTCGTGGCTTACGACCTTTCGCCGAGCGACACGGCGATGATGAGCCGTAAGAACGTGATCGGTTTTGCCACGGATATCGGCGGCCGCACTTCCCATACGGCGATCATGGCCAAGTCGCTTGAAATTCCGGCCGTGGTGGGTTTGGAGGCGGCGACCAAGCGCATCAAGGACGGCGACACCCTGGTTTTGGATGGGATCAACGGCGTGGTGATCGTGGAGCCGACGGCGGCTGAGATCGAAAAGTACAAGCACGAACGAAGCCGTTACCTGGAATTGGAGAAGGGCCTGCGGAGATTCAAGGACCTTCCCTGCATCACGAAGGATGAGCGCCGGATAGAGTTGGCTGCCAACATTGAGCTTCCCGAAGAGATTTCTTCCGTCATCTCCCACGGCGCCGATGCCATCGGCCTTTACCGGACGGAGTTTCTTTATATGAACCGCCCCGATTTGCCGCTGGAGGAAGAGCAGTACCATGCCTATAAGAGGGTCGTCAAAGAAATGGCTCCAAAACCCGTGGTGATCCGCACCTTTGATTTGGGAGGCGATAAATTTTTGTCCCATTTGGACATTCCTCATGAGATGAACCCCTTTATGGGTTGGAGGGCGATCCGTTTTTGCCTGGCAAGACCTGAGATTTTCCGGGTTCAGCTTCGGGCCATCTTGAGGGCGAGCGCTCATGGAAAGCTTCGGATCATGTATCCCATGATTTCGGGAGTAGGGGAATTAAGACAGGCCAATAAAATGCTGGCCGAGGCGAAATCGGAGCTCCACGCCAAGAAGATTTCTTTCGATGAGAAAATACAGGTGGGGGCGATGATCGAAATTCCATCAGCCGCTCTTACGTGCGACATCTTGGCTCCGGAGGTCGATTTTTTCAGCATCGGCACCAATGATCTGATCCAATACGCCCTTGCGGTCGACCGCATCAACGAAAAAATCGCTTATCTTTACGAACCGGCTCATCCCGCCGTTTTGAGGCTTCTCAAGACCATCATGGACGCGGGGCATACCAAGGGCATTTGGGTGGGGATGTGCGGAGAAATGGCCGGCGACCCGCTTCTTACGCCGCTTCTCGTCGGTTTGGGTTTGGATGAAATTTCGGCTTCCCCGGTCGTCCTGCCTGAGATCAAGAAGGTCGTGAGGGCGCTTTCCTATAAGGAATGCAGGGAGATCGCCGACCAGGCCATGCACTTCCGGACGGGCATCGAGGTGGTGAATTTTTTGAGGGAGAGGTATCACGGCGCTCTCGGGGAAACAGGGAGGCGATGAGAAAGGTGCGGCCGCTCAAAGCCGTTATTTTGGCGGCGGGTTATGCCACCCGGCTTTATCCGCTTACGCGAAGCAAGCCCAAGTGTCTTCTTTCGGTAGGCGGCCGGCCGCTTTTGGATATTCTTTGCGGCAAGCTCCGCCCGATAAAAAATTTGGAAGAAATCATCATTGTCACGAACGCCAAGTTTTACGGGCAGTTTGAGGCTTGGAAGCGCGGCGCTCGTTCCCCTTTGCCGGTTTCTCTTTTAAACGACGGCACTCGTTCGAATAAGACACGGCTCGGGGCGGTCGGAGATCTCGATTTTGCGATTCGCTCGGCTTCCATCGGCGCGGACGTCCTGCTTCTGGCAAGCGACAACGTGTTTCAGGCAGGTCTTGACGGCTTTGTGGATTTTTGCCGGAGAAGAAAAGCCATCGGCGTTGCTCTCCATGATTTGAAGGATCCGCGGCTTGCGGCCGGTAAGTACGGTGTGATGCAGATCGGACGGAACGGGACGATCCTGAAGATGGAGGAGAAACCGCAGGAGCCCTGTTCCAGTTTGATCGGGACGGGGATTTATTATTTTCCGGAGAGTTCTTTGAAGTGGGTGGGGCGGTACCTGGGCTGCAAGGAAGCCAAGGACGCGCCGGGCTATTATCTTGAGTGGCTTTTGGGGCGCGTGAGAATGGTTGGTTTTTTGTTGCCGGGGCTGTGGTACGATATTGGCGGTTTGGAGGCGTTGAAGGAAGCGGGTAAGGTGTTTCGAAAAAAAGGAATCGAACGATGAAGATAAAAAGCTACTTGTTCACATCGGAGAGCGTGACGGAAGGCCATCCGGATAAGGTGGCCGATCAGATTTCAGACGCTATTTTGGATGCCATTCTGGAGAAAGATCCGAGCGGCCGTGTGGCGTGTGAAACCTTGGTGACGACGGGGCTGGCTTTCGTGGCGGGAGAGGTCACCACCTCCTGTTACGTGGATATTCCCAGGATCGTGAGAAACACGATCCGCGATATCGGTTACAACAACCCCCACTATGGTTTTGAATCCAACACCTGCGCGGTGGTCACTTCCATTCAAGAGCAGTCTCCGGACATCGCTTTGGGAGTGGATACCGGCGGCGCGGGCGATCAAGGGATGATGTTTGGTTATGCCACGAGCGAGACGCCCGAATACATGCCTCTTCCCATTTCACTGGCCCATAAGCTGACGCACCGGGTGGCGGAATTGCGCAAGAAAAAGACCTTGAGCTACTTAAGACCGGATGGGAAATCGCAGGTGACGGTCGAGTACCATGACGGGAAACCCGTCCGCGTGGACACGGTCGTCGTGAGCGTCCACCACGACCGCGTCACAAAGTCGAAAGACATTGTCCAAGACATGAAGAAGCTGGTGATTGAACAGGTGATTCCCGCCCAGTATCTCGACAAAAAGACGAAGTATTACGTCAATCCGACGGGACGTTTCGAAGTAGGCGGTCCTCAAGCAGACACCGGCGTGACGGGGCGCAAAATCATCATGGACACCTATGGCGGGGTCGGTTCCCATGGGGGAGGGGCTTTTTCCGGGAAGGACCCGACGAAGGTTGACCGCTCAGCTTCCTATATGGCGCGTTATATCGCCAAGAACGTCGTGGCGGCGGGTTTGGCGGCAAAGTGCGAAATCCAACTCGCTTACGCGATCGGAATAGCGGAGCCGGTTTCGATCATGGTGAACGCTTTCGATACGGGTAAATTGTCGAACGAAGAAATAAGGCGGGTGATCTCGCGGAATTTTGATTTGACGCCTAATGGGATCATCCGGGATCTGAAGCTCCGCCGCCCCATCTACAAGAAGACCGCCGCGTACGGCCATTTCGGGCGGAATGACGAAGATTTCACCTGGGAGGAGCTGGATAAGGTCTCGGTGTTGAAAAAGGCGTTATAAAAAAGGAGCGTAAAAATTGAAATACGATATCGCTGATGTTCGGCTGGCCGATAGAGGAAAATCCCGCATCGAGTGGGCGCGGGCGCAGATGCCGGTTTTGGAGCTCATCGAAAAGCGCTTCGCGAAAGAGAGACCGCTGAAAGGTTTGAAAATTTCCGCTTGTCTCCACGTCACGAGCGAGACAGCCAATCTCATGATGGCTTTGAAAGCCGGGGGCGGAGAGGTCGTGCTTGTGGCTTCCAATCCTTTGAGCACCCAGGATGACGTGGCGGCTTCGCTCGTGAAGCACTATGGGATCCCGGTTTTCGCCAAAAAGGGCGAGGGCCGCAAAAGCTATTATTCCCACATCTACGCGGCGCTGGAGCAGGATCCTCACGTCACCATGGATGACGGGGCGGATCTGGTTTCGGCCATCCACAAAGAGCCCGGTAAGTACAAACGCCGCATCATAGGCGGAACGGAAGAGACGACGACGGGCGTGGTCCGTCTTCGGAGTTTGGAGGCGCATGGAAAGCTTCTTTTTCCGATCGTGGCCGTCAATGACGCCGATACCAAGCACTTTTTCGATAACCGCTACGGCACGGGCCAATCCACCATCGACGGCATCGTCCGCGCGACGAACGTCCTTTTGGCCGGATCGACGGTCGTCGTGTGCGGTTACGGGTGGTGCGGCCGGGGAGTGGCGGCGCGGGCGCGGGGAATGGGGGCGCGGGTGATTGTGACCGAGGTTCAGCCTTTGAAGGCGCTCGAGGCCGTGATGGACGGTTTTCAGGTGATGCCGATGAAAGAGGCGGTTCGATACGGAGATATTTTTGTGACGGTCACGGGGAATACGAGCGTCATCCGGGAAGAGCATTTCCTGCGGATGAAGGACCGGGCGATCGTGGCCAATTCCGGCCATTTTGACGTGGAGATCGACATTGAGAATCTGAAGAAAAGAGCGTCCGGCGTTCGTTTGATCAGGGACTGCGTCCAGGAATTCACGCTTGCCCCTAAGCGCCGCGTCTATCTTTTGGCGTCCGGCCGGCTCGTGAACTTAAGCGCGGCCGAAGGGCATCCGGCGATGGTCATGGACATGAGCTTCGCCAATCAAGCCCTTTCGGCGGAGTGGCTCAGCCGCCATCACGGATCGCTGGAGCGGAAGGTTTATAAAGTGCCTCAGGCCATTGACAGCGAGATTGCGGCGATTAAGTTAAGGAGCATGGGCGTTCGTTTGGACGGGCTCTCGCCGAAGCAGGAGAAGTATTTGGCGGCGTGGGAATCGGGGACTTAGAACTTAAGAAGAATTTTTAATTAAATAAATTCCCACTCCCACGAAGAGAAGGTTGCCGGCCCAGGCAGAGAGGAAGGGGGGGAGGGCTCCTCCTTTTCCAAGGGCCAGGCAAAACGAATTGATTCCGTAGTACACCGCCACGATCACGAAGCTCGTTCCGATGCCTGCCATGGTTCCGCCCCCTTTGTGCCGGGTCCCGAGCGGAACGCCTATCAGCGTAATGATGAGACACACAAACGGCAAGGCGATCTTCGTATGAAACTCCACCCAGAGCCGGCGGACGGTTTTAGGACCCGATCCCTCCAGCCGCTCAATGTAATCCCGGAGTTCTTTGGCGCTCATGAACTCGACGCGCGAGGCTTCTTTGATGAGATCTTGGGGCGCAAAAGAGATGGGGAGCTCCCGCTCGGGAGAGAAATGCGGTTGGCCGATCACCTCGCCGTTTCGCTCCAGATCAACTTGCAGGACGCCGTAGAAGACCCAGCGGTTCTGCCGGTATTCTGCCTTCTTGGCGGTGATTTTGGATCCGAGCGTTTGGTCGGGATGGTTTTCCAGGATCACCACGTCGTGGAGCGTCTGCGTGAGGACTTCGTATTCCCGTGCGAAGATCATCCGGTTGTCCGGCGTGTAAAAGGTGACGTTTTGAATGGCGCGTTCCTTCAGGTTTTCCTTCCCTTTTTTGATCAGGCCCTCCATGATGGCGGTCGAAGTGACCGAGCTTTGGGGGATGACCGTCTCGTTCGCCCAAAGGAGAACGAGGCTCAGGAAAAGCCCGCCGAGGAGGTAGGGGATCAAGATTTGAAAGGCGCTGATGCCGCTGGCTTTCATCGCGATGATCTCGTTGTGTTTGTTCAAATCGCCCAAGACGTAGAGGAGTCCGACGAGGAGAGCCACGGGGACAAGCTGGGCGGAGACCGAGCCTAAAAGGTAAAAATAGTAGGAAGCGGCGACCTGGAGCGGAGCGTGGTGCTGGATGAATTCGTCAAGATTGTTAAAAACGTCGATGACGATAAAAAGAACGGAGAAGAAAACGAACGCGTAGAAAAAGGCCGCGGTAAAGCGTTTTAAGAGGTATTTGTCCAGCAGGCGCATCAGCTTCTCTCGAGTTTGGAAAGAAAGAAAATCCCCATCCCTCCCACAGCCAGATTGCAAAATTGGAGCGATAGAAAGGGCGGCGCAAGCCCCTTTTGCGCGAGGGCCTTTCCACCGACGAGGAGCGTCCAATAAAGCGCCATGAGCGCAAGGCTCATGCCGAAACCGATCGATTTCTCACTGCGTCTTGTTTTCACGGCGAGCGGGACGCCGATGAGGAGAAAGGCAAGGCTCGAGAGGGACATGGCTATCTTGTGATGGATCTCCGCGGAGAGGGGATAGGTCGCTTGGATGCCGGCTTCGCCGAGACGCTCGATTTCGTTTTGGAGTTCTTGGATCGTCATGTCTTTCGGTTTTTTTTCGGGCGCTTGAGAGACTTTGGTTTTGGAAAGGTTCAGCGGAAGCTCATAAGTTTTGAAATTGAGTTTGTAAAATTGAGAAGGGTCTTTGGGGTTGGGTTCGTCGCTCGTGCCGTTTCGGAGCTTGAGCTTCAGCATGTTTTTTTCGGGGAAGGAGAGGATCTCTCCTTTCTCGGCGACGATGGTGCGCGTGGCCCGTCCTTCCTGGGGTTGGTAAATCCGGATGCCCTTCAGCCTGTTTTTATCGATTTCATAAATGAAGATGACGAAATCCTTGAATTTTTTGATAAAGGTGCCTTCTTCGAGGGCTGCGGAGGGATTTTCGATGCCGAGCCTCATTAGAAGAAGCCGGTGGGCGTAGTGAGTGGTGGAGGCGATGCGGTCGCTTAAGAGGAGCGAGACAAGGGAGAGGACCGCGACGGCCAGGAAAAGCGGCGAGAGGACTTTGAAGAGACCGATCCCGCTTGCGCGCATGGCCATGATTTCATTGTCGGAAGAAAGCCTCCCGAACGCGAGGAGCGAGGCCATGAGGGTCGCCATGGGAATGACAAAAACAAGGAGGAAAGGCAGGGACAGGACAAGGAGCTTCAGAACGAGAACTACGTCCACGTCTTTGTTGAAGATGAGATCCGCCATTTGAACGAAGCCGCGCCCGACGAGGAAAATAAAAAGGAGGATACCCAGGCACGAGAGGAAGAGCCCGAAGAATTCTTTTAAGACGTGGTATCGGAGGATTTTCATCCGTGTTTAAGCTCCCCGGGCGCAGACGAGAACCGTCACGGAAGCGGCGTTTGCGCCCTTCAAGACTCTCGCGCATTCCGAGGTTGTCTGGCCCGTCGTTAAGATATCGTCCACCAGAAGCAGATTTTTATGTTTCACCGCCGCCGGTTCGCTCAAGCGGAAACAGCCTTTCACGTTGGTTTGCCGCTCGATTTTGTCGAGGCGGGCTTGGGGGACGGAAGGTTTGGTTCGAACGAGCGCCCGTGTCAGATGGGAGATGCGGAAGGCCTCGGCGATTTGCGAGGAGAGAAGCTCCGATTGATTGAAACCTCTCTTTCTTTTTTTTGCCGCGTCGAGCGGCACCGCCGCTACGGCGTCGAACGAGGAAGGCGGGAGATGCCGGCGGATGAATTCGGTCATTTTCCGAATCAAAAAATTCCGGAGGTGCTTTCGCCCCCCAAACTTGTAGAGGTGCAGAAGCTCTTTCATCTTTCCCTCATACCAGGCGCAGGCAAAGGCGCGGTCGTAATGAAAGACGCTTTTCCCGCAGGAGGCGCAGACGGCCCCGCCGTTCGTGGTTCTTCCGCACCGCGCGCAAAAGGGAGGAGATATCCATTTGATCTCCGACTCGCAGCGAGGGCAGACACCCGGCGGGAGGGAGGGCGGCATCGCGGTGTCGCAGGTTTCGCATACGCCGGGGAAGACGAGGTTTGACAAATTGTGGAGCAAGCGATTTAGCATATTGGTTTTCTTCGGACAATATCTCCACCTGCTATTTTATGTCATAGTTGTCTAAATTACGACGTCATTCTGAGGTCGCTGCGGCGACCGAAGAATCTCAAGGTCGAGATCCTTCTCCGCCAAAAAGCGCGGCGGATCAGGATGACGAGGGGGTGGGCGCCTCAGGATGACGAATATAGAGGGCGTTATGATTTCTTGACGTGGGCACCTTTAGCCTGTATACTTCTCTCAATTATTTAGAAAATATTTTTAAATTGAGTTTATTGAGTTTATTGAGTTTTTCGATTAGGAAAATCCATCAATGAATCTCAAAAGTAAGCTTATCCTAAAAGCCATTGCCCTTGGGCTTGTTTTGTGTTTGGTTTCTGAACACATTTCTTTTGCCAACCCTGAACTAAGAACGAATGATGGATCATGGATAGTGGATGGTGGATCGTGGAAAGGGCAAAAAGATATAACGCCCGTTCCCCAAGATCCTTCCCGGCTTGAGGTTCCTTTTGAGTTTGTTGCTTTAAGAGAAGTTTATAAAGGTACAAATGGCAAGCTCATCATCCATCTCCAGGATGCTCACACGAATTTCGGAGGCCAAAAAAATCTGGCATACGCTTTAGGCGCTCTCGTGAAGCGCTATGGGATTTCCACGGCCTTTGTGGAAGGAGGGGATAGAGATGTCTCCCTGGATCAACTGAGGCCCTTGGCTTCGAAGAAAACATGGGAGCTCCTCGCCCAAAGACTCCTTTACGACGGTATCCTCACAGGCCCTGAGGTTTTGAGCCTCACAAGCTCTCTTTCCCTCAAACTCCAAGGAGTGGAGTACGGCCCTCTTTACCGGCAAAACCTTAAGGCCTATAGGGAATTGGTCCAGGAGAGGCAGGAGGTTTTGGGCTATGTCCATCGAATTCAAGGATCCTTGGAGCGTCTTAAGAGCAAGTTCTATCCGAAGGAACTGCTGGAGTATGAAAAGAGGGATCGTGGATCGTGGATGGTGGATCGTGGATATAAAGAAGATCAAAAAATCCAGGCCCTTCTTGAGCTAGCCAAACAAAGCCGCATAAGTTTAAAGCCCTTCCCTAACCTTCAGAGAATAAGAGGGTTTCTTAAAATAAAGAAGCCTTATTCCTCCCCCCTCGTGGGGGAGGTTAGGAGAGGGGGAAGCCAGTCAGACTCACCCTCCCCCCGCCCCTCCCATCAAGGGAGGGGAATGGAGAAAAGCTTTCCTCTTGATTTGGAGGCTCTCCTAAAAGAAGGAGACCTCCTCGAAGAAAAGCTTTATGACTCAAAGCTCGCAGTTCATAGCTCACGGCTAATCCA
>JACQQY010000101.1 GCA_016206825.1 Candidatus Omnitrophota bacterium
GTCGAGATGCGTCCGGAGTATCCGGCCGGGCATTATTATCTGGGGCGGTTTTATCTTTTGAAGAAGCAAAAATACGAGGAGGCGATCGAAGAGCTTAAGCTTTTCAAGTATTGGATAAAAGAGGGGATTTCGCGGGTGGAAGAGGCGAAGACAAAAGAGGCCCAACATAAGAACTTCATCAACGCCTCGCGTTACATTGCCTACGTGTATCTGGAGGTTTTGAATAAGCCCGCCCATGCCGTTAGAGAGCTGGAAGGCTTGGTTCACGGCATGCCCGTCGATGATCCGGAGGTTTATTACGATTTGGGGGCGGCGTACCTTCGGGATAAAAAGAGGATATCCGCTTACCAGGCATTTCAGAAAGCGCTTTCCATGAATCCCAAGGAGGAATTAAAAAAGAAAGCGGAGGAAGCGATCGAGGTGATCCGGGCTTATCCCGACGAGGGAGGGTATACGAAGCCGAGGGGGTGGTAGTGAAATTTTTGGTGTGAGATTTTTTTGACATTCGGGGGTGGGCGGGGGTATACTTGTTTCGCGTGGGATTGGGAGCCCTTTTAAACAGGTCCGGTGAGGCCTGTAAAGGAAGGAAGATGAGAGAAGATTCCGTTTATTCAGACTCGTTTCGAAAAGGAGACGGGTCTTTTTTTATGCCATGGACAAATTAATTTTGGATAGGGCGGCGATTGAGAGGGCGGTGGCGCGGATGGCCCATGAGATTTTGGAGAAGAATAAGGGGACGGAGGGGCTTGCGCTTGTCGGGATTCAGACCCGCGGGGTGGTTTTGGCTGAGAGGCTCAAGGCGGCGGTTCAGTCGATCGCGGGGGTTTCGGCGCCTTTGGGGATTTTGGACATCAATCTCTACCGGGATGATTTGACGAGGGTTTCGGAACAGCCGGTGATTCACAAGACGGAAATCCCTTTTGACATCGACGACAAAGTCGTGGTTTTGGCGGATGATGTGTTATACACAGGCAGGACCATACGGGCGGCGCTGGATGCGTTGACGGATTTTGGGCGGCCCAGGAGGATTGAATTGGCGGTGTTGGTTGACCGGGGACACCGGGAGCTTCCGATCCGGCCGGATTTTGTGGGGAAAAACATCCCGACGAGCCGGGAGGAAATCGTGCAGGTGCGCTTAGTGGAGACGGATGGAAAGGATGAGGTGGTGGTCTCGCAGGGTTAGGGGGGGATGGATGGAGGCGGCGGGGGGTGTGAGAACGGAATGGCGGTGGACGAGGAAGGACCTTGTTTCTCTGGAAGAGCTTTCCAGGGAAGAGATCGAGCTTGTTCTGGATACGGCGGAGTCGTTTAAGGAGGTTTCGGCCCGTGAGGTGAAGAAGGTTCCTGCGCTTCGCGGGAAGACCGTTGCGAACCTGTTTTTCGAGCCCTCGACGCGGACCCGTACGAGCTTTGAGCTGGCGGCCAAACGCCTTTCGGCGGACATCGTTAATTTTTCTTCTTCGGGATCGAGCACGGTGAAGGGGGAAAGCTTAAAGGATACGGTCCGGAATATGGAGGCGATGCAGGTGGATACGCTGGTCGTCCGCCATTCTTCTTCGGGCGCCGCCGAGTATTTGGCGCGTTTTGTCAAAGCGGGCGTTATCAATGCGGGGGACGGCATCCATGAGCATCCTACCCAGGGACTTTTGGACATTTTCACCATCCGCGAAAGAAAAAAGAATTTGGAAGGACTTAAGGTCTGTCTCGTGGGGGACATCCTTCATTCGCGGGTGGCGCGGTCGAATATTTGGGGGCTTACGAAGCTGGGGGCGAAGGTGAGCGTGTGCGGGCCGCCTACGCTCATTCCGTCTAAAATAGAGGAGCTGGGGGTGACGGTCGGTTACGATTTGGACGAGGCCATTCGAGGGCAGGACGTTTTGAACATCCTCCGGATTCAGTTGGAACGCCAGCGGGGGGCGTTTTTCCCTTCGATTCGGGAGTACGCGGCGGAGTACGGGATTTCCAAAGAGCGCCTCGAGCGCGCGAAGAAGGACGTCCTCATCATGCATCCGGGACCCGTGAACCGCGGGGTGGAGCTGGCGGGAGAGGTGGCGGATGGCCCGCACTCGGTGATTTTGGACCAGGTGACGAATGGGATCGCGGTGAGGATGGCGGTGTTGTTTTTGACGACGATGGTGGAGCGATGAAGATTCTTATTAAGGGTGGGCGTGTGGTGGACCCGAGAAATAACCTTGATGAGGTGAGGGACGTCCTTATCGAGAATGGGCGGGTTCGGAAGGTTGCTGGGAAAATTTCCTTGAGCGCGGAGAAGGAGATGGATGCGCGCGGGAAGGTCGTTTGTCCCGGATTGATTGATCTTCACGTTCATTTGAGACAGCCGGGTTATGAGTATAAGGAGACGATTGAGACGGGGCTTCGGGCGGCGGTGAAGGGGGGGTTCACGGGGGTTTGTCCGATGCCCAACACCAACCCTGTGGCGGACAGCCGGTCGGACATGGAATTTATGATCGGCGAGGCGAGGCGTCTTTCTTTGATCAACCTTTGGCCGGTCGGGGCCGTGACGCTGCGGCAGGAGGGGAAGGAGCTCACGGAGTTTGGGGAGCTCAAGAAAGGCGGCGCGGCGGCGCTTTCGGATGACGGAAGACCCGTTACGGATTCCAATATCTTAAGACGCGCGCTTTTGTACGCGAAAAAGTTCGGTCTGGTCATCATGGTTCATTGCGAGGACGAGGGGCTTTGCGGCGATGGGTGCATGAATGAAGGGCTTGTGTCGACGAAGCTGGGATTGCCGGGCATCCCCGTCGAGGCGGAAAGCGCGGAGGTGGCGCGCGACATTCAGTTGGCGGACATGACGGGGGGACGGCTTCATTTTTGTCACTTGTCGAGCAAGAAGTCGCTCGATCTCGTTCGACAGGCAAAGGCTCAAGGCTCAAAGGTGACGGCGGAGACGTGTCCGCATTACTTTCATCTCACCGAGGAAGCGATTCTTGGGTACGACACCCGCGCCAAGATGAACCCGCCTCTTCGGACGAAGAACGATTTGGAGGCCGTGCGGGCGGCTTTGAAGGACGGGACGCTCGACGCCATTGCAACCGACCATGCGCCTCATTCGGAGAACGAGAAAGACGTCGAATTTGACCAAGCGCCTTTCGGGATCATCGGTTTGGAGACGTCGCTGGCCCTTTCCTTGAAACTGGTGGAGGAGGGGGTGTTGTCTTTGCCGGATCTCGTGAGAAAGATGTCCGTGCGGCCGGCCGAGATCATTCAAACGGACAGGGGGCATTTGTCGGAAGGGGCCGTGGCGGACGTGACGGTTTTCGATCCGAACCTCGAGTGGGTGGTGAAGAAGGAGAAATTGGAATCCAAGTCGAAGAATTCGCCGTTCCTGGGTTGGAAAATGAAGGGAAAGGCGACGGAGGTCCTGGCGGCGGGGAGAGTGGTGTTGGAAAGCGGGGAGATTGTTCGGTGACGAATAAAAAGGAAGCGATACTGGCGCTGGAGGATGGGGCGGTGTTTCGGGGTTTCTCCTTCGGGGCGGAGGGGGAGGCGTACGGAGAGGTCGTTTTCAATACCAGCATGACCGGGTACCAGGAGATTTTGACCGATCCCTCCTACAAAGGCCAGATGGTGTGCATGACCTATCCTTTGATCGGCAATTACGGGGTGAATCCGGAAGACGTGGAGTCCACCCAGCCTTTCGTTGAGGCTTTCATCGTTAAAGAATCGAGCAGGGTTTATTCCAATTGGCGGGCCAATGAAGATTTGGGGTCGTACCTCAAGCGCCATCGGATCGTGGGGATCGAAGGGGTGGATACCCGTGCGCTCACGAGGCATTTACGCGAAGAAGGGGCGAAGAAGGCCGTTATTTCAACGGCGGATCTTGATCCGAAAAGCCTCGTGAAGAAGGCCAAGGATTCCCCGGGGCTTGAGGGACGCGATCTCATCCAGGAAGTGACGTGCAAGAAACCGTACGCGTGGAATCAAGAAGGGAAGTACCGCGTCGTCGCGATCGATTCGGGGATTAAGCGCAGTATTTTGAAGAACCTTGCCGCCTGCGGGTGCCGGGTGGAGGTGGCGCCGGCCGCGGCCGCCAAAGAGGAAATTCTTTCTTTCAAGCCTCACGGGCTTTTTCTGTCGAATGGACCGGGAGATCCTGAGGCGCTTCCTTATATCGTGAATACCGTGAGGGGGCTTCTGGGCGAGCTTCCGATTTTCGGCATTTGTTTGGGGCATCAGATCCTGGGGATGGCGTTTGGCGGGAAAACCTTCAAGATGAAGTTCGGCCACCACGGCGGCAACCAGCCCGTGATCGATTTGCGGAGCGGCCGGGTGGATATTACGGCCCAAAACCACTCCTTCGCGGTGGACATGGATTCGATCACCGACAAGGACGTGGAGCTTACGCACGTCAATTTGAACGACAAAACCTGCGAAGGGATGGAGCACAAAAAGCTTCCGGTTTTCTCCGTTCAATACCACCCCGAGGCCTCGCCGGGGCCGCATGATGCGAAGCATTTGTTTGGGAGGTTTGCGGAGGTTATGGAGAAACATGCCAAGGCGCACGGACATTAAAAAAATTTTAATCATCGGGTCCGGCCCGATCATCATCGGGCAGGCGTGCGAGTTTGATTATTCGGGGACGCAGGCCTGCAAGGCGCTTCGCGAAGACGGGTATGAAGTGGTTTTGATCAATTCCAATCCCGCGACGATCATGACCGATCCGCAGATGGCCGACCGCACGTACATCGAGCCCATTACGCTTGAGTTTTTGGAAAAGATCATTCAAAAGGAACGGCCGGATGCGGTCCTGCCGACGCTCGGGGGCCAGACGGGCTTAAACACGGCGATCCGCGCCGCGGAGGCAGGCATCTTCGCCCGCCACGGCGTTCGGATGATCGGCGTGGACGCCGGCGCCATCCGGAAAGCGGAGAACCGGGAGCTGTTCAAAAAGGCGATGCAGAAAATAGGTCTCGATCTCCCGAAGTCGGATCTCGCCCATTCGATGGGGGAGGCCAA
>JACQQY010000103.1 GCA_016206825.1 Candidatus Omnitrophota bacterium
AACCGCCCTCGATGAAAACGGTCTGGAGTTTGTATTTTTTAATGAGCTCTTCAAGAATTTTTGAAACATGAATTTGGGCCGATGGGTTGGTGTGCGCGTCCTGAATGAGAATGATGGTTTCTTCGCCCTTCACCCTTGACCCTTGACCCAAGGAAGAAGGTCTATAAACTTCCGTAATGCGTCCAAGTTCCGGAGAAATCTTAAAAAAATGAGGGGGGCGCGCCAAACCATTCGGGCCCTCTTGTAAAGGCCCGGCGTGGGAGAGTTCCTGAAAAGCAAAGGAAAGAACGAGAGAGAGGGCGATGATTTTTAAAGGGTAAGGATAACGGCTCATCATGTTAATTTTTTAAGGCTGGATATTTATTTTAAAAAGGCTTAACTCTCGATAAACGATCGAAAAATAACTTTTCCTTGAATTAATTTAAACACAAGTGAAAGTTTACATAAAAAAACGAACGACGTCAAGAAAAATTTGAACGTTCACCACCAGACCTTCCTACGCAGTTCCACGACCCTTGACTCAATCTCTTTTTGAACCTCATGAACCATCGAAAGAAGATTTTTCAAGCTTTCCGAGCTCCCGTCCCCCTGGAGCAAAATCCGCAAGAGTCTGGCCGCCTCCCGGGCATGCCCGAGCGCCCAGCGGTTCTTCACGATGTTCCCGCAGAGAGTATCTTCCTCGTATCCCAAACCATGGCCGCCGGCGATCTCCGCTCCTATCCTGAGGGCATGGCGGTAAAACTCCATCCTGAGAGAATCCTCCCACGACCCGCCCGTCTCCGACCCTTTGAGATAATCATGGATGGCCATCGAAAATTCCAAACCTAAGCGATAAGCGGGGATGCTTTCAAGATCGTCACGCAAAGAGGCCGGGTCATCCTCCACGGAAACGCCATGCCACGGCTCTTCGGATGACCCTCCGCCGCTTTCCGGCCGCTCTTCTTCCGCCTCCCGCGCCTTTTCCGGAAACTTCACGTCCTTGCCGAAATCGATCCCGTGTTGAACCTTATAATAAAGATCCAGCGGATCGTCCCAGCGGCGCTCGGGATCCTCTTCAAACGCCTTCTGGTAACGGTCCATCAGACGCTCGTTTTCGAGAAGGCTCCTCTCCCACTCCTCCTCGCGCCAATACCTCCCCGGCTCTTCCATTTTATTCGGAATCAACGGAACGTCATCCTGCATCGAACGCAATCCCCTATGAGCCTCAAAAATCCTGAAGTCATCACACCAAAAAAAACCAAGGCCGTCAAGTGGAAATTCAAAATGAAGAAATGAGCGGCTCCTGTTCTTATAGGCCTTGTTCCCCTTCCTCCGTTATAATACCGGCCATGCGCCTGAAAGCGGACACCGTGATTCTCTCCATCGAAAAACTCATCTTCGGCGGGCAGGGCCTGGCCAAAAAAGACGGCAAGACCTGCCTCGCGTGGAACGCCCTGCCGGGGGAAGAAGTAAAGGCCCGGATTCTCAAAAAACACCATGGGGTTTTCGAATCGATCGCCGAAGAAATTTTAAAGCCCTCGCCCCGGCGGATCGAGCCTCTGGAAGAGCACTTTCTCTCCTGCAGTCCCTGGCAAATCCTCTCATGGGAAGCGGAGAACGAATGGAAAAGAAAAATTGCCATGGAGACCTACGGGCGGATCGGAAAAATTGAAGGGGGCCTTTCGCTTCCCATCACCGCCGAATCCTCCCAACGGAACGGCGGCTGCCGGAACAAAATGGAATACAGCTTCACCTCTTCCGAACAAGGTCTTTCGCTCGCCTTCTTCGAGCGGGACACCCGCCGCAAGAAGGCGATCGAACCCTGCCTCCTCGCCGATCCGGCCATTAACCAAGCCGCCCTGCGCGCGCTCGAGTGGCTCCGAAAAGAAGGGATTCCGGAAACCTGCTTAAAAAGCCTCATCATCCGGTCAAGCGCCGAGGGCGAAACCCTCGCGGGGCTCTTTATAAAGGAAGAGCTTGGGATTAAAAACCTCCCTGCCCTTCCGGAATCCTCCGTCGGCTTCCACCTCTACTACTCCCATCCCCAAAGCCCTGCCTCCGTTCCGCATAAGCTCCTGCGCAAAGACGGAAGGGATCACCTCGTCACGACCTTAAAAAACGTGAAACTGAAATTCGGCCTCTTCAGCTTCTTTCAAATCAACCCTTCCCTTTTCGAAAAAACGCTCGACGACATCGCCCCGTACCTGGACCCGGACAAACCGCTTGTCGACTTCTACTGCGGCGTAGGGACCATCGGGCTCTCGCTCCACGGAAACTACAAAACCTGCGCCCTCGTCGACAACCACGAAGAAGCCATCCTCTGCGCGGATGAAAATATCCGCTTAAACTCCTTCTCGAACTGCCGGGCGGTTCTCTCACCCTCGGAGAAAATGACCGATCTCATTACGCCGGAGCCGATCCTTCTGTTCGACCCGCCGCGCGCGGGCCTCCATCCGAAAGTCATCCGGAAAATCCTCCTCGAGAAACCCCCGCGCGTGATTTACCTCTCCTGCAACCCCTCCACCCACGCCAGGGACATCGGCCTTCTAAGCCCCGCCTACGCCGTCAAAGACCTCCGCCTCTACAACTTCTTCCCCCGCACCCCGCACATTGAATCCCTATGCGTTCTGGAGAGGAAAGCATGAAGAGGTCCCGCCTCCCCATTCAAGGGATCCTTCTCATGCTCGGCGCAAGCCTTTCCTTCGCCGCGATGGCGGCGGCGACAAAGCTCGTTTCCAAAAGGCTTCCGGCTTCCGAAATCGTTTTCGTCCGGAGCCTCATCGCTTCCTTTATCGTGGCTTACCTGGTTTCCAAGACCCGGTCCTCCTGGGTGGGAAAAGAACCGAAAATTCTCGCCGCCAGAGGCGTCGTGGGCTTCACCGCCATGATCCTGTACTTTTGGTGCTTATCCCAACTCGACTTGGGAACGGCCGTGATGCTCAATTACACCTCGCCCCTTTTCGCCGTGGTCGCCGCCCGTTTCGTCTTACGCGAAAAAATAGGCAGGCCCATTCAAGCGGCGATTCTTTTGTCCTTTACAGGCGTTTATCTTCTAGCGGCCCCGCAGTTTCATTTGAAACCGGCGCCGCTTATCGCAGGGCTTCTATCGGGATTTCTTGTTGGAGTGGTGCACCTGCTCATACGTTCCAGCCACGAAGAAGAAGTTCCTTTAACCATTATCCTTTACTTTACGGTCATCTCGACAATAGGATCGGGGTTTCTCCTTTTCCAAACGGGCTTCCCCCTTCCCACCGCCAAAGAGTGGCTTTGGCTTCTTGTCATCACCGTCACCTCCCTCTTGGGTCAATTCGGCCTCACCCATTCTCTCCGAAGCGCATCCGTCTCAGTTGTTTCACCGTTCGGATATTTAACGCCGGTCTTTGGCCTTCTTCTGGGCTGGTGGATCTGGCACGAAGCGCCCGCGCCCGGTGCCCTCCTCGGCGGCGCCCTCATCATCCTCTCCGGCCTCGCGATGGTCCGCTACCACACATCCATTTAGACCTTCCCGCGCTTGCACTGCTCTACAAAATGATCCGCCTCGCGGGTGGGTTTGGGAATCCTATAGCCGTCGCAGCATTGGAGCGTCACCTGAGTTGCCGTCTCAAGGTTGGTCTTATGTCCAATGGAGACAAAAATAGGCCGCACGCCATCTCGGGTCCTCAAAACCCTGCCGATCGTGCTTCCGTCTTTTGAAAGTAAGGGAGAAAAACTTCCCTTTTTGGAACCGGGTTCTTCGTGGCGCCCGTAGAGAAGGGACTTAGCACAGCCGATGGTCGGTTTATCCAAAAGAATGCCGATATGGGAGGCGATCCCCATGCCCCTTGGGTGAGAAATCCCATGGCCGTCGAACAAAAAAAGATCGGGTTCGCATTCAAGCGCCGAGATCGCCTCCAGGAGCACCGGGATCTCCCGAAAAGCCAAAAGACCGGGAATATAAGGAAAGGTGACCGCTTTGACGGCGCTTTTTCGCTCAACCTCCTCCAGCGCCGGCCACCGGTAAACGATGACGCCGCCATGAGCCTCGTTTTTTTCCAAATCAAACGCCGTATCACACCCCGCAACCAAGAGGATCTTTCCAAACTCATCCCGCCGGATAACCCGCTCTCTCAGCCGTTTCTGAATTTGAACCGCCTCTTTCGGCGACACCTCCCACGGATGCAAGTCCTGAAAGCGGAACATAAAACCCACCTTTCACATAGAATAGACCCTGCCCTCGCCGCAGACTCTGACCCCGTAAGCAATGAGAGCTCTATTTTACCACCTTCCGCAAACCCGGCAAAATCAATGGCAAGGGTCATCCTGTGGGAAGGCCCTTGTGAAAGAATTGTATTGTATGTCGTCATTTTACGTCGTATAATGACGCCATGGTAACCGCCTACAAATACCCAAGGATTCTCCGCCCCCCTAAGCAGTCTTTTTTCCTCATGGGCTCCAGGGGAACCGGCAAAAGCACATGGATTCACCATTCCTTTCCCCAGGCGCGGACTTTCAACCTTCTGGACGAATCGCTTTACCAATCCCTGCTTCGGGATATTTCACTATTCTCCGGCGAACTCAATACGCTTTCTCAAAACACGTGGGTAGTGGTGGATGAAGTTCAACGCCTGCCGGAACTCCTCAATGAAGCGCACCGCTTTATTGAAACGAAGAATTTACGATTCGTCCTCTGCGGATCAAGCGCGCGGAAGCTAAAAAAACAGGGGACCAATTTGCTGGCGGGGCGGGCTCTCAAGCGAACCATGTATCCCTTTGTTCCCGAGGAACTCGGAAAGGATTTTGACATTGAAACGGCGTTGGCTTTCGGCACACTCCCTGTGATTTGGCAATCCCTGTCTAAAAAAGAAAGCCTCTCCGCTTATGTGGAACTTTATCTCAAGGAAGAGATACAAGCGGAGGCTCTCGTGAGAAATCTCCCCGGCTTCGCAAGATTCCTTCCGATAGCGGCGCTATTTCACGCCCAAACGTTGAATACTTCCGGTCTTTCGCGCGATGCCGGCGTCTCCCGGACAACGGTCAGCGGCTACATCCAAATACTGGAAGACACGCTCATGGCCTTTCGCTTGCCGGCTTTCGAAGGCGGGCTCCGGGTCCGAGAGAAAAGACATCCAAAGTTCTACTGGATAGATGCCGGGCTTGTGCGGGCTGTCAAGAAACAATTCTCTCCCTTGTCTCATGAGGAACGGGGAAGCATTTTTGAGGGATGGGTCGCCAATCTCCTCCGAATCTACGGAGATTATCACGACCTTTTTGACGATTGGTACTATTGGTCTCCAGCCGAAGCCAAGCAAACGGAGGTGGACTTTCTGTTAAAACGCCGCAATGAATTTATCGCCGTGGAAGCAAAATCCACTCCCACCGTTTCTTCAATCCAACTTGCGGGGCTAAGGGCCATTGAGGAGCTGAAAAACGTAAAGAGAAGAATTCTGGTTTACGCAGGCAAGAGAACCCTGCGAACGCCCGACGGAATCGACATTTTGCCGCTTTCCGAATTCACCCAAACCTTGGAGCGGGCCGCTCTTTAGTCCCGCTTTTTCTCAGCCGCCCCATCGATCCCTGCAACAAAAAGTTTCACCGGCGCATCTTCGAGAACTTGGCGCCTTCGAGCGTCAGGTTGTACATGAGACCCTTCTGGCCGAAGATGAATCCTAAAATGGGCTCCTTATATTTGGAGGTGTCCATCGCTCCTCCGGCGCCGACGGTCACCACCGCGACGGAGGCGTCCACGCCGGCCTTCCAGCCGGAGCTTTGGCGAAACCGGTTAAGGGCCTCTTCCTGCATGAAAAGAATGACGATGGATTTTTTCTGCACGCCAAGCTGGAGACCCAGCGAAGCCGCCGCCGTGTTGTAATAATCGACGGTCTTGCCTTTTATCCGAAGGGCGCCCTCGCCATATTCGCCGCCGAGCCCAAGCCCCGCCTTGAAAACAGCCGGAAAGATAAGCGCCCCCTTGGCGTCCTTGACGAGCTTCTTCCCGTCCCTTACTTCCGTGTAAAACCGCTCAAGCGCCGCATCCGCACCGGCCTCGATCTCCGCTTTCGTCGCGGCCAAAACACCTTTGGCCATTCCGCACGCCAACAACAAGCCCAACACCACCCCTATCGCTTTTTTCACCTTCCACCTCCCTTTCCCGACATTTTATGAGAAATTCCACGAACGAACAAGCGGAACTCTATTGGGTTCATTTTAAAAAACTCTTCAGCCGCTCTATAGGCAGTCCCGCGGCATTGAAAAGAGATCCTTGAACTTTTTCGACGATGGGGCAGCGCCTGGATTGGATGGCGTAGGCGCCCGCCTTATCCAGCGGATGGACCTTCCGGAAATACCCCGCGATGTCCCCTCGGCTCATCTTTTTGAGCGTCACGGCCGTTTTCTCGTAAAAGACGGCTTCCCTTACGATGCGGGAAGCCGCGACGCGCAAAACGGCAATCCCCGTGTAAACGGAATGCCGCCTGCCCTGCAGGGCCCCCAAAATCCGGAAGGCGTCTTTCAGGCTTCGGGGCTTGCCGATGATTTTTTTACGGAAATAAACGATCGTGTCGCACCCGACCACGATCCCTTTCGAAATTTTTTTGGCGGCGGAGCGCGCCTTGCCCAAGGCATGCTCTTTAACTGTCCTCGAAGGGGAAAAATGCAAGGGGCCGTTTTCCTCATAATCCGGCGCGATCGCCTTGAAAGAAACTCCCGCTTCTCTGAGGATACGTTTGCGGCGGGGTGAAGTGGAAGCAAGATACAGCCTTGTCAATAACCAAGCCCTCGTTTACAATACGCCCATGCTCCAACTCAAAACGCTCACTCTAAAAAGCCGTGTCATCCAATCCCCCATGGCCGGGTGCACGGATTTGGCGTACCGCCTGATCGCCCGGGAATACGGCATGGAATTCTCCTTCCTCGAAATGACGGCGGCCGAGGCGCTCATCCGCAAAAACGAGGCCACGTTCGAGCTCATGAAGACGGCGCCGGAAGACAAGCCGCTCGGCGCCCAGCTTGTGGGCTGCCGCCCCGAAGCCATGGGAGAAGCCGCCAAAATGGTCGAGGACATGGGCTTCGATCTCCTCGACATCAATTTGGGCTGTCCCGCCCCGAAGATCGCCGGCCACGGAGCGGGCTCGGCGCTTCTCTCGAAACCCGAGGAAGCCCGCAGGATCTTCGCCGCCGTCGTGAAAAACGTGAAAAAAATCCCGGTGACCGTCAAAATGCGCCTCGGCGTCGAAAACCCTTCCGGGGACGAGGCGGTCGCCATCGCCAAGGCGGCCGAGGCATCCGGCATCACGGCCGTCACCGTCCACGGCCGCACCCGGGCGCAAGGCTATTCGGGCGCGGCGGACTACCAGGCAATCGCAAAAGTGAAACAAGCCGTCAAAATTCCCGTCATCGGAAACGGAGACGTGCTGACCGCCGCCGACGCCAAAAGAATGCTTGAAACCGCCGCCTGCGACGGCATCATGATCGGCCGCGGAGGACTGGGAAACCCCTGGATTTTCAAAAGCCTCGAAAGAGCGTTAAGCGGCGGCGAACCCGCGCCTCCGCCCGCCCTGGAAGAAAAAAAGAAAGCGGCGCTAAGGCATTTGGAGCTTGAGCTCGCTCACCGCGGTGAGAAAACGGCCGTCCTCCAC
The DNA here is from genome assembly GCA_016206825.1 of Candidatus Omnitrophota bacterium. Classification (GTDB taxonomy): domain Bacteria; phylum Omnitrophota; class Gorgyraeia; order 2-02-FULL-51-18; family 2-02-FULL-51-18; genus JACQQY01. Next base: position 7,593 of record JACQQY010000103.1, read on the forward strand.
ATGCGGCGCATCGCCTGCTGGTATTTTAAAAATGAGCCGGGGGTTACGGAATTCCGCTCCACCGTCAACGCCTGCCAAAGCGCCCCCGAACTAAGAAGGCTCATCGAAGACTTCTGACTCGAAGGGTCAGTCATGGCGCCAGTATTGGACTGGCTTTCGTAATTCCGGGTCGTTGAAACCGGCGTCCAGATGGTCGGCGTTCAAAACCAGCCGGCCGGCTTGGGCAATCGCCACGCCGCCGGTCTGGAGAGGCAGTGATCCGGGCCGGATGACGGCGATGTGGCCGTGTTTTCCTGAACCCGGGTTTGGCCATACCGCGACGGCAGGATGCCCACCGTTCGCCATTTCCTGCGCCATGCGGGCGTCCACCCTCTGCCACCCATGGCTCGGGCCGTGTTCCTTAAGCCATCCGACTGTCCTGTTGACATCGAGCTCCTCCCGTCCGGCGGCTCCCGCTTTGAACTGCCCCAACTCGTCGACGGCTGAGGCGCCTGCGGGATCGTCCTTAATCACATAATGGGGAATCTCGGCGCCCAAAGCGCGGGTCACGTCCCAGGCAAAGATGTTGCAGTACGTTTTTTCTCCGGGCGCGTAACGCTCGCTTTGCTCTACCCGGAACTGATCAATGACCTTGGCATAGTTAAAGGCGCTTCTGTTCCCCTCGCCATTGGTGAGCGGCGCATTGAGTGGAACGCCCCGATCACGGGTGTTGGCCAACCCGCCGGCAAACACCGCCGCGATTCTTCCAAACGCATCGACCGCCTGATTAAACGTTCTCGATGCCTCTACGTGCCTCTGCATTTCGGTCCTCAGCGCGCCTCCCTCGCGGCGCAGCTCCGCTTCTTCGGCTGAGCCCTCCTCGGCCTGTCTTTGGTTGTGTTGATCGATTTTGCTTTTCAACGCGGCCCGTTCTTCGGAGAGCGCGGCCCGCCGTCCAGCCAATGCGATACGGTACCGGTCGTCCGGATGATCCGGCACGTCCGCAAGCGTTGGAATTTGTTCCGCATAAGCCGAAATGCAATGCAGGGCAAGCAGTGCCATGCCGGCCGCCGCCGTTAACCGGCAAAAAAAGCTCTTCACCGTTTCTTGTCCTCCTTTTCATTCCATTGCACGATGTCGTTCGTCATTTTTTTATCCACAACGTCCTGCTTTTTTTTAAGATCGACCTGCTGTTTTCGTAATCGCGATTCCAGCTTGTCCAAATCTTTTGGATCCCCTTCCCCGCCGGATCTCTTCGCGCGAACCTCTTCGAGCTGGGATTCAATGGCGTTGTAGGATTGCTGAAGCTCGGCTCTCTGCGCCTCAAGCTTTTTCCACCCTTTGGTTTCCGCAAGACCTTGAGGCACTGCAGGCGGCGCAAGGCCGTGCGGCTGATAGGGGCCTGGGTGGTAATCCTGGAGTTCGGAACCGGCCTTCAAAGCTTCCAAAGGTTGGTCGAGAGCGGCGGCGGCCTCTTTCAACGGCGGGGCGAAGGGAGACAGGTTGACGGACCACCCATGGCCTGCCGGTACGGAAGAACCCACTTGAGGCGTCGTTTCCCCTTCACTCGGTTTGCCTTGAAGTGCCGTCAGAAGCCTGGCGGCGGCCTCGTTCTTGGGATCCAGAGTCAAGTATTTCCGGAGCGCTTCTTCCGACCCGGCGAGGTCTCCGCTATCGTATCTTTCTTTCGCGATCAGGAGATGGAGCATAGGATTCGTTGGGTCGATACTAAGGGCTTCGTTCAAAGTTTTGATTGCCTCAGCGTCTTCTCCATTCTCATGAAGAATTTGGGCCAACATCATCATGAGGTTCGCCCTGGCAGGCGGGTCGGAAGTCTTCTGTATTTGGTCCGTCAACGACTGCTTTGCGCCCTCGAGGTCGCCGGCCTTCCAAAGGACGACGGCGTTGTCACCGGCATTCCGTTCCAATCGAACGGGCGACGATGAGTCCTCTTCTTTGGGAGGAACGAAGGAGACGGCCGTAACGTCTTGACCGTCTTTTGTTCCGTTTGTCACCCAGCCGACCGGCTGTGGAGCCGGCGCTCCATCCGGCATCCGCAAAATTTTCGAAACCCATGCCGGGTTCTTGCTCAGGTCGACCACGGGCACCGAACCGTCATCGGCGACGCCAACAATATCCTTTGGCGCCTTAACAAGTCTTAGACTGCCGCCGCCCATGGCGGACAGCGCCATCGCAAGCCGGCCCGGCCGCTCCCGGGGAGACCACGTCAAGTAGACAAACCCCGGCGCCTTCTCCGGCCCTGACCAAGAAATCCGTCCTGTTTGGGGAAACTTTAAATCCGGCCTCTTTGACTTAAGCCACGCGGCCGCGCCGGTAAGCTTTGCCGCCTCACGAAGCTCGTGGAACACCGGAAATTCAACCGCAAAATCATCGTAAAGCGACGTAAGCAGTTCCTCGTAGCCGCCCGGGACAGCGGGGAGGTCGGCATTGTCCGATCCCTTTTTCCGAACGTTAAAACGCATCTTCGCGCCTCGGGTTTGGAGCGCATGCCCGTCTTTCGACTGGGCAAGGTCAAGGTTTTCGATGGAGAACCAGAGGTGATAGTCGGCGGTCGCGTGCCAAGGGCCGACTTTGTCCGGATGGCTGCGCTCAAAGGCAAAGTCCGATTGATAACCCGGAATCTTTTCTTGAAGAGACGGCATGTTGATCAGAGACTTGCTGAGGTAGTCCGCCGAATAGAGAAGATGCGCCAGCGCGGAATGAGGATCCACCCCACGGTAATCCGGCGCGACCTCGACCTGCGGTCCGATGGTTTGGGACATCACATCCGGAGGTATTTGGATCTCGTCATTTTGGGCGAGGAGCGTCCGCATGACTTCGACTAAGTACGGTTCGATGCGCTGATTGAGCACTGGCACTGTTTCATCGAAAGCCGTTCCAGCATCGGCGCCCATCTGGCGGGCCGAGTCATAGGCCGCAGTAAGAGGCCGGTCATAAAACGAAAAAGCGTCCTCCATGGCCGCGAAAATTGCGCGATAGGCGCCATTCACGAGTTCGTCCTGCGACATCCGGCCCGCCTCGTACTCCGCGAAGTTCCGCCAATACGTGTCATTGTAATCTGCCATCGCGACCAGCGTCCCAAAGGCCGAATGGAAACCAGCTTTCGATTGTCCAAAGACAATGCGCCGAACCTCACCGAAACTGTAGATAAGCATCGCCCCTTTATCGTTTCCGGCCTTTCCCAGCATCTTTGCGACGATATCGAATTTATCTAGTTCTGCCCAAGGGTCTCCCGGCATTCCATCTAACTTAATCCAAGGCATCAGGGCGCTATCTTGTCCATCGCGCCGAATTTGGAGCATAATTTCTCCTCCCTCGCCACGGAGTTTGTTATTCCGTATAAACAAAGCTGCATTGGCATAATTTTGAATGACATCTCCCGGCACAAGGCCCGCTCGGTCTGCGGCAGACCCATGCTCGACCGAAACAATTTCAAGCCGCTCATAGGTCTTTCTTAAGTGCTGGGTGATTTCCCGGACCTCGACACCCAGAGCGCCGATCCGTTCGCCGTAAGAAGTGGGCTTTATTCCAATCAAAGGCAAAAGCCATCGCCCCGGCCCTGTCGGATGGCCATTGGCGTCCATAATCTGGGACCATTGCGCAATCAAGCCTTTGATATATTCCTCGGAATTGAAATTATTGAAAAGCGTCTCGACACGCGAGCGGGACTCAGGCGTCCAGTCCAATGAGAACTCGGGGGACGGATTTTGGAGAAGCTCCGCCAAGTGATCGAGGTACGGGATAGGCGAATTCCCATAGCGCGCATCGCGATGCCCGACCAGCGTAATCCGCCCCGTGGGCGGGTCTATCATAACGAAGTCGAGCACATTGAAGTCAATAGCGCTTTCCAGCGCGTAAAAGCCTTTTGAAGCGGCTTCGGGCGGATCCACCGCCCCCGCAGCACCCTGAGAAACCACAACCATCGAAAAAAGAACAGCGGCTAAATATTTTATTTTCACGAGGCCCTCCAATTTGCCAAAATTTACTAAAACTTGCCAATACATAACAATTCTAAGCGATAATTATATTCTCCTCTCCATCAAGAATCAATGG
>JACQQY010000110.1 GCA_016206825.1 Candidatus Omnitrophota bacterium
AGGCACGGGGTTGGGGCTTTCGCTTGTCTATGAAATGATTCAAAAGCACGGCGGCCAGATTGCTTTCGAGACGAAGTCGGAAAGAGGCACCGTCTTCCACGTGTGGCTGCCGGTTCTTTCACAGCCTTGAGGAGGAGTGGAATGGGAAGAGGTCATCCCCGCCGGTTTTACTTCGCTTCTTCCTTTGTGTTGCTTGTTTCACTGCTTGTTACTTTTTATGTGTGGCGGTATGCGGAACAGGGAACAGGCGCGCTTTTGGTCGGGCTGGTTTCCGGCGCGCTTTTGTGGGGCATTTTGTATTCGTTGGTGCTTTTCCTTGCGAAAGAGATGACGAAACGTTTGAGGCGCAGCGAGGAGAAGCTCCGGCGGATTACGGATGCCATACCGGGGACCGTTTATCAATACCGGCTTGAATCCAACGGCCGGCAGAGTTTTCTCTTTGTAAGCCGGGGAGCGAAGGATTTGTTCGGTGTTTCCGCGGAAGACCTTGAAAGGGATTTCCAGTCGGGATGGAATCTACTGCTGACCGAGGACGTCCCCGCGCTTCAAAAAAGCATCCGTATTTCTGCCGAAACCTTGAAGCCATGGGTCCATGAGTTCCGCATCAAAACACCGGCAGGGCGGATCAAGTGGATTCGGGGCAGTTCCGTTCCCGAAAGGCCTCTGAAGGACGGGAGCATCGTGTGGAACGGTCTTTTTGTGGACATTACCGATCGCCAGCATCTGGAAAGAAGGGTTATCCAATCCGAAAAAATGGCCGCCGTGGGGCAATTGGCGAGCGGAGTGGCCCATGAGATCAATAACCCTTTGGGCGTGATATTGGGTTTCGCCCAGACGGCGGCAAAGCACGTTTCTCCCGGGAATCTTTTGGAAATGCCTCTCCGTTCCATCGAGCGGGAAGCCTTAAGGTGCAAAGACCTCGTCCAGAATCTCCTGGCTTTCTCCCGGGCGGGAAAGACCGAGCAAGAGCCATGCAATTTGAATGAAGTGGTCGAAACGGCGCTTTCCCTGGTGGCGGCCCAGACGAAGGTCAAAAAGGTGGAGCTCGTCAAGAAACTGCACCCATGCCTTCCCACCGTCTTTGCCAATAAAACCCAGCTCCAGCAAGTGGTCATCAATCTTTCGAATAACGCCGTCGACGCCATGCCCAACGGAGGAAGGCTGACGATTTTGACCCAGTGGACTGTCTGGGACGATAAGGAAGCGGTGGAAATACAGGTTCAGGATACCGGGGCAGGCATCCCCAAAGAAATTCAACCTCGTATTTTCGAACCCTTTTTTACGACGAAGGAAGCCTCAAAGGGCACCGGTTTGGGGCTTGCCCTGGCTTATGAAATCGTCGAGAAGCACGGCGGCTATATGACGGTGGACAGCGAACCGGGAAAAGGCAGTATTTTTCGGGTGTGTCTGCCGGTGAAAGAAATCGGGAGATGAGGGGGAAGATGGAAAAAAGCGTTTTAGTTGCCGATGATGAGCCGGGTTTCAAGGATATGTACGCTTACTTGTTTCAACCGTTCGGTATAGCCGTCGATTATGCGGCGAACGGAGAAGAGGCCCTGGAGAGAGTGAAACGAAAGGCTTACGACCTCGTGTTTCTCGATGTCCACATGCCGAAGCTGGACGGCCCGGGCGCGTTTCGCGGGATCCGGCAGGCCCGGCCGGAGCAGAAGGTGGTGGTTTTCTCCAGCAATTCCGATCCTGACCGCGTTTTGGAAAATCAAATGATCCGGGAAGGGGCTTTGGATTGCCTGTATAAGCCCGTTTCCCTTGACGACCTGCGAAAGATCCTCTCCAAGGCCTTCGGCTCCCCGGTTCTCTGAGCTTTCCCCACCGTGTTTTTAAAGCATCCCTCCCCCTGATAAGGGGGAGCCGGAGGGGGTTTGGAGCGGGGTTTGGAGATAAAGGTCCAAACCCCCTCTAACTCCCCCTTGACAGGGGGAGGATTTTTTATCGCTTGACGTTGAGACTGAATCTCATTAGAATGGAACGTTGTTGAGATTGAGTTTCAAAATCGAGCTGGTGAAAGGGGTAGTTCATGTTTGAGGGGAAAATTGCCATCGTCGGCAATCCCAACGTGGGGAAAAGCGTTTTGTTTAACCGGCTGACGGGACGGTACGTGACGGTTTCCAATTATCCGGGCACGACCGTGGAAGTGGCCAGGGGCACGGCGCGCGTTCAAGGAAGAGAATATGAGGTCATCGACACGCCCGGCCTTTATACTTTTACCCCGATTTCGGAAGAGGAAAGAGTGGCGAGGCGAATCCTCTTGGAGGAGAATCTTTTTCTGGTTCTGCACGTCGTGGAGGCGCGGAGCTTGGAACGGATGCTTCCGCTTACCTTACAGCTTTTGGAAGCGGCTTTGCCGGTGTTTTTGGTGCTGAACATGATGGATGAAGCCCGGCACGCGGGCGTGGAAATCGACAGGGACTGTTTGGAGAGGGAATTGGGGATTCCCGTTATCGGGACGGTGTCTACCAAGGGCGAGGGGATAGACCGCTTGAAACAAAAGATTCATGAAAGGGCGGCGGGCAGATGACGAAGACGGCCGGATTTTCGGTGGAGGAGACGCTGGGGGAGATCGAAAGCCTTTTATCGGGCGATTACCGCCTGTCCAAGAGGCTTGTCGCTCTTTTGCTTCTGGAAGAGGATGAAGAGATCGAAGAGAAGGTGCGTCAGAAAGAACCTCAGGCGGTCCAAAAGATAAAGGAGGTCGTCGCGGCATTTCAATCGCACTCCAAGGATTTCATCGAATACCGGCTCGCCGTCCATTATAAGCGACGCGCCGCCCATATCGCTTCGAAGGCGGTAAGGCTTCGGGAAGAACGGACGGGTTTTCGGAAGTGGGTCGATCTTTTTCTCATGCATCCGGTGACCGGAGGAATTTTTCTCTTTTTGGTGCTTTATTGGGGGCTTTACCGGTTTGTGGGGGTGTTCGGCGCCGGGACGGTGGTAGATTTCTTCGAGGACACCGTTTTCGGACGGTACCTGAATCCTTGGGTGGAAGCTTTTTTCACGTCGGTAGTCCCCTGGCAGATCCTGCGCGATCTCTTTGTCGGAGAGTATGGGGTCGTGACGCTTGGTGTGAGGTACGCGGTGGCTTTGATTTTGCCGATCGTCACTTTCTTTTTCATCGTTTTTTCCATCATCGAGGACACCGGCTATCTTCCGAGGCTCGCGATGCTTTTGGACCGGATTTTCAAGAAGATCGGTTTGAGCGGCCGGGCGGTGATTCCCATGGTGCTGGGTCTGGGGTGTGACACCATGGCGACTCTTGTGACGAGGACGCTCCCCACCCGGCGCGAGCGGGTGATTGCGACGCTTCTTTTGGCTTTGGCGGTTCCCTGTTCCGCTCAATTGGGGGTGATCCTCGCCATTTTGAGCCCTTATCCCAAGGCAATGATGCTGTGGGCGGGGACGACGGGATTTGTTTTTCTTTTGGTGGGATTTCTGGCGGCGAGGATTTTGCCCGGACAGAAGCCTTCCTTTTACATCGAGATTCCTCCGCTTCGCTGGCCGAACGTGTCGAACGTGGCGGTGAAGACCTACGTACGGGTGAAGTGGTATTTCAAAGAGGTTCTGCCTTTGTTTTTGCTGGCGAGCGTTTTTATTTGGTTCGGACGCCTGACGGGGCTCTTCGACGGTTTGGTGAATCTTTTGCGCTGGCCGATGGAGCAGATCGGTTTGCCTTCCAAGGCGGCGGAGATTTTCCTGTTTGGTTTTTTCCGGCGGGACTATGGGGCGGCGGGCCTGTACCATTTAAACGACCAGGGCCTATTGGACGTGAGACAGCTCGTTGTCGCGGCCGTGGCCCTGACGCTTTTTTTGCCGTGCATCGCGCAGTTTTTGATCAATGTGAAGGAGCGCGGCTGGAAGGCGGGGTTGGGGATATCCGCGTTCATTCTCGTTTTCTCGTTCGGGGTGGCGTGGGTGGTGAATTTCCTTTGGGGTTTCGTCGCATGAAATGCTCACTGTGTGGCTGGGAGTTTGGCGAGCAAGAGGCAGGGCAGGCCTGTGGGAAGTGCTGGATGCAGAAGGGGTGTGAGCTTGTCCGGTGTCCGCAGTGCGGGTTTGAGATGGTTTTGGAGCGCGCCGTCCGCGGAGAAGCGGCGGGAGAGGCCGTTTCTCTGGATCGCCTCAAGATGAATGAGAAAGCGGAAGTTTCCCACGTCCACACGCAGGACCGCCGCTCGCTTCAGAAGTTGATCGCGATGGGGGTTCTCCCCAGGACGCCGATCACCGTGGTTCGAAAGTTTCCTTCCTACGTTTTTCGAATAGACCACGCTCTCTTTTCGGTGGATAAAGAGCTTGCTTCTTCCATCTACGTGAAGCGAGCTTTTTTGTACCACCCCCCTTTCGTCAAGCTTCCGCTAACTGAGTAATCTGTGGCCCCGCCTGCCTGCCGGCAGGCTTTTGGTTGTATTCGATTCGAACTCTTCCGGCAGCGTCTTGTATTCCAAACTTACCCTTTAAGACGCACGGAGTTTGCCTTC
>JACQQY010000012.1 GCA_016206825.1 Candidatus Omnitrophota bacterium
CACGACATCAGGGAGTCGATCGAAGAGCTTAAGTTTTACCGAAACAAAGTGTTCGTGCAGGCGTTTAGAATCAAATCCCCCCCGCCCCCTGTTATATAAAAAGGGGGTTGCTCTAAAGAAAGCCTTTACCCCCTTTTCTTTTTAAAGGGGGCAGGGGGGATTTAAACTTTTCTCAACCAAAAAGAGCCGAGACTTCTTTTTGATAGGCGAGATCGAGACCCCTTAGCGCTTCGAGGTTTGAGGGATTGATCGAAAGCGCTTCTTTGAAGGCTTCCTGCGCTTTTGTGGTTTCTTCGAGGATGAGATGCGCATAGCCGAGCCGCGTGTAGGCCTCGTCGTCGCTTGGGTTTTGCAGGGTTTTGTTTTCATAGAAGGGGATGATCTCATTTCTATTTTGAGGATCGATGTGAACGGCATTTAAGAAGGCGCGCTTGGCTTTGTTGTATTGGCTTTCCAAGACGTAGAGGTGGCCGAGGAGGAGGTAGGCCTCGTCGTCATCCGGGTCTTGCAGAATGATTTGTTCATAAATTTTGACCGCTTCGTCATAGGTTTCATTTTGGACATACCCCAGGGCTTTTTCGTGGAGTTCGTTTGTAGAGACAAAAGCGATCGTGTCCGCCACAGATCGCGGCGGATCCGCCGATTCTTTAGTCTGAGATTGTTTATCTTGGATCGAGGATGAGTAAGAGGGGTTTTTTTGGGCGGCGAGGTCTTTCAGAAACTCGTTCGCCTGGTCTTTCGGCGGGAGCGTTCGCAGAAGCTGTGCCCGGTCTTCTTTGAGGATTTGGATCTGCCGGCCAAGACCCTCTAATTTTTCGGCGAACTCCGGCGAATCATTTTTGATGCTTTCGTTTTGCAGGAGATTGTATTCCGTTTCGAGCGGCAGGAGGAGAGAACGGTTTGCGGCGAGGGAGAGGAGAGTTTCCGGTCGTTGGTTTTCCTTCGCTTCTTCCGAAGCTTCATGGGACTGACAGGGACGGCAGAGAAATAGGGCTGCGAGTGAACAGCAAAAAAAGACGTTAAGGGATTTTCTCGACACCGGAAAGCCTCCGTAGCATAATAAAACGGCTTGCGCTGTTTATTATAGAGGTTATCCGTCTTTTAGAGAAGGATGAAGAGAAAATGAAAACGAAAGAGGCGGGGTCTTTAGCCGTAAATGCCCATGTCGCCGGCTGGGTGGAGGAAATGGCGAAGCTTTGCCGGCCCGACCGTGTGGTCTGGTGTGACGGGAGCGAAGAGGAAAGAAAGCGCCTGACGGACGAAGCCGTGCGCCGGGGAGAGGTGATTCGTTTAAACGAGGAGAAACTGCCGGGATGTCTTTACAGCCGCTCGGCGGAGAACGACGTGGCGCGGACGGAACACCTTACTTTTATTTGCACCAACAACCGGGAAGACGCCGGTCCCACGAACAATTGGATGGATCCCGCCGAGGCTTATGGGAAGTTAGGCGCCATTTTTGACGGGTCGATGAAGGGGAGGACGATGTACGTGGTTCCGTTTCTCATGGGCCCGAAGGGTTCCCCTCTCGTGAAGGTGGGCATCCAGCTTACCGACAGCCTTTATGTCGTCCTTAACATGCGGGTGATGACGCGGATGGGGAGAATCGCTCTGGAGGAGCTGGGGCAGAACGGGTCCTTTACCCGCTGTCTTCACGGCAAGGCGGATTTGGACATTCAAAGAAGGTTTATTTGTCATTTTCCTCAAGACAACGCCGTCTGGAGCGTCGGTTCCGCGTACGGCGGTAATGCCCTTCTGGGGAAGAAGTGTCTGGCGCTTAGGATTGGAAGCTATTTGGGCAGGGAACAGGGGTGGCTTGCCGAACACATGTTGATTCTGGGCATTGAGAGCCCGGATGGGAAGGTTGATTATGTGACGGCCGCTTTTCCCAGCCAATGCGGCAAGACGAACTTGGCAATGCTGGTGCCTCCTCCGGCTTTGAAGGGCTATAAAATTTGGACGGTTGGGGATGACATTGCCTGGCTTTATCCGGGGGCTGACGGAAGGTTGTGGGCCGTTAATCCGGAAGCCGGTTTTTTTGGGGTGGCGCCTGGCACGAACCGAAAGTCCAATCCCAATGCCTTGGCCACGATTCAGAAAAACACGATTTTTACGAACGTCGTGCTGAAGGACGATGGGACGGTTTGGTGGGAAGGGCTGGAGGATCCACCGCTTGAGGGGACCGACTGGCGCGGCAGGAGGTGGACCCCCGCTTCGGGGGAGAAAGGCGCTCACCCCAACAGTCGCTTTACGGCCCCTCTTTTGCAATGCCCTTCGGTTTCTCCGGAGTGGAATAACCCGAAAGGCGTGCCTGTTTCGGCCATCATTTTTGGAGGACGCCGGGAGAAGGTGGATCCTCTGGTGTATGAGTCGTTCCATTGGCGGCACGGCGTGTATGCCGGAGCGACGATGGGTTCCGAAACGACGGCGGCGGCGGTCGGCCATACCGGCGTGCTTCGGCGCGACCCTATGGCGATGCTGCCTTTTTGCGGTTACCATGTCGGGGATTATTTCAGGCATTGGCTGGAAATGGGAAAGAGGCTGTCGAATCCTCCCAGGATTTTCCACGTGAATTGGTTCCGGCAGGACAAGGGCGGAAAGTATCTTTGGCCCGGTTTTGGCGAGAACTTGAGGGTGCTTTTGTGGATTTTGGAAAGGGCGAAGGGAAAAGGGCCGGCGCGTGAATCTCCCATCGGCTATCTTCCGGTTCCGGAAGCTCTCAATGTCTCGGGATTGGACGTGTCAAGGGAAACGCTGGAAGAACTCTTGAAAGTCGACCGGGGAGGATGGCTGGAAGAGGCGGAAAGCCAGACCGAGTTTTTCAAAAAGATCGGGGATCGCCTGCCGAAAGAGTTGGTGAAAGAGCAGACGGACCTCGTCCGGCGTTTGGCCGCGGTTCATGAATAGACGGGGCGCCGTCGGAAAGAAGGGACTGTGATCACGCCTTCCGAAATCCAAAAGCTCATTGTTGCGGGCATTCCGGATGCCCGTGTGGAGGTCAAGGACATGACCGGCACGGGAGATCATTTTGAAATAGCGGTGGTTTCGAGGGCCTTTGGCGGGAAGCCGGTTTTGGAACAGCACCGGATGGTGTTTTCGATTTTGGAGAAGGAGATGCAAGATAGAATTCATGCGGTGAAGTTGAAGACGCGGACACCCTAGGAGGGAAAGAACATGTCTAATCCTACGCTTGAGCGCATTGAAAATGAAATCAAGTCTCATAAGGTGGTGTTGTTTGTGAAGGGGACGCCGGAGGCGCCGCTGTGCGGGTTTTCGGCGGCGACCATGGAGCTTTTCCAAAAGATGGGAGTTCCTTTTCAGGTCATCGATATCATTGCGAATCCAGATATCCGGGCGGTTCTTCCCGAGTATTCGCACTGGCCTACGTTTCCTCAGGTGTTTATCGACGGCAAGCTCATCGGCGGCTGTGACATTGTTCACGAGATGCATGAAAGCGGGGAACTGCAGAAGCTGTTGAAGATCTGAGTTCTGCTATGAATGGGTGTGTCAACCAAGCCGTAGATCAAATCCCCCCTGCCCCCTTTGAAATAAAAAGGGGGTTGGTCTTCGGCCCTTTCTCTTTTAAGTAAAAGAAAGTCCTTACCCCCTTTTCTTTTCAAAGGGGGCAGGGGGGATTTGACTTCTATTGATTTCGCAATTGTTTCTCGGCGTCGACGAGGTCGCGGTTGATTGGCTCGACGGCGGATCGGGCGGTTTCGCGGAGGCGGGGCGTGACTTCGGGGGCATGTTGTAACTGCCGCAGAAGCTGAAGGACCATCCGGAAGTAGCGGATGATTTCTCCCTCATCCACGTCGGTGTGCTTTCCCAGCATGGCAAAGGTTGTTCCTCCCATCCAGGCTTCCAGCGCTTTAGCCAGGTGAAAATGGGGGATCTTCGTCGGGGGGTAGATTTGACGGGAGGCTTCTTTCAGGTGGATTTTTCTTAAGAAATGCAAGGCCTTCCTTTTCACTTCCGTCACGTGGGCGGACAGATCCGGTTCCGGTTGGTTCCTTCGGGGTTCGAAAACAAGAGCCGATAAAAGAACGGATAATTTAGCCGGGTCCAGCGAATCAAGATAACCCGCCTCCAGCATTTCGGAAAGCAAAAGCTCATAACCGTACATCCATGAGGCAAATTCTCCCTTGGGGGTGAGCGTTTCGCCTTGGATATAGCCC
>JACQQY010000106.1 GCA_016206825.1 Candidatus Omnitrophota bacterium
CGGGGGCGGAGGAGAACTCTTTGGTTGAGGTCCAAAAACTGGATCCGGGCATCAGGCTGGACGTTCGTTACGCCGCCTCCGATAATTTCATGGGTGAGGCGTTGTATCCGGAGGCAAGATGCTTTTTGCAAAAAGAGACCGCCCGAAAGCTTGTCCGGGCGCAGTGGGGTCTCCGGCAGAGAGGATTGGGTTTAAAGGTATTCGACGGTTACCGGCCGCTTTCGGTGCAGAAAAAGATGTGGGCCAAATTCCCTAGAGAGGGGTACATTGCCAATCCCGCCAAAGGTTCCAATCATAACCGCGGGGCGGCGGTGGACGTCACGCTTGTGGACGAAGAGGGAAAAGAGCTCCTCATGCCTTCCCCTTATGATGAGTTTTCGGAGCGTTCGCACCGGGATTACCAAGGCGGTTCTCCGCAAAGCCTGGAGAATAGAAGGATTCTGCAGGAGGCGATGGAAAAAGAAGGCTTTGCGGGTCTTTCAACCGAGTGGTGGCATTTTGATGACCGCGACGCCAAAAGGTATCCTGTCCTCGATGCGCCATTTCCGGAGGAATCTTGAGCGTGGGGAGAAGAGGTTTCACGCTGGTCGAGGTGTTGGTGAGTTTGGGGCTGGGGGTGGCTTTGTTCGCCGCTTTCGTGAGCGCTTTGATGGGAGTCATGTACGTGAACGGAATGACCCGTCACCGGATGCAGGCGGCGCAAGTCGTGCGGGGGGAAGCGGAGCTCCTCAAGGCCACGGCCTTCGGGTTTATCGCCGATCGCAGTGTCGAGCTTTCTTATGACGCGGGGGCTGACGGTGTCTTCGGCACTTCGGATGATTTGAAGGGGACTTTGACGGTGACCGTCCGGGATTTTCTGGATATGGACGGGGACGGCAATACGGCGGAAACGGCCGTCGACGTGGATGGAGACGGATCGAACGATCCGTCGGCGGCGAAACCGGTGAGGCTGGAGTTTTCATGGTCGGAGCGGATGCTGGGCATTTATCGAAGTTCTTCGTTTTTCGTGGATATCTTGATCGCGGCCTAAGGGCCGGTGTCGGAAACAACCGCGGCATGACGATCGCGGAGCTTTTGATCGCTTCGGTCATTTCTTCCATGTTTATCGGAGCGATCATGGCCGTGGCTTATTTTTTCAACACCGCGGAGCACACCTATGAGGTGAATACGCGGCTTGTGAGCGATGCGCGGTTGGTGGTGGAAAAGCTCTGCTGGGGCGTGCGGCCCACTTTGCAGCAGGCCGATCGCCGCGGCATCGCGGAGGCCGTGAGCGCGGTGGTTTCGACGAGCCAAATCGACTACACGGACATCGCCGGCACGGCGCGCAGTATCCGTGAAAATGACGGGAACGTCGAATACCGCGAGGGGACAAGCGGCGCATGGACGGTGTGGCTTAATCCCAGCGGGGGGTTCCCTTTCGACCCGGCGCTTTATTCGACGCAGCTCCGCTTCAGCCAGACTCACCCGAGGGCCGTGACGGTGAATCTCGTTTTGGGAAGAAAAATAAAAGGGAAGTGGTATTATGCGTCCGTATCGACTCAGGTCTTTTTCCGCAATTCTTAATTCCGAAAAAGGGTTTGTGCTTCCGTTGGTGCTCACCCACGTGTTGGTTTTCGCCATCGGAGTGGCCGCGCTTTCGGAATATGCGGGCCACGCCGCCCGGCAGGTCCGGTCGCACGAAAGCTATCTCAAAACCTTTTGCGCGGCTGAGGCCGCGACGGAGAAGACGGCGGCGCAAATCAGGCTTTTTTTGGAGAAGAACGGCGATACCCCGACGTCTTCGGAGCTTTCGTCGATGGCCAACCGGCCTCCTTCGATGGGGGAGCTTTTTTCCTTTCAGGACGCCTCTTTGAATAACACGCTTTCCGCCGTCTACGCGGGTTCCGATTGGGAGAACAAGGTGTTGACCGTCGGCGATTATTCGGGTTTTGCGGGGAGCGTCCGGACGATCCGGGTTTCCGTCATGGCCCGGAACACCACCGGCGTCACCCCTGCGGTGGTGACGGTCACCCAGACGCTGGAATTGCAGAGGATCCCTTTGTTTCAGTTCGGGATTTTTTATGACACCGATTTGGAGATCCTCCCCGGCGGAGGGTTGACATGGACGGGGCTTATCCATGGCAACGCGGACGTTTACCTGGGAACGGGGAGCGGGTCCAGTTTGCGTCTTAACTCGCCTCTTTTCGCCGCGGGCAATATTTATCATGGCCGGAAGGACTCGAACGACCCCATGCCGGGCGATGTGTGGGTAAAGGATTCGGCGGACGTCGATCAAAATATGAAAAATGCCGATGGAACGTGGCTTGACAGCCGTCACGCGGATTGGCTCATGGGCGCCTACAACCGGTGGGACGCAAGAGTTCTTTCTTCGGTTCAGGGGACGGGGAAGGTGCGGCTTCTCCTGCCATCGGGTTCAGGCCCTGAGGTTTTGATCGACCGGCGCTCGGCGGGCGACAGCGTCCCGGTGCAGTCGCAGAAAATGGACGCGAAGGCCGATATCCGGATCGTCGACGGGGTGGTGATGGATCAGGCGGGGAACGGCCTCGAGCTCCGGTACTGTTCCGGGGGAGGCGCGTACGACAATGGTTGTCCGGAAGGCCAGTCGGTCATTAATCCCATCGGGAACAAATCCTTTTATAACGCAAGAGAGGCAAGGCTCATCCAATCGACGGACATCGACGTGAGTCTTTTGAAACAGAGCCCCAATTTCAGGCTCATCGCGGACGCCAGGCCCGGCGTCGTTCTCTACGTGAGCGACCATACGAATGCCGGTTCTCTGGTGAATCAAGACGCGGTGAGACTCGTGAACGCTTCTTCGCTTCCTCTTAAAGGCATGACGCTCGCTTCCGATAACCCCGTTTATGTCAAAGGCAATTTCAACACGGTGAGCAAGCAGGCGGCGGGAATTATCGGGGATTCTTTCAATATTTTGTCGAACCGGTGGAGGGACAGCGACAGCTTTTTGGGTCTAGGCGCCCGTAAGGCCAATGACACGACGGTGAACGCCGCCGTCATCGCGGGAAATACGAACACCACGGAAGGCAATTACAGCGGCGGTTTTGAGAACCTGCCGCGGCTTCTTGAGACGTGGACGGGCGATACCCTGACTTATTCCGGATCCATGGCGGCCCTTTACACGAGCCGCATGGCGACGGGAGGCTGGAGTGAGGGGTCGGTTTACACGCCTCCGCGCCGCAATTGGAGCTTTGATCCGGCTTTTTCGAACCCCGCTTATTCCATCCCGGGTTTTCCTAGCGTGTATCATGTGGTGAAGTCTTCGTATGAGGTCAGTTAGATGGGGAGGCTCCGGCATGCTTTGTGGCGGAGCCAACAAAGAGGTTTTTGACCTTGTACTACTGTGTAACATTCATTACCGACGGCAGATCAAATCCCCCTTACCCCCTTTTAAATAAAAAGGGGGTAAGGGCTTTCTTTTACTTAAACAGCGGAGAAAGAGCCGAAGACCAACCCCCTTTTCTTTTCAAAGGGGGCAGGGGGGATTTAAACCGTTCTCAATTATGAGGGGTTGAGGTGAAGAGACTTTTTCTGGCTTGCTTGGGTGTGGTGTTGGCGGGGGTGGGGGTGGCGGGGCTTGTGCTGCCTTTTTTGCCGGGGTTGGCGCTTATTTTTGTCGGTTTGTCGTTTATCGCTCCGGAGCTGGCGGAGAAGCTGAAGAGAAAAATTTTGAGGAGGTGGATGAAGAGAGAAGTCTTTCTTCTCAAAGAGCGGCGGCGAGGCGGGGTGACGGCGGGGTTTACGACGAGGCATTTTCCGCTTGTGCTGAGTCAAACGGACGATCTCTTGGATCCTTTTCACCAGGAGTTGTTTAAAAAGGATCTGCGGCGCAATCTTCGAAGCTTGAAAGGCGGCGGGGCGAAAGGGGGTTGGGAGAGGTTTGTTTTTTTGGACCAGCCCCACGGAGACCGCGTGGCAGTGATAGAGGATTCGGCCAAATATGAAGCCCCGGGTTTTTATCGGCTGTTTGACGCCGATGGCGTCGTAACCCCTATCGGGGGGCTTGCTTTATTGGCGCTCACGGCTGATTGTCTGCCGATTTTCTTCTACGGCGCGGGTGGTGAGCCCCTCGACTCTGCTCGGGGTAAACTCCGTCGAACCAGCTGGATCGGTTTGGTTCATGCGGGCTGGCGGGGGACGAAAAGCCGGATTGCCCAAAAGGCGTTCCGCCTCCTTTTGGAAAAGTCGGGTTGCGCGCCGTCGGACGTGCGGATCGCTTTTGGGCCGTGTATTCGGAAGGAGCATTATGAGGTGGGCGGGGAGTTTTTGGATTATTTCCCGGAGCGTTCCCTCCGCCGAAAAGGCGGGAGGCTTTACTTCGATTTGGCCGGTGAAAACCGCCGCCAGCTTGTCGAGGCGGGCGTGTTGGAGCGCCATATTTCGGATTTGGGCATTTGTACCGTTGATGAGAATGAGGATTTTTATTCCTTCCGGAAAGAAAAAGCGCTTGCGGGGAGGATGGTTTCGTTTACGCTTAAATTTGCTTAAATATGCTTAATTGACAATTCCCGTGCATGGATTAGACTGGTTCTGGGGTTTTGGCCGGTGGAACATAAAGGAGCGTAAGCTTGCCCCAGCATGCATGGAAAGCCGTTGCAGGAAGTTCCTTTCTTTTTCTCGCCGCCTCCTTCCTGTTTTCATCTTTTTCCTTCGCTCATGAAGATTCCCTGAGGTCTCGTAACATGAAATCCTCTTCTTATTTTTCTTTGCTCATTGAGGAGTTGGATGTTGAAGAGACGGCAAAGGCAGGGGCTAGGCTGACTCAAAAGGATGAGCCGGATCAGCCGCTTATCCGCTTGGACTCCAAGCAGACCGAACCCTTGGAGGAGCTTCCGGTTGCGATTCACTGGATCGACCGGAAGGGGAGGTTAATTTATGTGAACCGGAGGTGGCTGGAGCTTTTTGGCTATACAGAGAAGGAGGAGGTGCTGGGAAGATTTATTTTTGATTTTATCCCGGGCCCGCAGAGGGAAGAAGCGAAGGTCCGCTTTCGTCAACGCTTGTCCCATGGGGAACCCATCACCCGGAGGGTTGGAGACCGCGAATACGTTCGAAAGAACGGCGAAAAGATCGTCGCAGAGACGGAGAATAGGGTTCTGAAGGATGAGCAGGGAAACTCTTGGAGCATTCAGACTACTTTAAAGGATGTCACCAAGGAAAAGACGTACGAGCGGCAGTTGAGAGAAGAGCTGAAGCAAAAAAAGGTCCTGGAGCGGCGGTTAAAGGAGAGCGTGGAAGAGCTTGAAAAGACTCAGCAGGAATTGCTTGAAATCCAGGGAGACTTGATTCAAGCGGCTGAGCGGGCCGCGGCGAATGGAATGGCGGACAGACTGGGACATGACATCAAAAACCATATTCAGGGCATCATAGGATTTGCGGATTTGCTCCGCGACGATCTGGAAAAGTCATCGCTTGATAATAAGGAGAAGCAGGAAAATTTGGACACGATCCTGCAAGAGGCTCGTGCGATCGTCGACTTGGTAAGGAATTTGACGAATTCCACCGAACCTCGGACGGGAAAAAGAGTCCGTTTTGGCGTGACGGATGCGGTCGACACGGCGCTTTTGTTTATGAAGGGTCTTCTTCAAGAGCATTCCATTGTGGTGGAGAAAGATTACGCCGTTGAATCTTCGGAAGTTTATGGAGATAAAGCTCAATTGGTCAGCGTTTTTCATAACGTTATCAAGAACGCCGAGGAAGCCATGCAAGCGATGCCGGATAGGCGGCTGACGGTTAAAATCGGCCGTTTGGAAGAAGGCGGGGTTTTCGTATCTTTTAAAGACACGGGCGCTGGGATGGGCCCGGAAACGGTGGGTAAACTCGGGACTCCGCGTTTCACGACTAAGGAGGAGGGGACGGGTTTGGGAGTTGCGCAGTCAATGGAAATCATTAGAAAACACGGCGGTGAAATTCGTTTCACAAGCGAATTGGGTAAAGGGACGGAGGTGATGATTGCTTTGCCTTTTGCGGAGACCGTCCTATCCGGGGTAGGGAAAGAGGATGGTGAATGGGTGAAAAAACAAGGGGCGAGGCTCGTCACCCAAGCCTCCTCGTCCGATTTTCGGCTTGCCCTGACACGGATGGATAGGGCGGTGGACGATGCTTTGGCGGGAACTTCTGAGCTTGAAGAGAAAATCAAAGTCGTGGCGGAAATTTATCTCGACGGCTTTTCCAACCGGAACTTTCGGGCGCTTCTGCTTCCTTGCCTTCTCCGGACGCTTTCCGGGGCGAAGAACGCGAAGTTTCTCTTAAAAGGCAGACCGGCGCTTGTGGAAGAAGCGATCAGGCAGGCGGATGGGTTGTTTCAGGAGCGGCAGGATTTTGTCTTTGGAGATGAAAAACACCTTCCTCCGGATTACCGCAACGCAAGAAGAGCGGTGCTTGCTTTTCCGCATGGGAGGTTTTTGAAAGAGAGGGGGAAGCATTATCTTTTTATGGAACCTATAAAGGATAACGATATCCCTAATTTGAGCAGTCTCAAGGTATTGCTTCTCGAAGCGCGCCTTGATGATGTGATCCCCTCCGATCCTTTGTTTGGCCGGTTCTTGAAAGCTTACGAGATTCTTTTAAGGCGGAGAGTCGAGAACGTTCCACGGTTTATCGCCGTAACCAAAGGACGACTCCGTCATCCGGCCGTTTTGCGGAGCTTCGCCGTTCCTCCCCTGCCTGTCCGGGTGCCTGCCGATAAGCTTGTATCCTTTTACCAATTGATGATGAAAATGGCGCTGCAGGCGGCTTAGTACTCCGTAACGTTAATTAATGACGATTGAGAACGGTTTAAATCCCCCCTGCCCCCTTTGAAAAGAAAAGGGGGTAAGGGCTTTCTTTTACTTAAA
>JACQQY010000104.1 GCA_016206825.1 Candidatus Omnitrophota bacterium
CTTCAACTGTAGCGATGGATGGAGGCAAATCAAAGCCTAAAAGCTTTTCTCCTTTTTCCCTATCCACCATCCACGACCCACCACCCACCACCCTCTTTTCTGGAAGGGCATAGGAAATGTGTTCCGAAACCAGACACAAAACAAGCGCGAGGCTTATGGATTTTAGGATGAGTTTGCTTTTCGGATTCATTAATGGATTTTCCTAATCTGGGAATTCAATTTAAAAATTTTTGCTAAATGATGGAGAGAAGTATATAAATTAAAAGCCTTGCCTGTCAAGAAGTATTTTTGAACTGCAGAATTACTTCCAACGATCCGGACGCATGATCGTCTTACCATCCAAATCAATTCGCTCCGGTAACTGACATGTTTCAAGGTGCTTGAGTTTCATCTTCATATGGAAGTGAGCCGCGTTTTTCAAAGCTTCGGCTCGTCTACCGATGGGGATGACGACACCAATAGACTTGTCGGGGAACGTTTCCTTGACGGCTTGAATGGCCGGAATCAGATCGCTATCGCCGGAGATGATCATGGCCATATCGTAGAGATCGTGAATCGCTGTCTGAAAGAGCTTAATCGCGATGTTTACGTCGGTTTGCTTTTCTTCATAGGATTGGGTGAATCTCTTGCAGGTATAACAGAATTTGTCTTTTCTTTTGAATTCCCCAAAAATGGGTTTAACACCTTTAGATTCCAAGACCCTCACGTAAACCTTATGGCGCTCCATGCCTTCGGGCTTAAACGTGGCATACGCCGTGAAGTAAAAAATCTCTTGGATTATGTCGTCCGCCCGGCACAAGCTCTTGCAAAGCTTCGCCAAATCCAGCCATTTGTATCTGTGAAGTCTTTTGTCGTCTTTTATGGCGTGGTAGAGGTTGAATCCGTCGATGAAAAAGGCAAGTTTTCGCATGAGTTCCTAGATAATAAAAAACCCGGCTCCACAGGAAGCCGGGGCCAGCAAAACACGAGGTCCTACTGGGATGATGGGGGGAGTATACCACCCGAAACAGGGCTTAGTCAAGAAATTGGGGTCCTCGTTTGGGTCCTCGTTTTTGGCCTGTTTTTTGAGACATTCTTCGCATTTTGCATGAGAAATTGACTCCGTTCGGTTTTACCCACACATCGTCTATGGCGCCCGTCACGATAAAATTTGTTGGTCTATGCAAAAATGATATGCCCCTTCTCAAAGGGAGGGTGGAATTTATCTCTGACTTTCTGCAGTCAGCCTCACCCCCACCCGGCCTCCCCTCTCAAAGGTAGAGGAGAGGTTTTTGACTGCAAAAGCTTTAGACTCTCCACGGCCTCCCTCAACATCCTGCAGTACAGGTCAAAACCAATGCTCCAGATAAAGCCGTGTTGCTCGGTGCCTAAAATATTCCCCGAGCCGCGGATCTCCAGATCCTCCATCGCCACGTTGAACCCGGCGCCCAGGTATGAAAAGCGTTTGATCGCTTCCAGCCGTTTGCTCGACTCTTCGGTTAAAACCGCTTTTTTGGGAATGAGAAAATAGGCGTGGGCGCTCCGGTAAAACCGTCCCACCCTTCCCCTCAACTGATAAAGCTCCGCCAGCCCAAAGCGGTCGGCGCGGTTGACAATGAGCGTGTTGGCGTTCGGAATGTCGATTCCTGATTCAACGATGGTCGTCGACACCAGCACGTCGACCTCTCCGTGAATGAATTTTCTCATCACTTCTTCCAGCGCCTTCGGCGGCATCTGGCCATGGCCGACCGCGACCCTCGCCTCCGGAACAAGCGCCGCCACTTTTTTGGCGACGGCTTCTATGCCCTGGACCCGGTTGTGGACGAAAAACGTCTGCCCTTTGCGGGAAAGCTCTTTCGAGATCGCTTCCCGGATAACTCGATCGTCGGTCTCGGCGACGACCGTTTCGATGGGCTTCCGATTCTTGGGGGGCGTGTTGATGGTGGACATGTTCTTTGCCCCTACAAGCGAAAGATAGAGCGTCCTGGGAATCGGGGTTGCCGTCAGCGTCAACACGTCCGCCAGAAGCCTCATCTTCTTCAAATGCTCTTTGTGCCTGACGCCGAAGCGCTGTTCTTCATCGATGATCACAAGCCCCAAGTCTTTGAAGGCTACGTCCTTCGACAAAAGCCGGTGCGTGCCGATGACGACGTCACAGCTCCCCTCCTTTAAAGCCTCGACCGTCCTTTCCTGCTCCCCTTTGGATTCGAATCGCGAGAGCATGCGGATGCTCACGGGAAAGCTTTTCATCCGCTCGGTAAACGTTTCAAAATGCTGTTCGGCCAAAAGCGTGGTGGGAACGAGCACCGCCGCCTGCTTCCCGCTCATCACCATCTTGAACGCCGCGCGGAGCGCCACCTCCGTTTTCCCATACCCCACGTCGCCGCAGATCAACCGGTCCATCGGCGCGGAAGACTCCATGTCCCTTTTAACTTCCTCCACCGCTTTCACCTGATCCTCCGTCTCCTCGTAGGGAAACTCTTCCTCAAGCCTCCTCTGCCACTCCCCATCCTTCTGACAAACAAACCCTTCCAACGCTTCCCGCTTCGCCTGCATGGCCAAGAGCTCTCCTGCAAACGACAAAATCCCTTTCCGCGCTCTCTCCTTCGCCCGCTCCCAGCCCTTGGATCCCAATTTGGAGAGAGGGGGGCGAAGCTTTCCAAAGGCGGTGTAACGCTGGATAAGGTGCAGATCCTTCGTCGGAACGTACAAAATATTTTTATCCGCGAACTCAAGGGTGAAATGATCCTCCATCGCGCCGTCGTTGTTCCCAATCGCCTTGATCCCGCGGTAACGCGCAATCCCGTGCACCACGTGCACCACGAGATCCCCCGGTTCCATGTCCACAAAAGGATCGACGGGCTTTTGAAAATCCCCGAGCAGGGGAGGAACCTCCGGACGTTTAGGAATGCGCCGCGGCGCCTTCGCCTCTGTCTTCACCGGCAGAACCATCACCATGGCATGAGGCTCAAGGGCCGTTCCGCCGCAAGGATCGAACGTATGAATTTTTTCGACCGTCTCGTGGGAAAACTCGATGCGGACCGGAAGGGAATAATGATGAGGAAAAATATCGACGATCCCGCCCCGAACGCTGAATTCCAAAGGCTCGCTTATCCGCTCTTGGCGCCGATACCCAAACGCCGTGAGCCTCTCCGCCAACTCCCCAAAATCAACTTCTTTGCCGACGTAGAATTCTAACGTTTCCAACATAGGAAAAGGCAAAGGGCCCCGCACAGCCCCACAAACACATCCCCAAACCGCGTATAAAAGGAAAAACCCCAAGGAAAGAGAGAGAGATCGGCCGTTCGGTGGCCGCTGACGAATATTTCCTCGCCCTTTTCTTCAACCGACGCCGTCACCTCCCCCCTCGGAGAGATGAAACAGGAAAGCCCCGTATTGGCCGCCCGCACCACCGGCATGCGGTTCTCGACCGCCCGGAAAATCGAAGCCTGGGCATGCTGGTAAGGCGCGGTGGTTTTGCCGAACCAAGCGTCGTTGGTCATGTTGATCAAAAAGTCCGCTCCTTCCCGGCGAAACCGCCTGGCGAGGGAAGGAAAAATATCTTCAAAGCATATCACCGCCGCAAATTTCACCGGCGCCTTTCCCAATGCCTCGCCGGAAGGAACGGTAAAAACGGTGTGTTCGCCGCCCGCGCTGAAACGGCCGATGTGCACAAAATACCGGATCCAGCTTAAAAAGGGCCCCATCGGCACATACTCCCCGAAGGGAACCAAATGCAGTTTGTCATACCGCCTTCTCTCCTCGCCGTCAGGGCCGATCAAAACGGCGCTATTATAAAAATGAAGCCCCCCCTTCTTCATCCCCAGCGTCGGCGCCCCGACGAGCAGATGACTCCCCGCCTGGCGCGCAAGATTCCGAAGCCCCGCCGCGAGGAGAGGCTCATCTTCCAAATAACCCGGAAAAGAAGTCTCCGGCCACACGATCAAATCCGGCTTATCCAAAGCGCCCATTAAAGTCAACCGCCGGTACTTCTCGAAAATGATGTTCTTGATCCGTGCGTCCCACTTCTGTTCCTGAGGAATATTACCCTGAACCACCGAAACACGAAGAACGTTCCCCTCGCCGCCCCGCCCGTTCCCGCTCCAGCGTCCCCAGCGCCAACCCCCGTACAAAAGAACCACAAAAAAAGAAACCGCCAAAACCGCCAAAAGCCGGCCACGGGCGCTCTTTTTTAAAAACATCTCAAACAAAACGACGTTCACCAACAAAACAAAATACGACACCCCATACGCGCCGGTCACGTCCGCCATCTGAATCAAAAGCGGATTCTTCCACTGGCTGTAAGCCAAAAGCGCCCAGGGAAGACCCGTCAACAGCCAGCTCCTTACATATTCCAAAACCACCCAAAAAGCCGGAGCCGCCCACAAAATCCCAAAACGCCGTCCGCCCCAACGCGCATAAAAAAGGCCGAAGGCCGCAAAATAAAGCGAAAGGCAGGCGGCCGCCAAAAAAACCCCGAGGACGTTCACATACCCCAGCCAAAACCCCAGCATTAAATAATAAAAAAAACCGAAAAGGAAAGAAATCCCGAAAACCTGGCGGGAACTCTTTTGCCGAACGGCAAAAAAGTAAGGGATAAACGCGAAAAAAGCCAGAAACCCCAATTCCCCAAAATGAAAGGGCAAAACCAAAAGAACGGCGGATAAACCGATAAGAATGGTTTCTCTCAAACGCATGGGACTATTGAGTTACACAAAAGTAATGAATCTGTGGAGGAGTTTAAATCCCCCCTTCCCCCTTTAAAATAAAAAGGGGGTTGGTCAGGAACGCTTTTACCCCCTTTTCTTTTCAAAGGGGGCAGGGGGGATTTGATTCCACGGGTTTAGCTTCTTATCACACCCCATGACACTTTTTATACTTCTTCCCGCTCCCACAGGGACAAGGATCATTCCGTCCCACCTTCTCCCGCCCCTGAGCCGGCGGCCGCGGCGGGGCGCTGTTCCCGGAAACCAAAAGCGGCTCCTCCTCCGCAGTCCCTTC
>JACQQY010000105.1 GCA_016206825.1 Candidatus Omnitrophota bacterium
CCTTGATTCCATGAGCCCCCGCAATCTCCTGCCTTCCCACGCCGGCAACCACCACCTCCAGCCCCGCCCGGCGAAGGACGTCGATCGGGGTAATGGCTTCAATTTCTTCAAACCCCTCCGCCAACACCACCAGAACCGTCTTTTTCATGCGCCGCCTCCTATTTCACAATTCCTGTTTCCAGCCACTCATACTTCCCATCCAAAACGTTCCGCCCGACCTTATAAATCATCCGGTCGTCGTTTCGCCTCTGCGACCGAAATTCATGCTCGATGCGGCGCCTCGCCTCACGACAGAAGAGATCGGCCAGCTCCTCGGGACTCCGATCGGAAGGATTTTTGCTCACCAAAGAAACCGCCCTCGCGCAGGAAGCGGCCATCGCAAAAAGATCCGTCCCGATATTCACGAAGCGAAAAAGAACCTGCTGGCGCTTTTCCAAACCCTGCCGGTGTTTCGCCATGGCATGAAACAACTCCCTGGCAAGCCGGCGGCTCGCAGAACTCACAAAGAGAAGTGGGCGCCTCAAAACCGGGGAAACTGCCGCATCGGGCTTTTTGGAATCAAAAGAAAACCACTGCTTCGGATACCAAGAGGCATAATACCCAAAAGCCTCCGCAAGCTTCTTTAATTTCTCACCCAAGCTTGTCTTGGGACTCAAGATCGGAAAAATCCGCCGCAGGTGCGGATCCATCGCCTCCCGCGCGATGAATAAATGCATGATCTCGCTCGTTCCCTCGATAATCAAATTAATCCGCGTGTCGCGCAGGAAGCGCTCCACCGGAATCGGCTCTTCCCCGCGCGCCTTCAGGGAATCGGCCGTCTCATATCCCCTGCCGCCCCGAATTTGCACGGTGTCGTCGGCGATCCGCCAAGCCGTCTCCGTGCAAAAAAGCTTCGCCATCGCCGCTTCGAGCCTCACGTCGACTTTCCCTTGATCCACCATAGCCGAAGAAAGCCACGTGACGCTGTCCATCGCAAAAGTCGCGGCCGCCATGAGAGAAATTTTAGCCGTGACGGCCTCGTGGTGTCCGATCGGAGCGCCCCACTGGACGCGTTTATTCGCCCAATCCCTCGCCACGCCCAAGGCCCTCTTCGCCATGGCCGTGCATGCCGCCGGCACCGTAAGCCTGCCCGTGTTCAAGGTGATCAAAGCCAGTTTCAATCCCTGTCCCAATCCCCAAAGAACGTTCTCCTTAGGGACCTTCACGTCGTGAAATCTCAACAACCCGTTCTGGATGCCGCGAAGTCCCATGAAGGAGCATCGATGCGCCGCCTCAAAACCCGGCATGTCTTTCTCCACGATAAAAGCGGTGATCTGCGTCTTCTCTTTTCCTCCCACGATTTTCGGAGGGGTTTTTGCCATGACGATCATCACGTCCGCGATCGGCCCGTTGGTGCACCAGAGCTTCTCCCCATTTAAAAGGTAATGCTTGCCGTCTTCGACCGGCGTCGCGGTGGTTTTCATGTTGGCGGGGTCCGAACCCACATCGGGCTCGGTCAAAGCGAAGGCGGAGATGGCGCCTTTGGCGAATAAAGGAAGGTATTTCTTTTTTTGCTCGGGAGTGCCGAAGAGCTTAAGCGGCTGGGGGACGCCGATGCTTTGGTGGGCGGAAAGCAAAACGGCCGTGGAACCGCAATGGCTGGCGACCATGGCGACCGCGCGGTTGTAATTGGTTTGAGAAAAGCCGAGCCCGCCGTACTCCTTCGGAATCTTGAGGCCGAAACACCCCAGCTCATTCAAACCCTTCACCACCGAGTCGGGAAGAACGCCCGTGCGGTCAATGGCGTCGGCGTCCACCTGCGTTTTGAGAAAATTTTCCAGTTTTTCTAAAAATTCGTCTCCGATCTTCCGATCGTTCTCATCCTGCTCCGGAAAAGGAAAAAGAAGGTCCCACCGGACCTTCCCCATGAAGAGATCCCCAACAAAGCTGGGGTATCTCCCCGCCTCCTCCCGCGCCGCCTCCGCCACCTCGAGCGACCTGGCCTTCCCCGAATCCTTCACGAAATCCATGGAGCCCCCCTCCCTGCAGCAACGGCCTTCCGCGAACCCATCAAAAGAACCCGCCTTTAGAGCCTATCCCAATAACCCGCTCGCGCTGCGACGCATTCTGGCGGCCTGCGACTTTGCCGTACTCGTCGTCCATATCGCAGAGGATATGGCCTCCTCGTCCGGCTTCGTCTCGGCTCGCCATAATGCGTCTCGCTTTACGAGCGGGTTATTGGGATAGGCTCTTATTATAAGGGGAATGACGCCGAACGTAAAGGAAGCTAAAACTTTCTCACCTCAATGGGAACCTGCATCGCCACTTCTCCGCCCTCAGACAAGCTTTCTGCCGAGGACCTTTCTTCGCGGAGAGTCATGTTTAAAAAAACGATAAGACGGTTCCCATCCACGATCTCCGGGAAACGGTCAAAAAGCCCGGCGAGGGCCCATCCCAGCACCTGCAAATAATCGAGCAAGACGCTTTCCTGAATTCCTTCCGTTTCCAAATCCCTCTCGATCTCTTTAAACTCATCCGGCGCAACCCAAAGACTTAAGTCCACCGCAAAAACCCTTGCCAATCGGGAAGGCGCCTCCCCGGGATCCGCCCCCCACGCAAAATCCTGCGGGCCGATTTTCACGGCGTGTTTCACCACGTAGGGAGGATGAGGCATTTCGTTTAAATCCCTTATCATCCCGCCCCTTTTATTGCCCAGAACGCTTTGAAAGGGATGGTCCATCAAAGAATGGGTGACAACCCACTTCCGCGCTTCCTCATGGGAGATCATCCGGCTGACAAAACGTCCGCTTTTCTCCTTCGAGCGTTTCTCGATGTAAACCCGGGACCGCCTGACCGCATCCCGAAACCGCTTAAGCTCTCTGATCTTCCCCGGCGGCGGCGCCGCTAACCGGGCGTATTGCTCGATTAATTTTCCATAAAAGAAAAGGCTCTCCTCG
Organism: Candidatus Omnitrophota bacterium; assembly: GCA_016206825.1. Lineage (GTDB taxonomy): Bacteria > Omnitrophota > Gorgyraeia > 2-02-FULL-51-18 > 2-02-FULL-51-18 > JACQQY01. Next base: position 2,937 of record JACQQY010000105.1, read on the forward strand.
AATTTCAATTCCAGGTAAGTCACCAGCGCCAAGCGCTCCTCGACGGCCAGGCGCTCCCGGCTGTTTGTCCCCTTTACCTTGGCCAACGAGCCCATCGCCTCCAAAAGCGTTTTCTCGGCCTCCTGCCATCTTCCCGCTTCCACCAGAACGCCGGCAAAACGCATTTTGAGGGAGGCAAGCGCCTCCGGATGGGGCGCGCCGGTTTTTTCGACGCCGGCTATCGCTTCCCGCAGAAGGCCCGCCGCCTCGTCATACCGCTCCAGCCTTTCATACAACCGAAGCGCCTCCTGCTCCAACCGCCATATCTTTTTCCGGTTTTCCTCATGGGGCCGCCGTTTCTCCTCGCGCCTCAATCCGCGGATGCCTTCCCCGTAACGCCGAACCGCCAAATCCCAGTCCCCCCGCGCCTCCGCCTCCATGCCCTTCTCAAGAG
>JACQQY010000117.1 GCA_016206825.1 Candidatus Omnitrophota bacterium
CCGTAAGGCCGGTGATTTTAAGACTCCGGATGATAAAGCGCTCTTTTGGAATGCCGGCGAGGCGGTTAAGAAGGGGAAGGACTTTTTGAGTAAACAGGGGTTCCAGTTCCCGGGGAGGACCGGGCAGGAGAACCGCCCATTTCTTCCTGTTTTTACAGGGCACTTGGCAGACGATGCCGGGGGCGGTGCCCTCTTCATTTTTTAACACGATGGAGCCTTTGGGGACCCAGCATTGTCTGGTGATGAGCCGGGTGATGGTGAACTTCCGGTCTTTTAGGCGTTTTTGGATGGCGTCGTAGGTGGGTTGATGGAAAACGAGAGGGCGGTTTAAGAATTTGGCGAAGCTCCGCACGGTGACGTCGTCCTCCGTGGGGCCTAGACCGCCGGAGGTGATGACGATATCGGCCCGCCCAAAAGCGGTTTGGAGGCACTCGATGATGCGCTCGCCGTTGTCTCCGACGGTGGTTTGGCGGTAAACGTCGACCGCGTTTCTCGCCAGTTGTTCCGAAAGAAAACGGGCGTTGGTGTTCAAGATGGAGCCGATCAAAAGCTCCGTGCCGATGGAAAGGATTTCCGCGTTCATGAAGATTTCTTTTGCTTTGACACTCTTATTTTACCTAAGCTATAATTCCTTGATCTCAATATTGTAACGAATGGAAGACGAGCTTCCAAAGACTTTAATAACAGCAGAGGGAGGAACGATGGCTATACGTGTCGGGATTAATGGATTTGGGCGGATTGGGCGGAACGTTTTTCGGGCGGGGGCGGATAACCCAGGGATCGAGTTTGTCGCGGTAAACGATTTGCCGGTTCCCATCGAGGCGCATGCCCATCTGCTGAAGTACGATTCGATCTTGGGGCCCTTTTCGGGCGAGGTGAAGGTCGAGGGGGATTCGCTTCGGGTGAACGGGAAGCTCCTGAAGGTTTTGAACTACAAGGACCCCGCGCAGATTCCTTGGGGGAATCTCGGGGTGGACGTCGTGATCGAATCCACCGGTGTTTTTACCGAAAAGGAAAAAGCGGAAGTCCATATCGCGAAGGGCGGGGCCAAAAAGGTGATCATCACGGCGCCGGCCAAGGGCGAAGATCTCACGATCGTGCTGGGCGTCAATGAGAATAAATACGACCCGGCCAAGCACCATGTTATTTCCAATGCTTCCTGTACGACGAATTGTCTGGCTCCGATCGCGAAGGTGCTCTTGGACCGCTTTGGGATCCTAAGGGGCCTCATGACGACCATCCATTCTTATACCAATGATCAGCGGGTGTTGGATCTCGCGCATAAGGATCTTCGCCGGGCGCGCGCGGCGGCGCTTTCGATGATTCCCCCGTCTACCGGGGCGGCGAAGGCCATCGGGCTCGTCAGTCCGGAGCTCAAAGGCAAAATGGACGGCGTGGCGATTCGCGTCCCCACTCCGAACGTCTCCGTCGTGGATCTTACCTGCGAGCTCCAAAAGGATACGACGAAGGAAGAGGTGAATGCCGCTTTTAAGGAGTATGCCCAGGGCCGGATGAAGGGGATTTTGGAGTATTGCGCGGAGCCGCTCGTTTCAAAGGATTTCACCAATAACCCCAGCTCTTCGATCGTCGATTCGGGGTTGACCAACGTGATCGAGAAGCGGATGGCGAAGGTGTTCAGTTGGTACGACAACGAGTGGGGGTATTCCAACCGCGTGGTCGACCTTTGCGTCTATGTGGGAAAAAGGCTTTTAGTGGAGGTGGGGCGGTAAGATGAAAAAGACCATACGGGACTTTGAGTTGAAAGGCAAGCGCGTGTTGATTCGGGTGGATTTTAACGTTCCTTTGGATAAGGGGTTGAACATCACCGACGACACGCGGATTCGGGCTTCTCTCCCCACAATTCAGTATGCGCTCGATCAGGGGGCCAAGGTGATTTTGATGAGCCATTTGGGGCGTCCGGAAGGAAGGCCGGTTTCTTCCATGAGCTTGAGCCCGGTGGCGAAGAGGCTCTCGGAGCTCTTGGGGCGGGAGGTGGCGCAGTGCTCCGATTGCGTCGGAGCCAGGGTCAAGGAAGAGCTGAAGGGGCTCGACGGTTCGGGTTCCGTGGCGCTTTTGGAGAATTTACGGTTTAACCCGAACGAGGAAAAAAACGACGCGAACTTCGCCAAGGCCCTTGCCGAGCATGGGGACGTTTACATCGACGACGCCTTCGGTTCCAGCCATCGCGCCCATGCCTCCATCGAGGGCGTTACCCGGTATCTCCCTTCGGGGGCGGGTTTCCTGCTCGAGAAGGAAATCCGGTACCTGGGAGAAACGCTTCAAAATCCGAGAAAACCCTTCGCGGCCATCTTGGGCGGCTCCAAGGTCTCCGATAAGATCAGAGTCGTGGAGAATCTTCTGGCCAAGGTTGACAAGATTTTAATCGGCGGCGCGATGGCCTACACTTTCTTGAGAGTGCAGGGCGTCAACATCGGGAATTCCAAATATGAGAAGGAGCGGCTGGACGTTGCCCGCGCGATTTTGCAGAAGGCGCAGGAGAAAAAGGTGGAAATTCTTTTGCCCGTCGATCATCTGACGGTTCCCAAGGTGGATGAGAACGCTCCGACGAAAATCGAGGGCCCTTTTATTTCCGAGGGGCGTTTGGGGGTGGATATCGGCCCGCGCACGATCGAGTTGTTTGGTCGGGCGCTGGATTCCGCGAAGACCGTCGTGTGGAACGGGCCGATGGGGATTTTCGAGATGAAGCTTTTCAGCAAAGGATCCTACGCGATCGCCGAGAAGCTCAGTCAATTAAAAGAGGCGGTCACGATTATCGGCGGCGGGGATACGGCGGCGTGCGTCACGAGCTTCGGTTTTGAAGGCAAGATGTCCCACCTCTCGACGGGCGGCGGCGCTTCTTTGGAATATTTGGAAGGAAAGACCCTCCCGGGCATTGCGGCTTTACAGGATAAATGAGAACGTGAGAAAACCCATTATCGCAGGCAATTGGAAGCTCCATAAAACCCTGCAGGAAGCCGTCCAGCTTGTGACGCTCCTGAAGAGGTCTCTCCCGGCGGATCAAGACGTGGAGGTGGTGGTGTGTCCGCCTTTTACGGCTTTGAGCGAGACGGCGGAAGTATTGATGGAGTCGGGAATCCACGTGGGCGCCCAGGATCTTTACTGGGAGGATAAGGGGGCTTTTACCGGCGAGGTTTCCGCCCCTTTGATTAAAGATGCGGGCGCCGGTTTCGTGATCGTGGGACATTCCGAACGCCGGCAGTTTTTTCATGAAACGCATGAAACGGTGAACAAAAAAACAAAGGCGGCGCTCAAGGCCGGTTTGGCGCCCATCGTGTGCGTCGGCGAGACGCTGGCGGAGCGCGAGGCGGGAAAAACGTTCGCGGTGCTGGAAGACCAGTTGAAAGGCGCTTTTTTGGGTTTCACCCAAGAGGAAATCCGAAAAGTGATAGTGGCCTACGAACCCGTTTGGGCCATTGGGACGGGGAGGACGGCTCTCCCCGAGCAGGCGCAAGAGGCGCATGCGTTCATTCGCAAGGAGATTCAAAAGCGGTTCGGCGAAGAGGCGGCGAAGGCTTTGAGAATTCAGTATGGGGGAAGCGTGAAGCCCGATAACATCGGGAGCTTGATGAAGCAGGAGGATATTGACGGAGCCCTGGTGGGGGGCGCGAGTTTGGAGGCCGATGCTTTTGCGGAGATCGTGAAGACAGCGGGCAAAGCCGCCCGCGAGAAAGAGGTTCGCTCATGTTGTACGCCTTAGTGATCGCGGTTCATGTCTTTGTTTGTTTTGTGCTTATTTTTGTGATTCTTCTCCAGGCCGGAAGAGGGGGCGGGCTCTCCCAGATGTGGGGAGGCGGCCAGCCTCAGAGCCTTTTCGGCACGCAGACGAATCTCTTCATGACGAGGGCTACCGAGGTGTGCGCGGTCGTCTTTATCGTCACCTCTTTGGTGTTTGGGATCATGACGTCTCAGAGAGGAAAGTCTCTCATTCAGAAAGAAACGGCGAGGCAGGCGCTCCAGAAAAGTCTTCCGGCCATTCCGCTCGTTTCCCCGGAGAAGAAAGAAGCGCCGGCTTCCGAGCCTAAAAAAGAAGAGCGGCCGGACGTTCAGGGTGAACCTCAAAAATAGTTTTCTTCTCTTGGTTCTTTTTTTCGTTCCCGCCTTTTTATCCGCCGGCGGCGATCATCAGAATGGCGATGCGTTTGTGGCGGCTTCGATTGGGGAGCCGGTGAATTTGCTCCCCCTTTTCGCCGCGGACAGCGCTTCCGCCGAAGTCTCCAAGCTTATTTTTAACGGGCTCGTGAAATATGACAAGGATTTGAAGCTCACCGGGGACTTGGCGGAGAGCTGGGAGGTGAAGGACGGCGGCCTTCGGATCGTCTTTTATCTCCGGAAAAACGTGAAGTGGCAGGATGGGGAGCCGTTCACGGCCGCCGACGTGGAATTTACCTACCAAAAGCTTACCGATCCGCGCATTCCCACCCCTTACGGCGGCGATTTCGAAAAAGTGGTTTCCCTTGCCGTCAAGGACCCCTACACGGTCGAGGTCGTTTACAAGGAACCGTTTTCACCGGGCTTGGCGAGCTGGGGCATGGGGATTCTTCCGAGGCACCTTTTGCTTCACGAGAATTTGCCGGCCACCCGGTTTTCGCGGGCGCCCATCGGCACGGGACCCTACCTTCTAAAACAATGGAAAAGCCAAGATCAGCTTCTTCTTCAAGCGAACCCACGTTATTTCGAAGGGCGGCCTCTCATCGACCGATACGTCTACCGGATCATCCCGGACCAGGCGACGACCTTTTTGGAATTGCAGACGGAGAACGTGGATTTTGTGAATTTAAGTCCCCTCCAGTTTAAAAGGCAGACGGACACGCCTTTTTTCAGGCGAAAATATCAAAAGCTGAAAATCCCGAGCTTTGGTTACGCTTACATCGGTTATAATCTTTTAAGCCCTCTTTTTGCGGACAAGAAGGCGCGTCAGGCCGTCGGGATGGCGATTAACAAGAAGGACATTATCGACGTGACGCTCTTGGGTTTCGGCCGCCCGGCGACGGGGCCGTTTCTTCCCGAGAGCTGGGCTTACCATCCCGGCGTCAGGGAATCCGCGTTTCATCCCGAGAGGGCGAAGGCCTTGTTGGAAGAAGCCGGTTGGTCGGATACGGACGGAGACGGCTGGCTGGACAAAGACGGCAGGAAGTTTTCATTCACGATCCTTACGAATCAAGGCAATGACCAGAGGAAGATGGCTTGTGAGATGGTCCAAAAGCGTTTGAAAGACGTCGGGATCGAGATGAAGATCCAGATCGTGGAATGGGGCGTATTTTTAAAGGAGTTTATCGATAAAAGGCGTTTTGACGCAGTTCTGCTGGGATGGCAGTTGTCGCCGGATCCGGACGTTTACGAGCTCTTTCATTCATCGAGAGCCGTTCCCGGAAAGTTTAATTTCGTTTCCTATAAAAATCCGGAGGTGGACCGGCTTCTCGAAGAAGGAAGGCGTCTGTTCGGCGAGGAAGCCAGGGCCACGGTTTATCGCCGGGTGCATGAGATTTTGAGCGAGGAGGAGCCCTACACCTTTTTGTACGTGCCGGAGACGCTCGTGGCGGTTCACCGGCGTTTCCGGGGAGTGGAGGTCGGGCCGGCGGGGATCGGGCATAATTTTATCCGGTGGTTTGTGCCGGAGGGAGAGCGGAGATACAAAAGCCCTGACCGTAGGTTTTGGGCATGAGTATTCAGTGAGACATTAGCTTTCTCTGTTTGGTGGTTACTCAGAGTACGTATGCGCCTGCCACGGCGTTCCTCTCTCAGTCGCTGGGACGGCAAGGAATCAGTGCGGACCACAACGTTTGGACGCTCCCTGCGAGAGGAACGCCGTGGCCGCGCACCTCTCAGGGGATGAGCCTATAAGCTTTGTGATCAAGAGAGGTTTTTCTATGCGAGGTTTGCTTTATTACTTTTTCAGGCGGGTTGGGGGATTGGTGCCGGTGTTTTTGGGGGTGACGCTGGTGAGTTTTGTGGTGATCCATTTGGCGCCGGGGGAGCCGGGGGATGCGGGGGCGGCGTTTAACCCGAAGGTGTCTGCGCAGGCCGGGGAAAAGTTAAAAGAGCTCTATGGGTTGGATAGGCCCATTCTCGCGCAGTATGGGAGCTGGCTGGGACGCTTTTTTCGGCTGGACTTCGGGAATTCGTTTGTCGATGGGGAAAAGGTGACGGCGAAGATCGCGCGAGCCGTTCCGGTGACGCTCGTCTTGAACGGCTTGTCGCTTTTTCTTATTTTGCTTGCCGGGATTCCTCTGGGGATTTTGGGGGCGGTGAAGGCGGGGAGCCGTTTGGACCGGACGCTGACGTTTTTCGTTCTGGCCGGTTTTTCCCTGCCGGCCTTTTGGCTGGCGCTCCTTCTCATGTCTTTTTTGGGCGTGGGGCTTCGGATCCTGCCAGTTTCGGGACTGACTTCTTTGTTTTGGGAGGAGATGAATTTTTTGGCAAAAGCGATGGATTTGGCGCGGCATCTTTTATTGCCGGTTTTGGTTTCGTCCGTCACGGGCCTCGCGGGCATCGCGCGGTTTGTCAGAAGCGGGATGTTGGGGGTTCTTCGGGAAAATTATATCCGGACCGCGCGCGCAAAGGGGCTTTCCGAAAAGGCCGTGATTTATCGGCACGCGCTGAGGAATGCTCTTTTACCGGTCATCACGATCTTGGGTCTTTCGGTGCCGGGGCTTTTGGGCGGGAGCGTCATTTTTGAATCGGTTTTTTCCATTCCCGGGATGGGGAGACTCTTTTTTCAATCGGTTTTCGCGCGGGATTATCCGGTGATCATGGGGGTTTTGGTTTTGGGCGCTTTTTTGACGCTCCTGGGGAACCTTCTGGCGGATGCGGCTTATCGCTTGGCCGATCCGAGGGTTCGATAGGAGCGGCGTTGCGGGGTTTGGCAGAGCATGAAGAATGTTTTCTTATGCGGGTTGTTGGTTTTCGCGGTGAGTTCTTTTTTGTTTTTATTCCGGCTGGGAGAGAGGAGCTTGCGGAATCCGGATGAGGGGCGTTATGCGGAGATCGCAAGGGAAATGACGGTGAGTGGACGCTGGATGGAACCTTCTCTTTACGAGATCCCTTATTGGAAAAAACCGTTCCTTTTCTATTGGCTCACGGCGGGGTCTTTCAAGCTGTTCGGCCAGAACGAATGGGCGGCGCGTTTGGTGCCGGCTTTTTTCGGGATTTTGGGAGTGATGGCCGCCTTCTTCTTCGCCGTCAAAGTGTGGGATGTGCGGAGCGCGCTTTTTTCCTCCCTTATCTTGACCTCCAACGTTTGGTACCTTCACGTAGGACGGTATTTGGTGATCGACATGGCGTTCTCTTTCTTTGTGGCCGCCGCGTTTTATCTTTTTTATTTGGGTCTTGTTTCGGAAAAACATCCGGCCGCTTACGCTGCGGGGGCCGGCGTGAGCTTAGCTCTTTCTTTTTTAGCCAAGGGATTGGGGGGGGCGGCCTTGTTTTTTGTCTTGGTTCCCTGTTATGGGTGGCTTGCCGGGTATAAAAGGCAGGAGTGGAAACGGCTGAGGTTTCCGGCCGCTGCGGCCCTCTTCGGTCTTTTGGTTCTGCCATGGTTTGTGTGGGCGTTTCTCAAGGAGCCCGAATTTTTCAGGGTGTTTTTCGTGAATGAGCACGTCCGGCGTTTCCTGTCCGATCAATTCGAGCACCAAAAGGCGTGGTACTATTACGGCGTGTTCGTATTCCTTATTTTTCTTCCGTGGCTTTTGTTCCTCGAGCCGCTTGGGAAGGCGGCGGCTTTTTTCCGGAAGGAAGCGCTGAAGACGCCCGCTTTTTTTATGGGGGTGTCTGCGGCGGGGATGCTTCTTTTTTTCTCGCTCTCCCAATCCAAGCTTCCTACCTACGTCGTTCCGGCGATTCCGCTTTTGTCGCTTCTTTTGGGAAACGGTTGGAGCCGTTGGATGGAGGAGGAGAAGCCTTCCACCTGCCTGCGCCGTTTAACGCACGCGGGGCTTTTGGTTCTGTCTCTGGCTTCGTTTATTTTTGCTTTGGCGGTTCCGTGGCTCCTGGGTTCGGTGGTGAAGCGATTCCCCGAGGGAATCGGCTTTTATCTGCGGCTTATTGCGCTGTGTCTGATGGGGTCGTGCCTTGGGGGGGTCGTGCTGTTGAGAAAGGGAAGGAAGGGATTCCTTTTTGGGTGGGTGGCGCTGGGCATGTTTCTTGTTTCGCTCACCGTCTCTTTCGCCATGGAGAAAATGAACGTCGATTACACGACGAAGCCGTTCGCCGAGGCGCTTAGGCCGAAGCTGGAAAAGGACAGTCAGGTTTTTATTTATGATCATCCCGGTCCTTTTTATGATTTTCGCTTTTATCTGAAACATCCGGTGAAACTCGTGGGGCTTGCCGGGGAGTTTGAAACGCTGGGATGGGACGAGGTGTCTTCGGACGCCGCCATTCCTCGTGAAGCGTTCGAGGAGGCACTGAAAGAAAGAAAAAGGCTTTACTGCCTGATGCGAAAATCCGACTTTCTGGGGATGAAGCCGGAACTGCGGCGGAACCTTCTGGTTCTAAGGGAAGACAGGCGAAAGGTGCTTTTTGAGGCGGGGAGATGATCGCCACCCTTACCCTTAATCCTTCGATCGATCAGCATTTGGTTGTGCCGGCTCTTTTGAAAGATGATACCAACCGGGCTGTGTCCGTGACGAGTTTTCCCGGTGGGAAAGGGGTGAATGTCTCGAAGGTTGTAAGGGAACTGGGCGGGCCGACTTGGGCGTACGGCCTTGTCGCAGGATGGACGGGGAAGTTTTGGGAGAGCCTGGTGCGAAAGCTCGACATCCCCTTTTCGACCCTATTCGTTCAAGGCGAGACGCGTATCAACACCATTTTGACGGACGTGAAAGACCGGACCCAGACCCGTATCAGCGCTCTGGGGCCCAAGGTTTCGACAAGGGACATTCGGCGTTTTTCGCGGAAGCTTTTGGCATCAAGGCCCCGGCCTTTTCTGTGGGCGCTCGGTGGGAGCCTGCCTGTCGGCGCCGCGCCTTCCGCCTATAAGAACGTCCTAACGGCGCTTCAGAAAGAGGGAGTTCCCTGTATTCTGGACACGGATGGGGAAGCTTTAAAAAAGGGGATTGAGGCGAAACCTTTTCTGATTAAACCCAATGAGCATGAAATGGGGCGCCTTGCGGGACACTCGTTAAAAACGGTTCCGGATTATTTGAAAGCGGCGAAGGCGATCGTTAAAAGGGGAGTTCGGGTGGTGGTCGTTTCTCTCGCAGCCAAAGGCGCTTTGTTTGTGACCGAGAAAGAAGCGTTTCATGTTTTGGTTCCGGACGTGCCCGTGAGAAGCAAAGTGGGGGCGGGAGATTCTTTGATCGGCGGCTTCGCCCTTGGCCTTTATAGAAGGATGCCGCTCGTGCAGGCGGCTTGTTTGGGCGCCGCCGCGAGCACTTCGGCCGTGATGCGCGAAGCGCCGAGGCTTTGTTGGAAGACAGACATCGCCGGGCTTCTGCCGCGGATCAGGGTGAGGTGGGTTGCTTCTTGTTGACGGGTTGTTTGCGGCGGGTATAATTGTCAGGCGTGAAGGGCAGGTTCCTTAAGAAAACAAAGCGGTAAAGGAGGGTGCAGTCATGGCAACTGAATTGTGTGAAGGCAAATTGCAGGTAGGCTCGAAAGCCCCGGATTTTTCGGGGCAGGCGCTTTTTCCGGACGGGAGCTTTAAGGAAGTGAAGCTTTCGGATTATAAGGGAAAGTGGCTCGTTCTTTTCTTCTACCCCTTGGATTTTACGTTCGTTTGCCCCACGGAAATCAAAGGGTTCAACCAACAGTACGCGGATTTTAAGAAGCTGAACGCCGACGTCTTGTCCGTGAGCACGGACAGCGTTTATTCGCACAAGGCATGGGCGGACAACAGCCTCGGCAAGGTGCAGTTCCCGATGCTGTCGGATACGAGCCACCGGATCTCTCAGAGCTACAACGTTCTTCTGGAAGACAAAGGGTTCGCGCTCCGGGGAACTTTCATCATCGATCCGAGCGGCCTCTTGAAATCCGCCGTGGTGAATGACCTGCCGGTGGGAAGGAGCGTTCAGGAAACGCTTAGGACTCTCCAAGCGCTCCAAACAGGCAAGCTCACCGGTTGTGAGTGGAAGCCGGGGGAGAAGCCGTTGAATTAACCTATCGTCTCGTGTCTAAAGAAAAGCTCGCTCTTCAAATCGTTCGTACTCTGCGGGAAAAGGGCCATGAGGCTTATTTTGTCGGGGGATGCGTCCGGGATCTTTTGTTGAAAAAGACGCCCAAGGATTTTGACATTGCGACGGATGCCCTGCCGAAACGGGTTCAAACTCTCTTTCCGAAGACGATCCCCGTCGGCGCGAAGTTCGGGGTTATCTTGGTTGTTCAGGGAGAACATTCCTTTGAGGTGGCGACTTTTCGCACGGACGAAGGCTATCAGGACGGACGGCGGCCCATCGGCGTGCGTTTTACGAACCCAAGAGAAGACGCCCTCCGGCGCGACTTCACGGTGAACGGCCTCTTTTATGATCCGATGGCTCGCCGGGTGATGGATTGGGTCGACGGCCGGACGGATCTTAAGAGGAAATTGATTCGCGCGATCGGAGATCCGGAAAAACGCTTCGAGGAGGACAGTCTTCGGATGCTGCGAGCGGTGCGGTTTGCAAGCGTTTTGGGATTCAAGATAGAAGCCAAGACGCTTCGGGCGGTTCAAAAACTGCGTTCCACCCTTCACCGCGTGAGCCAGGAACGGATCCGGGATGAGCTTATTAAAATGTTCACCGGGCCTTATCCGGGCCTGGCGCTCAAGCTCCTGGATAAGGCGGGGCTTTTAAAAGAGGCGCTTCCTGAGATCGATCGCTTGAAGGGCGTGACCCAGCCCCGTGCTTTCCACCCGGAGGGGGACGTGTTTGCGCATACGCGGCTTGTGATGGAAAAATTGAAAAACCCGCCGGTTGTTTTGGCCTTTGGCTGTCTTTTTCATGATGTGGGCAAGCCCGACACTTTTACCCGTAAGGACCGGATCCGGTTTAACGGGCATGATCACGTAGGCGCGAGGATCACGGAAGGCGTGCTGGCGCGGCTTCGTTTTTCCAATGAGCTTAAGGAAAAGATCACGGCGTGCGTCGACGGCCACATGCGCTTCAAAGATGTGAAGCGCATGAAGCAGAGCACGTTGAAGAAATTCATGCAAAGAGAAACGTTCGACACGGAGCTGGAACAGCACCGGGTCGATTGCCTGGCCAGCCACGGCGATTTGGCCAATTGGCGTTTTTTGAAGAGGAAGCGAAGGGTATTGGGCCGCGAGGAAATCAGACCCAAGCCTTTGATCAACGGCCATGATCTTCTGGCGCTTGGTTATGCGGAAGGGCCGGTCATCGGTAAAATCCTGCGGATGGCGGAGGACGCCCAATTGGAAGGGAAGCTGAAGTCGAGGGAAGAAGCGTTGGAGTGGGTGAAAAAAGCGGGGGGTTTATGGGTTCATTGATTGTAAAAGGCGGGTGGGTCATGGTTCCGATGATTTTAGGATCGATTTTGGCCCTGACCCTTGTGTTGGAGAGGCTCTGGTATTTTTGGAAGATCCGTTTGGATACGGGGAAATTTTACGAGCAAGTTGCCGAAGAGGTGAGGGCGGGCAGGTTGAAAGAGGCTGAGGGTCTTTGCGGGGCCGCGGCCCATCCTCTGGCTTCGGTCCTCAAGACCGGTCTTGAGCACGCGGGGGAAGAGCCTTTCGAATTGGAGCGCGTGATGGAACGGGAGGGCCAGCGGCAGATCCAAAAGGTGGAGAAGAATTTGAACTATCTCGTGGTGGTTGTCGGCGTGGAACCCCTTTTGGGGTTTTTGGGAACTATTTTGGGGCTTATTCGGGCTTTTATGGCGTGGGAAAAGCTCTCGGAATCCGTCACCGTGAGCAGTTTGGCCGCAGGGATTTACCAGGCGATGATTACGACGGCCACGGGCCTCATCATCGCCATCCCTTATTTCGTGATTTACCACGTCTTTTTAACCAAGGTGACCGCGACGGCCCGAGACATCAACCATTACGGCGATGAGCTTGCGGGCGCGCTCTATAAACTGAGGCTCAAAAAATGAAGGTGCGGTCTTCCACCAAGTCTTTCCTTTCCCTGGAATCCGTCGCGATGACGGATATCGTGATGAATCTTTTTATTTTCTTCTTCATCAGTTTCAGTCTCCTTTATACGTTCAGCCCTCACAAGGAGGCGAAAATCGAAGTCAAACTTCCGGAGGCGGCGAGCGAGCGCTCAGGCAAGGGGGATGAACCGTTGATGGTTTCCGTCACCTCAGGCAATGAAATTTTTATCGGCAAGGCGCGTATTTTGCCTGGCGAGTTGAAGCGCGAATTGGCGCAGAGATCCCGGTCAGGGAAGTTCGCGGGAGTGGTGGTGCGGGCGGATAAACTGGCTTCGGTGGATTATTTGGTCAAGGTTTTGGATGCCGCCAAACAGGCGGGCGTTCAAAAGCTGGGGGTAGCGGTTGAGAAGGGTGGCGAGTAAATTTGCATTGGTTTGCATATTTTTAGTAATTTTTAGTTGAAATTTGTAAAAAATCTGCTAGAATGGTGAATCCTAAAAGGAGTCACCATCCCATAGAAAAGAAAAGGGCGGACTTTATGTCAGACGAAAGAAAAACATTGCAACAGGAAGAGAGAAAACCCCAGCGAACACAAATCATGACTCTCAAGGAGGTAGCCAAGTATCTGGGGGTCCACACGATGACGGTGTATCGCTTATTGAAGGAAAAGAAGCTGCCCGGTTTCAAGGTCGGAGGACAGTGGAGAACCAAAAAAGACGTCTTGGACAGCTATCTTTTGAAAGAGATTGACAGGGGCGGCCAAGACTCGAAAAAGAAATGACCTCTCATCCGCAGTCGATCGGCGCGGCATCGCACGGCCGGTGGCGCCAGATAGCCGCCGTTCTATGGGTCACTCTTCTTCTCAACTGGGCAGTCGCTTTACTTAAGCTTTTGTTCGGTTGGGCTACCCACTGCATGGTGATTGTGGCGGATGGTTTGCATTCCCTTTCCGACGGCACCTCCAACATCGTAGGACTTGTCGGAATCTCCCTTTCGAAACATCCCGCAGATCACGACCATCCTTATGGCCATCGCAAATACGAAACGTTTGCCGCGGTGGTGATTTCTTTTTTTCTCTTTATCGTTTCTTTCGGGGTTTTGCGGGAGTCCGTTCTTGGGTGGGTCCGCCAACGGACGCCGGAAGTCAATGCGATGAGCTTCGCGTTGATGGGACTTACCCTTTGCGTCAATCTCTTTGTCGTCGTCTATGAAAGGCGAAAGGCCTTCGCGCTTAAAAGCGATCTGCTGATGAGCGATTCTTGGCATACCTTAAGCGACGTCTTTATCACGTTGTCGGTGGCTGCGGCGCTTGTGGGGATTCGTTTGAAGGTCCCGCGGCTCGATGCCCTTTTTTCATTTGTCATTGCCTTCGTCATTTTTTCGACGGCCGTCCGCATTTTGAAGCGCGGATCGGACGTTTTGTGCGACCGGGCGGTGTTGGATACGCAAAAGGTCGAACACATTGCGCGCCGGGTGGAGGGGGTGCTGGATTGCCATGAGATTCGCACCCGCGGGAGAGTGGATGACGTTTACGTGGATCTTCACATCCTTGTGGATCCCCAGATGTCGGTTTTCGCTTCTCATGGGTTGGCGAACATCATTGAAAGGGACATCAAACGGGAAATCCCAGGCGTGACCGACGTTGTGGTGCACGTGGAGCCTCTTTCGCACGATCATGAAGAGCTGAAAGGGTAGGGAGGGGACATGGCTAAAAGGCGGATGTTGATCGTGGATGATGAGCCGGATTTTTTGCGGGTGCTGATGGATTATTTCCGGCCTTTGGGTTACGTCGTGGATGCGGCGGATAATTTGGAGGATGCCCTTGAGTTGTTCCAGAAGCATAAGCCCAAGGTCGTGCTGTTGGATTTTAAGATGCCGATCATTCATGGCGACGAATTCCTTCCCGTCCTGCAGGGCGTGGATCCGACGGTTCGGGTGATCGTCATCACGGGCTTCGCGCGGACGGAGGTGGAGGAGAAATTTAAAGGGCTCGGTTATTTCGCTTTCTTTGAGAAGGCGGGTTTGTCGCTTGAGAAGGTCCGACAAAAAGTAGATGAGGCATTGACGGATTAAACGGTGAAAGACAAATCCTGCTGTGGAGCTGACTCTGCCGGCAGAACGGCCGGTAAGAGCCGCCCCCGGCGGTTGTTAACAAACAAGTTTTTTCTCACGTCTTTGGTTTTGCTTGGCTTGGTCGGGCTTTCCTATAAGCTCCCCGCGCTTTTGGCCTTTCGAACTTCTTTGTTGAGCTATCTCCGCAGTATTTGGTGGGCGGTTCTTCTTGGGTTCTTTTTGGGCGGGATCATCGAACGATTCGTTCCGAGGGAATACGTTTCTTTGATCCTGGCGCGGAAGAGAAAGCGCACGATCTTTTCCGCCGTGGTCCTCGGGTTTTTGATGAGCAGCTGCAGTCACGGGATTCTTGCGCTCTCCATTCAGCTTTATAAGAAGGGAGCTTCCATCCCGGTGGTGGTGGCTTTTCTTTTGGCAAGTCCTTGGGCGAATATGCCGATCACCATTCTGCTTCTCAGTTTTTTTGGTTTGAAAGCGCTTTACATTTTGTTGGGCGCCATGCTCACGGCGTTTTTCACGGGGATCGTCTTCCAATTTTTGGAAAGGAGGGGCTGGGTGGAAACCAATCCCCATACGTTGGAGATCGAAAGGGGTTATTCGATCAGAGAGGATTTCCTAAGAAGGGCAGCCGGTTACCGTTTAACCTGGAATCAACTGGGGAAGGATTGCCGGGAGATTGTCAAAGGGGCGCTGGGTCTTGCGGATATGGTGCTTTGGTGGATTTTGCTGGGGGCGGGCCTTGCCAGTTTGGCCGCCGCCTTTATTCCTCACGAATGGTTCCAGCGGTACATGGGGCCCACGGCGCTTGGGCTTTTAGTGACGCTCGCTTTAGCGACGGTCATGGAGGTGTGCTCGGAGGGCACGGCGCCTTTCGCGTTTGAAATTTTCAAGCAGACGGGAGCTTTTGGAAACGCTTTCGTGTTTCTCATGGCGGGGGTTGTCACGGATTTCACCGAGATCGGCCTTATTGGGTTTAACGTGGGTTGGAGGACGGCCGTTTGGATTCCGCTGGTGGCGGTTCCGCAGGTGATCTTGCTGGGGATAGCTGCAAATGGGCTCTTTTAAGAAAATTATTTTGGCGGGGGTAATCGTTTTTGTGGGGCTGGCGCTGCTTAAGAATGCCTTGGTCCAGGCGGTCACCGCATGGGCCATTTCGAAGGCGACGCATGTTCCGGTCAGCGTTGGGAGCGCCCATCTGGGAATTTTCTCATCCAGTTTACGTTTTAGAAAGATCGTGGTGCAGAGCCCTCAAGGCTTTCCTGAGAGAGCGATGTTGGATGTCCCTGAGGTGTCGGTTGATTTTGCGTGGGATTCTTTATTCAAGAAAGAATTTCATTTCGAAAAGATCCGGCTTCATGTGAAGCAAATCACGGTGGTCAAGGACCGCGCGGGAAGATTGAACGTGGATGCCTTGAAACCCACCGAGCAGGAACAGAAAGGAGGGTTTCCGGAAGCCGCGCCGCTTCGGATCGACAGGCTTTACCTCACGGTGGAAAAGGTGGTTTTTAAGGATTATGGCGGCGGGGGAGAGCCCAAGATACAGGAGTTTCACATCGGCATTCACGATAGGGAATATGCGCATATCGATAATCTGTCCGTTGTGGCGAGCCTTGTGATGTTCGAGGCGCTGACAAGGACGACCTTGTCGCGCCTGGTGGGTTTGGATCTTTACGTTTTTAAAGATATGGCTTCCGGGGCATTGGATGGAAGCGTAGGGCTTGTCAAAGAGGGCGCCAAGGGTCTTCGTAATTCCGCGCAGAATTTCTTGGATTTTTTCCGGTAAACGTCTTTTCCTAAGGGTAGTACTGTGTAACATTAATGAATGACGGCAGATCAAATCCCCCCTGCCCCCTTTGAAATAAAAAGGGGGTTGGTCTTCGGCTCTTTCTCTTTTAAGTAAAAGAACGCCCTTACCCCCTTTTCTTTTCAAAGGGGGCAGGGGGGATTTAAACCCTTCTCAATCGTCATTAATTAATGTTACAGAGTAGTAGTCTCTAACAGGGATATTTTTAAATAAAATTGCATAATTTCACTTAAAAAAATTGACAATTACTAATTATTGTATTATACTTAAGCTTAGACCGGGATTTAAAAGAGTTTTGGGAAAGCAAGGATGGCCGTTGGGAAGGTTTCTTAGAAGCTGGGTTAAAACGGGGATGATTCTAATGCGTAAAAAGAGGAAAAGACAAGAGATGATGAATCGCGCCGATGATCCCAAGCCTGCGAAGCCGGAACGGACTCAGATTATGACGACCAAAGAAATCGCCCGGTATTTGGGAGTCCATGAAATGACGGTCTATCGCTGGCTCAAAAAGGGAATCTTGCCAGGATTCAAAATAGGCGGCAGATGGCGCAGTAAGAAGGACGTGTTGGATGCGCATCTTATCAAGCGCATCGAAACCAAGCCATAATCTTACTGCGTAGGGTGGATGATTTTCCTTCCTGCGTTGCTTGCCGTTGGGTGTATGTGAGTATGCCCTTTCCGCTCCCATTGGAATAACCGTTATGGACAAAAAGGTCACCTTAAAGAAATCAGCGCGCCTGTCCGGACGCTGTGATCACCCCTGGATTTATCGCAGTCAGATCGAAAAGCTTTCCGGCGATCCTCTTCCCGGGGATTTGGTGGGTATCTTTGGGAAAAGGGGTTTTGTGGGGGTGGGTTATTATAATCCCCGTTCGGAAATAACCATCAGGCTTCTGTCGGCGGCGCCAACGGCGATCGATAAAGAATTTTTTAAGAGGAAGATCCAAAAGGCGGTCCGGTACCGGGAGTTGGCGGTGAAGGAAACCAACGCCTGCCGGCTCATCGCCAGCGAAGCGGACGGATTGCCTGGTTTCATCGTGGATCGGTATGGGGAGGTTTTGGTGGTTCAATTTCTCACCATGGGGATGGAGCGCTTGAGGCCGCCCGTGCTCGAGGCTTTGAAGGAGGTCATTCCCTTTAAGGGAATTTATGAAAGGAGCGATACGGCTCTCAGGTCGAAAGAGGGACTGGAGGCGAAGAAGGGATGGATCGAACCGATGAGGGGAGAGGAAACGATTATCCAAGAGGGAAACATCCGCTATGGCGTGCGTTTTGAGGCGGGGCAGAAGACCGGGTTGTACCTGGATCAAAGGGAAAATCGTTTAGAGTTTGGAAAATGGGGATTTAAGGGAGAGGTCTTAGACGCTTTTTGTTATGAAGGGGGGTTTGCGCTTCATCTGGCGCTTGCCGGCTGTCGGGCGCTGGGGATCGACTCCAGCGAAGAAGCCGTCAAGCAAGCCGAGAAGAACCGGGAGCTCAACGGCATTGCGGAGGAGGCCTGTGTCTTCAAAGCCGGGAATATCTTTGATGAACTCAGACGTATGGAGAGAGAGGCGAAAAGGTTCGATCTCGTCGTTTTGGACCCTCCTTCTTTTGTGAAAAGCAAGGAAGCGTTGGAAGGGGCTCTTAAAGGGTACAAGGAGATAATTTTAAGAAGCATGAAACTTTTAAAACAAGAGGGATTTTTGGCCGTTTTTTCCTGCTCTTATCACGTGGATGACAATCTTCTCATGCAGGTAAGCCAGAGCGCCGCTTGGGACGTGCGGAAGCGCCTTCGCGTGGTCCGGTTTCTCAAGCAGTCCGCGGACCATCCGATCGATCCGTTCATTCCGGAGACGTATTATTTGAAGGGGTTTTTGTTTTGGGTGGGTTCCATTGATTCACTGTGATTCGGAACAGGGAACGTCCTGCTGTTGACCCCGATTCAAAAAATAACAGATCTGTAATAAAAAAATTTGAGAAATGCGTGTTATTCCTTACTTTGCGATTTCCTTACTTTAAGATATACTCTAGGAGGAGGTGTGTTATGACAATTGTGATGACAGCCAAACATCAACTGACGATTCCCAAGGAGATAGCTGACATCTTAGGTTTGGAGAAGGGCTCTATTTTTGATGTGGAAGTGCGCCGAAATCGCATCGAGCTTGTTCCCTTGGAAGTTACCGAGAAGACTTTCACTCCCGAACAATATCGGAAACTTGACCTTCTTTGTGAAAGGGAAAAGGGGCAGGAAAAGGAAGTGACACGGACTTTTATCGATGGTCTGAAGCAAGGAAAAGTCTGACCCGTGCCTTTATCCCTTTACTTCAGTCCTTCTTTTCAAAGAAGTCTCAAGGTTCTCGATTCCGTACAGCTTAAAGCCGCCGGTTTGATTTTGGAAGCGTTGGAAGTTTATTATTCGACGAATTCCAATCTTGACGAAGCCAAGAAGCTTGCCCCGCGATTTTTCTACAAACAACTTAGGAAGCCTTACTTCGAAGCTGGGGTGGAATCCCATTTGAGGATTGTGCTGAAGCGTGAAAAGGAAAGGCGCATTGCCGTATTGGTTGGTAATCACGATCAAATCAGGCGGTTTCTTGCGAATGTTTGATGTTGCAAACGGCGTAGTTGATTTTCGGATGGGGTTTGATATAATTTGAATATGCGAAAGACGATTGGGTTCCTGCCGCTCTTTTTTCTGCTGGCCCATCCCGCCTATGCTTTCACCCTTTCCGATTTTGAGGCGCCTGAGAGCATCGTCGCCGATCCGAAGAACGGCGCTTATTTTGTTTCCAACGTCAACGGCTCTCCGGGTGATAAGGACGGGAACGGCTATATTTCAAAAATCAACGCGAATGGGAACATCGTCATTCAAAAGTTTATCGGCGGCAAAAAGAACGGGGTTTTTCTCCATGCCCCAAAGGGCTTGGTCGTTGTGGGGGAGAACCTCTTTGTCGCGGACATTGACGTGGTAAAGGCCTTTAACAAAGAAAGCGGCAAGCCGGCGATGACGGTCGACTTCTCCCATTTTCGCGTGAAGTTTTTGAACGGCATCACGGCGGACGAAAAAGGGCGGATTTATGTGAGCGATCTGGTGACGAACCAGATATTCCGCATCGATACGAAGAAAAATTATGAGCTGACGCTGTATAAAGAAGGCAAAGAGCTGGGAAGTCCCAATGGACTCGCGATCAACCCCAAGTCCAAACACTTGGTCCTGGTCGGTTGGGAGTCCGGGCAGATTGCGGAGATCGACGCTCACGGCAATCTCCATGTGCTGAAGCGGGGCTTTTCAAGGCTCGATGGAATCGATTACGACGATCAAGGCAATCTTTACGTGTCGGATTTCGAAAGAGGGGAAATTTATAAGATTCCGAACTATGGCCGCGGAGACACCACGACTTTTTTGAGCGGTCTGACGACCCCCGCCGACATCTCCTGCGACCGCAAAAGGGAGGAAATTCTCATCCCTTCCCTCAAGGGCAACACCATCACCACCGTTTCTTTTAGGAAACGTCCGTAGAACGCCGCAGGATTTTTCTCAAGTCTTCCTCAAAGTCCATCTCGCTCCAGAAGAAGCCGTCCATGGTTTCGTATCCCATTTTGCGGCGGCGCATGAGTCGGGCGTAGGCCTCTTCGTATTCCGCGTCCACCCGTCCTTCTTTTACAAAATCCCCTAGGATTGTTTTGAGTAGAAGCGCGTCTGGTTTGGCGAGTTTTACGATGCCGGTGGCTTCGCCGACGATTTCAAGGGAAGGGTCTACCCGCTTTGAGATGGAAACAAGGCGCCCCTTTTTGGCCATGACCATCATTTCTTCGCCGGAGCTTTTGGAAGCGGCGTCGAGCAGGAACGCGCTCCTCTTCGGCGATGCCAGAAGTTTCCCAAGCGCCTCGGCAGGGAAGTAGACGTCCGCATCCATGATGAGAACGCCGGCGCTCAGTTCTTTCGAGGCTTTGTGGAGAGAGAGGATACTGCCGCGGCGGTAGTCGGGGTTTTCAATGAAGCGGATGCGCAGGCCTTTGCCGCTTTTCCGGCATTCCTCTTTTATCTTTTCCCGGAGATGGCCGCAAACGATCACCACGTTTTTTAATCCTGTTTTTCTGAAGGAGCCGAAGGCGCGTTGGAGGAGATTTTCGCCCGTATCGCCCAGAGGGATGAGGCACTTAGGGAGCGTTTGGGTTCTTTTACCGAAGCGTTTGCCGACGCCTGCGGCAAGGATGACGGCTTTCATGGCATTTTACCGCCGGCAAGCCATTTAAAATTGAGAAAAAACGCTCCTATCCACAAAAACTGGATGTAGACGGCTCCAAACCAAAGGAGATAAGACGTATGCCCCAAAACGGCGAAGACAAGCACGAACCAGGAGGCTTCGCCTTCGCGCAGGGAGTCAAAAAGCTGAAAGAGCGGGCTTTGGCGTCCCGCTGGGTTAGGGTTGGACCGGTGAAAGACCGCGGGGCCGAAGTCCCGCCGTTTTTCCATCACGACAAGAACGAAATGAGCCGCGGCTCCGCTCAGGCAAAGCATAAAGAGAAGGGGGGCAAAACGATGGAAGGGTCCTTTTAACGCCCCGAGAAAGATGCCCGTAAAGAGCGCCAGATCCGTCAGGAAGTCGGCGGTCACGTCGAGCCGCCCTCCTAAGGCGCTTGAAAGATTTTTGGCCCTCGCAATTTCTCCGTCGCAGTTATCAAGAACAATGGCCAGTTGGTAACAAAATGCCCCCGCCAGGGAACTCAAGTAATAGCCGCGCGAGAAGAGCAGTCCCGCCGTCAGGCCGAACCCCAAGCTCATGAGGGTGATGTGATTGGGCGTCAGCGGCGTTTTGAGGAAAAGCCGTGTGAGGGGTCTCGACAAGAGGCGGTTGGGCCTCCATTTTTTAACGGCGGGTAAACGGATTTCGCCGGTTTCAGCGCTTGGCATGGGAGAGGACCGTCTTTAAGCTTGAAAGGAACCGTTGGATCCCGCCTGCCTGGATATTTCCGAGGTTTGAGACGCGAAAGATTTTATCTTTCAACGTTGACTGCCCCGCGTAGATGATGAAGCCTTTTTTTTTCAGTTCATCGTGGAGTTTTGAGTAGGAGATAAAAGAAGGCGTCCAAAGCGCCGTGAGGACGTGGGAACGGCGCTCCTTCGGAATCAAAAACCGGAGGTTGAGTTTGGAGAACCCTTCCTGCAGGAGACTGTTTTTATAAGCGTAGTCGGCGATTCGCCCGGACAAACCTTCTTCTTTTAATTCATCCAGCGCCCGGTCAAGCGCGTAGAAGAGCTGAACGGCCGGGGTGAACGGGACGTCGTTTCGCTCTTGGTGGTCGAGAGCATTTGCGAGATCGAGCGCCAGGGAAGCCGGTTTCTGCCTGCGAAGATTCCGGACTTCCTTTTTAGAAACAATCACAAAAGATACCCCCGGAAAGGCATGGAGGCATTTACCGGAGGTTCCGGCGCAAAAGTCGACGCCGTCTTTTTTGAAGTCGATGGATTCGGCTCCCAGGGAACTGATGGCATCGATGAGGAAAGTTTTGCCGTATTTTTTGGCAAGGGTTCCGACGGCGGAAAGGGGATTCAGCATTCCGCTTGAGGTTTCGTGGTGGACCATCGCGACGGCCCTGAGGGCGCGGTCTTGTTTTAAAGCGCGTTCGATTCTTTCCAAAGAAGGGAAGTCTCCCATGGGACTTGAAAGGGTCTTCACGGGAACCCCCCGGCGTTCGAGAATCGTTCGGATTCTTTCTCCGTAAACGCCGTTTGAGAGGACGAGGATTTTGCCGCTGGCGGCCCGGGAAGTGAGCATGGCTTCCAGCGCCGTGGTGCCGGAGCCCGTGAGAAAAGCCGCGGTGTGGGTTTTGGAGATCCGAAAGATCCGGAGCAGTTTCTCCCGGACGTTTCGCAAAAGATCCGAGAACTCTTTCTCCCGGTGGCAGATGTCCGGTTGGAGAAGCGCCCGCCTCACGCGCGCGGTGACGTTGACCGGACCGGGGTTCAGGAGGATCCATGAAGGCATTCGGTTTTTTTTCATGGCGACAGAGCGGCTTTAAAGGTTTCTGCAATTTGCTCCGAGGTGTATCGGTTCGAGATTCGCGGGACGTCGGGAGTGGGGAGGCGGTTGGTTTTGATGCGCAGGAAGGCGGGGCCTTCTTCTTGAAGCAGGGAGGCCAGTTTGACCTTGAGATCTTTTTCCGTCGCCGCTTCCTCCGCCGTTCTGTATCCACAGGCTTTGGCGATGAGGCAGAAATCGGTGGTGGGGGAGGTGGTATCCTGGCCGCCGGTGCTTTCGTAGGATTCGTTATCGAGGACGATGTGGTAAAGGTTTTTCGGCCGGTAGTGTCCGATGGAAGAAAGGATTCCCATATGCATGAGAAGGGCGCCGTCGCCGTCCAGCACGACGACTTTTTTGTCGGGCCGGCTTAAGGCGACGCCCAGCCCGAAGGAAGCGGCGTGTCCCATGGATCCCTGCATGTAAAAGTTTCGGTTCCTGTCGCAGACGTTGAAGAGTTCCCGCGAAGGTTTGCCGGTGGTGGCAACGAGGCACTCATCACCCTGAAGAGCTTGGGAGATGATTCGAATCGCCTCTATCCTCTTAAGGGGATAGGCGGGGTTGTCTTTCCTGGCGGCCTGGTAGTCGTCGATGGTTCCTTTTCGGACAAGGAAGACGAAAGGGGATTTTTCCCGGTTCATCCTCCGCACGGCTTCTTGAACGGCCTTTTCGAACTTTTGGATTTCGCCCGGCATGTCAAGATGCGGGATGCCCAAGGCGTCCAGAAGCGGCCCCATGGTTTTGCCCATGATCTCATGCTGGGGTTCGTCGGGCACGCCGTAGGCGCGGCCGCTCATGAAAATAAGAACGGGCAAGCGGTAGATCATGTTCAACGAAGTGAGCGGATTGATGAGATTGCCGAAGCCGGAGTTTTGAATGAGGACGGCCGTGGGCCGGCCGGCGAGAGCGGCTCCCGAAGCCAGGGCAAGCGCCGAGCCTTCATTAGGGACGATGGTGTAAAAGAGAGCGGGATCGTCGATAACGAAATTGATCGCCGCCTGGAAAAAGGAGCAGGGCACTCCCGTAAAGGAGACAAACCCTTCTTTTCTTAGGATGTCGACGAAATCCTTGGCTGAGATCATGGGGTTTCCGAATAAGCGGCGCTCCGCGCTTCGAAGTGGGCTTTCACGCGTTCATAATCGTCAAGAGAGTGGATTTCGGACCAGCCATGTTCGATCTCCATGCCGTGAACGGGAGCGCCGGAGTCGATCACGCATTGGATAAGATCCGCGAGATCCGCTTTCTC
>JACQQY010000109.1 GCA_016206825.1 Candidatus Omnitrophota bacterium
CTCACAAGAAATTCAAGGGCGAGGTCTACATCCTCACCAAAGAAGAAGGAGGCCGTCACACGGCCTTCTTTAACGGCTACAAGCCTCAATTTTACTTCCGCACCACCGACGTCACGGGCCTGATTCAACTCCCGAAGGACGTCGAGATGGTGATGCCGGGAGACACGATCACCGTCACCGCCGAGCTCATCACCCCCATTGCGATGGAAAAAGAGCTTCGCTTCGCCGTCCGCGAAGGAGGCCACACCGTCGGGGCAGGGGTGGTGTCGGAGATATTGGAGTAGGTTGATTTTTCATGCGCGACATCATTCAGTTCGAGTGCACGGCTTGCCGGCACCGTAATTACTCGTCGAACAAGAATAAAAAGCTTCATCCGGAACGGCTGGAGCTTAAGAAGTTTTGTCCGTTTTGCCGTAGTCATACGGCCCATAAAGAAGTGAAATAAGCATTTGAAACCTAAAACCGGTTTATTGGAAAAACCGGAGGAAGGTTTTTTTCTATTTTTTTTGTGTGGATGAGGGAAGTTTTTGGCTTAGGCCAGTAGCTCCAATCGGCTAGAGCAGCGGTCTCCAAAACCGCGTGTTGGGGGTTCGAGTCCCTCCTGGCCTGATTTTCAGGCCAGGAGGGACTCGAACGGAGGCGCTATTATGGCCCATCCGACGGTTATAGACAGGAACGTGACGTGGTCTTCCTAACTAAATTCAGAACCTTCTTCTCCGAAGTCAAAGCCGAGATGCAGAAGGTGACTTGGTCGACTCGCGAGGAACTTATCGGGTCGACCAACGTGGTCCTCGTGACCATGTTGATCTTGTCGGCATTTATCGGCATGGCCGATTTTATTTTTTCTAATCTTTTATCGTGGATTTTGAGGTAGGAAAGTTTTAGGCGATTGGATATGGCTAAACATTGGTACGTGATTCACACGCAAACGGGCCGCGAGGAGCGGGTCAAATCGGTCCTGGAAACCCGCTCTCAACAGCAGAATCTCCAGGATAAGATTTCCCAGGTTCTGATTCCGACGGAGAAGGTTTCGGAGATAAAGGCAGGCAAGAAAAAAATCTCGACTCGCAAATTTTTTCCGGGTTATGTGCTTGTCGAAATGGAGCTTACGGATGACACCTGGTACCTCGTCAAAAACACGCCGGGGGTGAGCGGCTTCATCGGTTCGGGACGCAAGCCCCTTCCGCTGAAAGACGCGGAAGTGACCACGATCATTCGGCAGGCCGAGGAGAAAAAGGAGAAGCCCACTCCGAAGATCATCTTCGAGAAAGGCGAGAGCGTGCGGGTGAAAGAAGGGCCTTTCGTGAATTTTAACGGAACGGTCGAAGAGATCAACCCCGGTAAGGGAAAGTTAAAGGTTTCGGTGGCCATCTTTGGCCGCACGACGCCCGTCGAATTGGAATATTGGCAGGTGGAGAAGGTATAAATGGCTAAAAAGGTAAAGACGGTCATCAAGCTCTATTGTCCGGCAGGCCAGGCCAATCCTGCTCCTCCCGTCGGTCCCGCTTTGGGTCAGCACGGGGTGAACATCATGGAATTCTGCAAGACGTTTAATGAACGGACAAAGGGCAGGGAAGGTCTCACGCTGCCGGCGGTTATCACGGTTTATGAAGATCGAACGTTCGATTTCATCGTGAAGAGCCCCCCCAGCACCGTGCTTTTGAAGAGGGCGTGCGGGGTCGCCAAAGCTTCAGGCGAGCCGAACCGCACCAAGGTGGGGAAGATCACCAAAGAGCAGGTCCGGGAAATTGCCGATGAAAAGATGAAGGATCTGAACGCCAAGGATAAAGAAGGGGCGATGAAGATTGTGATGGGGACCGCCCGGAGCATGGGGATTGAAATAGAAGGTTAGTTCAAATGTCAAAACGTCGGGTCACCAAAAGGCAGAAAGAAATAGCGAAGCTCACGGAAAATTTAAAGGCGTGCGAGCTGAAGGATGCCGTGAAGGTTCTGAAGAACGCGCCGAAGACCCGATTTGACCAGTCGGTGGAGCTTCAGTTCAAATTGGGCGTGGATTTGAGCGCGAGCGACCAAGGGGTGAGGGGCACGGCGGTTCTTCCTCATGGTCAGGGGAAAAAACTGAAAGTCATCGTGTTTTGCAAGGACGAAAACGCAAAGGCCGCCGAGGAAGCGGGCGCCGACGTCGTCGGCGGCAATGAGCTGGTTGAAAAGATATTGGGCGGCTGGATGGATTTTGACGTGGCGGTCGCCGCGCCTTCCATGATGAAAGAAGTGGGAAAACTAGGCAAGGTGCTGGGCCCGAGAGGTCTGATGCCTTCTCCTAAAGCCGGCACCGTGACGGACAATCCGGCGAAGGCCGTCAAAGAGGTTAAGAGCGGGCGCATCGAGTTTAAGATGGATAAATTGGGGAACGTCAATACGCTGATCGGCAAGCTTTCTTTTTCCGAAGACGCTCTTTATGAAAACGGCGCCGCTTTGATCGAGGCGCTGATCAAGGCAAGGCCTAAGACGTTAAAAGGGGCTTATATTCGAAACGGCCACATTTCCAGCACCATGGGTCCGGGCATTCGGCTGGATTTGTCGAAGGTTTTGAAAGAGAAGACGGCAGAGGAATAAAAAGCGATGAAGGTAACCGGTTTTAGCCGGACGGCCAAGGATCTGGCGATTCGGGAGATGGAGAAGGAAGTGAAGGAACACACCGCTTTCTTCATCGCCCGGCATGAAGGCGGCGTATCGGCTTTTTCCCTCGATAAATTAAGAGCGAAGCTTCGCCCCCATTCCCGGTACCTGGTGGTGAAAAATAGTTTGGCGAGAAGAGTCTTGAGCCAAGCGAGGCTCACCTTGCTTGCGGAAAGCTTGAATGGCACCTGCGGCATGACCCTGACCCAAGGGGATCCGGTCGCCCCTTGCAGGATTCTTGTCGATTTTGCGAAGGAAAATCAGAATTTTAAGATTCAAGGCGCTTATGTGAACGGAAGCGTCTTGTTGCCTGACGAGATCCGTGTGCTGGCCGCCCTGCCGCCGCGAGAGGTTCTTTTGGCGAA
>JACQQY010000015.1 GCA_016206825.1 Candidatus Omnitrophota bacterium
ACCCCCTTTTCTTTTTAAAGGGGGTGGGGGGGGATTTAGACCTTAGACCCTTCTTAATCATCATTAATTAATATTACAGAGTAGCAGTTTAACTTTTTATTTCCACAATCAACTTTTCAATGAGTGACTTAAACTTCGGGTCTTTTTTGATTTCCTTCTTGATTTTTTCACAGCCGTGGAGGATGGTCGTGTGGTCCCGTCCTCCAAATTGCTCCCCGATTTCCGGAAGCGAGAAATGCGTCAATTCTCTCGAAAGATACATCGCCAGATGTCTGGGATAGACGATATTCTTTAACCGGCGTTTGGTGACCATGTCCGACGGGCGTATTTCGAAGTATTCTGCCACTTTCTTTTGGATCAGGTCAATAGTGATTTTCTTTTCCGTTTCGCTGATGAGGTCTTTCAACACTTCCCGCGCCGTCGACTCGTCGATCTCTTTCCCCACCAGCTTGGAGTAAGCGACCACGCGGATAAGAGCCCCTTCCAGCTCGCGGAT
Source organism: Candidatus Omnitrophota bacterium (assembly GCA_016206825.1). GTDB lineage: Bacteria > Omnitrophota > Gorgyraeia > 2-02-FULL-51-18 > 2-02-FULL-51-18 > JACQQY01. The sequence goes on from JACQQY010000015.1 coordinate 497, forward strand.
GTTGGACTTGATTTTATCGGCTATGAAAGAGGTGACGGAATCGGGGATGTAGAGATTTTCTCTCTCCGCCTTCTTCCGGAGAATGGCCGTTCTGGTTTCGAAGTCAGGAGGCTGAATGTCCGTCACCAACCCCCACTCAAAGCGGGAAATCAGCCGTTCCTCGAGATTGGGAATGTTTTTGGGCGGCTTGTCGCTTGAGACGACGATTTGCTTGTGGGCGTCAAATAGAGTATTGAAGGTATGAAAAAATTCTTCCATAGTGGATTCTTTGCCGCCTATGAAGTGGATGTCGTCGATGAGGAGACAGTCGACCGTCCGGTATTTTTCTCTAAACTTCAAGATGGTGCCCGTTTTGATGCCGTTGATGAGTTGGTTGGTGAATTTCTCGCTGGCAATGTAGAGCACCTTCGCGGTTGGGTTTCTTTTTAGGGTTTCCTGTCCGATCGCCTGCATCAGATGAGTTTTTCCAAGGCCGACGGGGCCGTAAATAAAAAGGGGGTTGTAAGCTTTTGCGGGAGATTCCGCAACGGCCAGAGAGGCGGCATGGGCAAAACGGTTGGAAGGGCCAACGACGAAACTTTCAAAATTATATCTGGAATTAAGATCGGGAAGAGCAGGATGCTGATAAGGCAATGGCTGAAAAGACGGAAGCGGCGGCATGCCGGACGGAGGATGGGTGGGAAGGGAGGGCGGACTTTCTTTTAAAAGGCCAAAAGCAACGGACGTTGTCGGTTCTCCCGTTATTTCTCTTAGAGCCGCGGAGATCATGTTACTGTAATGGTCTAAGATCCAGTTTCGAAAGAACTCGTCCGGAACGCCCAGGGCAAGCCGGCCGTCTTTAAATTCCAACGGCTGGATGGGTTTTAGCCACCGTTCGTAGACTTGAGGAACCAGTTCTTTCTGGAGGGAGTCCGTAATTTTATTCCATATTTCCTGAGAGCCATTATCCGTCATTTTTCCACAGCCTTGGATTTAAAGTTTTCTAAAACCGGCTTAATTTTTTTATAACTTATTCTATTCAATTAGGTTAAAATATAGAGAAATAATAAAAATAAAAGCTTTTAAGTCGAATAAGTTATTAACAATTTATCCACAATCTAAGCTAAGCAAGGTTGTTTGAGTGGGAACCAGCGAAATTGTACCCAACGGCTGTGTTTTTTACAACCACTATTTTCAGGAATAGGTTTGGGCGAACACATGGGTTCGCCCCTACGAACGTGAATCCCATTATGGTTGTAGGGGCAGACCTATGTGTCTGCCCTGACTCCTCTGCTCCCCCAAGTCTTTCTTCCTTGACTCTTCGTAAGCTCTCTATGTTATAATCCACCAACCCAAAGAGCAAGGATTTGTTTCATGAAAAAAACACTTACGGCGCGATCGAATGTCAAAAGAAAAAGAACGCATGGGTTTCGAAAGCGGATGAGGACGAAGGATGGCCGCGCGGTGTTGAGAAGACGCCGCCAAAAGGGGCGTTGGAAACTAACCGTTTGAGTTGGCTTTCTCTCAGGGTATTGCAAAAGGGAACCTTTATAAAAAGACCGGGCAAGACCCCCCTCCTTTTTTCCATTCCCAAGAAGGTCGTGCCGCTTGCCGTGAAGCGTAATCGTCTGAAGCGCTTGATTCGGGAGGCGGTTCGGCAAGAAGCGTTCTTTAAGGGGAGCGAGGACAGAGTTTATTGGTTCAGGGTTTTCAAGGCGCCCCAGGTTTTAGACTTAAATGGAGTGAAACAAACCATCAAGGGTTTGTTGGAGGGACCGGTTGGATGAGTCTTTTGTCGAGGACAGCCGTCTTTTTCATTGTGGGCGCGTCAAGGTTTTTCGGGGCGCTTGCCCCTCGGCTGTGCCGTTATCATCCCTCCTGCTCCGCTTATGCCGTCCAGGCTTTTCGGGAGATCGGTTTCTTAAAAGCGCTCCGGCTTTCGGCGCGAAGATTGTTGAGTTGTCACCCTCTTTCGCCGGGCGGGTTTGATCCCGTTCATAAAGAAGGTTAAGGAAGGACCCATGGAAAAAAGAGTCTTATTGGCGCTGGCGATTTCATTTTTGGTTTTGGGTTTTTATCCCGTGATTCTTCAGAAGTTTTATCCCCAATCCGCCAAGACGTCCCCAACCGCCTCTTTGGAGCCCCTTCCTTCTTCTCCCGCCTCCGGAAATTTGAAAGGTTCGGATCTTCGGGGCGCAGTTTCCCCGGCTTTCTTGGGAGACACGGAGAGACTTCTGCAGGAGGAAGATCTCGCGATTGGGAATGAGCGGGTAAAAGCGGTGTTCAATAAAAAAGGGGGACTCGTCAGAGAGATTTCCTTTCCCCGGTTTGCCGATCCCAAGACCCAAGAGGGGCTGAAGTTTCTATCGGCGGATTCTTCCGGCAGTTTACCGGGGCTCGTAAGCTTGTCTCCGGATGGCATGCAATTTAAAGAGGCGCTAACCGGCTATCAGGCTGAAGAAAGACCGGGGGAGATCCTCTTCGTCCCTTCTTCCGATGCGGACGGCGTGAGGATCGTGAAGAGCTGGCGATTGGAGAAGGATTCCTACGCTTCGCGGCTGGAAATCCGCCTTGAGAACGCCTCAAACGCGCCCAAGGAACTCTATTATCAACTCTTTGTTGGGCCCAGTATCGCGCCGCGTCATTCCATTGACAGCCAATACATCGAGGCCAACTTTTATTCGGACGTCGACGGCAAAAAGGTTCTCCAGCATCCGAAAGAAAGCAAGCGCGGAAAGGTCGTGACGAGTCAGGGAAAGCTCGAGTGGGCCGCCACGAAGGACAGGCATTTCTCCATAATTTTCAAGCCGCTTTCGGGAACGTTTAAAGGAGCGGTGCAGGGGCTTGGCAACCACGAGTTTCAGGTTTTCCTTCTTTCGGAGAAGATCGCGCTCCCTGCCGGCGGCGCCATCCAGCACGATTTTCTGGTTTATCACGGACCCAACGACATCCAGGAGCTTCTGCCGCAGGGGTTGGATCCTATCGTCAACTTCGGCAAGCTTGATCTGTTTGGGAAGCTCCTGGTCGGGGGGCTCGAGCTTCTCCATAAGGTTTTTCGGAATTACGGGATCGCCATCATCGCTCTTACCACGCTGATCAACGTCCTCCTATTTCCGCTTACGCGCGTCAGCTACCTTTCGATGAAAAGGATGCAGCTCGTTCAGCCGAAGGTGAATCAGTTAAGGCAGCAGCACGGCAAGAATCCCGAGAAGATGAATCGTGAGCTCATGGAGCTGTACAAAAAACACAAGGTGAATCCATTCGGCGGTTGTTTGCCGATGCTTCTGCAGATGCCGGTGTTTGTCGCCCTTTACGTGGCTCTCTCCAAGTCCGTCGCTTTGTTGAATGAAGGGCTTTTGTGGATTCGGGATCTTTCACTGCCGGACAGCGTCCAGCTTCCGATGGCCCTGCCCCTTCTGGGCAAAGAAGCGCACCTTTTGCCGCTCATTATGGTTGGGGCGATGGTGATCCAGCAGAAGTTCACCCAAGTCAAGATGGAGGGACAGGACCCTTCCGTGGAAATGCAGCAGAAGATGATGGCAGTTTTGATGCCGATCGTTTTTGGTTTTGTGTTTTACAGCATGCCCTCCGGGCTCGTTCTCTATTGGCTTACCAACACCCTGCTCATGACGGTTTATCAGCTGCGGTTGAAGAGCGTGACCCTAACCTAAATTCTCATGTAGGGGCAGACCTATATGTCTGCCCCGACCTGGGTTTGGGCGAACACACAGGTTCGCCCCTACGGCAATACCAATGGGTATATCGTAAATGATGGCCGACAAAACCTACGATGTCATTGTGGTGGGCGCGGGGCATGCGGGGTGCGAAGCGGCCCTTGCGGCGGCGCGCATGGGGGCGAAGACCCTCATGCTCACCATGAATTTGGATTCCATCGCGCAGATGTCCTGCAATCCGGCCATCGGCGGCATTGCCAAGGGGCACATCGTGCGTGAGATCGATGCGCTGGGCGGCGAGATGGCAAAGGTCACCGACCGCACCGGCATTCAGTTTCGAATGCTCAATACGAGCAAAGGCCCGGCGGTTTGGGCCCCCCGCGCGCAGTGCGATAAAAAGTCGTATCAGTTTGCCATGAAGTACGTCATCGAGAGCCAGGAGAATTTGGATTTAAAGCAGGCGGAAGTAAAAGAAATTCTGGTGGATGGAAACGCCGCAAAAGGCGTCCTTACTCAGATCGGCGCCGTTTATCATTCGAAAACCGTCATCATCACGACCGGAACCTTTCTGAATGGGTTGATTCATATCGGAGACGTCACGTTTGGCGGGGGCCGCGCCGGGGACAAACCCTCTCTTGGCCTTTCGGGATGCCTGATGGGGCTTGGATTTGAAGTGAAGCGCCTAAAGACCGGCACGCCGCCCCGGCTCAACGCGCGCTCCATCGATTTTTCCCGTTTGGATAAGCAGGAAGGCGATCCGGATCCTGCGCCTTTTAGTTTTCAAACGGAAAGCATTACGCAGAGTCAGCTTCCTTGTTACCTGACGTTCACCAATCAAAAAACACACCAAATCATAAGGGACAACATCCACCGCTCTCCCCTTTACTCAGGAAAAATAAAAAGCAGAGGCCCACGGTATTGTCCTTCGGTAGAAGATAAGGTCATGCGCTTTGCCGATAAGGAACGCCACCAAATATTTTTGGAACCAGAAGGACGGACAACCCAGGAGATTTATGTTAACGGTCTTTCTACAAGTTTTCCACAGGATGTTCAAATTGAGATAATAAAAAGTATAGAAGGTATTGAAAAAGCAGAAGTTATGAGATTTGGATATGCCGTTGAATACGATTTTTGTCCTCCCACTCAGCTCAAACCAACCTTGGAAACAAAGCGCATCGAGAATCTTTTTCTGGCCGGGCAGATCAATGGCACATCCGGTTATGAAGAAGCGGCTTGTCAGGGACTCGTGGCTGGAATCAATGTCGTTTTAAAGATACGAGGCGGAAAGCCATTTATCCTGAATAGATCGGAAGCCTACATAGGTGTCTTAATCGATGATCTCGTGACGAATGGGACCGAAGAACCTTACAGAATGTTTACTTCGAGAGCGGAACACCGACTGCTCTTAAGGCAGGATAACGCCGATAAAAGATTGCTGAGGTACGGTTATGAGTTTGGGCTTATTTCCGAGGAACAGCATAAGAAGTTTGTGAGGAAACAGGAGCAAATTGAGGAATGGATCGCCAAAGTGAAAAGAGCGCGATATCAACAAGTGCCGATGGACCAATATCTGCGCCGTTCGGACGTTACCATTCAAAATGTCATGACCGCTATGGATCAGGCCATAGAAGATAAGGATGGTTCGACTTCGCTCACCATCCTGAGCCTGTCGAAGGAGATCCAGAGGCAGGTTGAGATTGAGATTAAGTACGCCGGTTATGTTGAGAGAGAATTGGACATCATTAACCGGATTAAGAAATATGAGATAAAGAAAATACCGGAAGGTTTTAATTTTAGCGTGATAAAGGGCTTGAGCCGTGAAGCGATGGAGAAATTAGAGCTTGTCAAACCAATCTCCATTGGCCAAGCCTCCCGAATCTCCGGCATTACCCCTTGCGATCTTTCCGTTCTGGCCATTCATCTTGAAAAGGTTCGTTCTTAAAAACGTAAATCTCGAATTTTCCAGCGGAGTACGCCATGGAACAAATCCCCCCTGCCCCCTTTGAAAAGAAAAGGGGGTAAGGGCTTTCTTTTACTTAAAGAGAAAGAGCCAAAGACCAACCCCCTTTTCTTTTCAAAGGGGGCAGGGGGGATTTAAAACCATCTCCCAGGGATTTCAAGGAACAGCCATGCCTTTATTGAATATTGGGATTCACGTTAAAAGTTTCCACGTGGAAACTTTTTGCCTCTGTGTGCAAAAATAATCGTTGACAGTATAATTCTGCTGAATTAGTATACCCAATAGTAAAAAGCGTGATGGACTCATGCCAAAGATAATTTCGATCTGTAACCAAAAAGGCGGTGTGGGAAAAACAAGCACCGCCGTTTCGTTGTCTGCTTTCCTTGCCATTGAAAAAACCAAAAGTCTCCTGATTGATCTGGATCCTCAAGGAAATGCCACCAGTGGTCTGGGTATTGATAAAAACAAATTAGAAAAATCGAGTTATCATCTTCTTTTGGATAGCGCCAAGCCGTCGGAACTTATCGTAGAAACCTGTGTTTCGGATCTTTTTCTGGTTCCTTCGAATGAGCACTTGTCGGGCGCTGAGGTAGAGCTTGTGAGTGAAATAGGCCGCGAATCTCGCTTGAAAAAGGCCCTTGCTAGTGTAGATCCCGGTTTTGAATTTGTTTTTATCGATTGTCCCCCGTCTTTAGGACTCCTCACCATCAACGCTCTGACGGCATCACACTCCGTTATGATTCCCATTCAGTGTGAGTACTATGCTCTCGAGGGACTGGGTCAATTGATGAAAACTTATAACCTGGTTCGAGAACGCCTGAATCCTGATTTGGAGATCGAAGGGATCGTCATGACGATGGCGGATTATCGCACGAATTTGACGCAGGAGGTCATTCAAGAGGTAAAAAAGCATTTTGGAGAGAAGGTTTACGACACCGTTGTTCCCAGAAACATTCGGTTAAGTGAGGCGCCTGGGTTTGGGAAGCCTATTTTTCTCTATGATAATCATTCAGAGGGGGCTAAGAAATACAGAGAGTTCGGCAGGGAGTTCCTGATTGCGAATGGCCGGGGGCAAGGTAGGGGCACATTGCAATGTGCCCCTACTGAACCAGCAACATCATCATAACGTTTAAATCGGGAGGGTTCTAGACATGGAGCGAAAAGTCTTAGGCAAGGGTTTAGAAGCGCTTATCCCATCCGATGCTCAGGTTCCTAAAGAAAAAATCCTTACGCTCAAGGTTTCTCAAATCGAGCCCAGTCCATTTCAGCCGCGCCTCACCTTTTCTCAAGAAAAAATAGAGGAATTGGCTCAGTCGATCAGGGAGAAAGGAATCATTCAGCCCGTTATCGTCAGAGCAGTAGGCGGTGACCGGTATGAGCTGATTGCCGGTGAGAGAAGGCTTCGCGCCGTTCAGCATCTTGGATTGGAAGAGATTCCGGCGATTCTTCGGCGTGTTTCGGATTCGGATGTATTGGAACTGTCCATTATTGAGAATATTCAGCGGGAAGAGCTCCACCCATTAGAAGAAGCAAAGGCCTATAAGCGTCTTGTCCAGGAATTTGGATTCACACAAGAAACGATAGCCGGCCGGGTTGGAAAAGATAAATCATCAATTTCTAACCTATTGCGAATATTAAACTTACCTGAAAAAATTCAAGATTATTTATCTCAAAATCTGATTACTTTTGGGCATGCGAGGGCCTTACTGGCGTTAGTCGATCAAAAACATCAAATGGCGTTTTGTGGGCGGATTGTGAAGCATGGGCTCTCCGTTCGTCAGACGGAACTATTGGCCGCCGGAAAAGCCAACCGATCCAAGAAACCCAAGATCGGCGTCGCGGATCCGCATATTCAGGATTTGCAAGACAGACTGCGGCACGCGTTGGGAACGAAGGTCCGCATCCACCACGGCAAAAAGCGCGGAAGGCTTGAGATCGAGTATTACTCGTTGGAGGATCTCCAACGGTTGTTGCGGTTGTTGACAGCCGGTGGTTAAGTAGGGGCGGACCTGTGTGTCCGCCCAAAACCTGTCAGGGCAGACACGCAGGTCTGCCCCTACAAGGTCGAAAATTCAATCCTTACAAAAAGACCTTATCCTTGACAAGAGGAAGGAGATATTTTACTTTAACCTACTGGTACCTGTAAAAGGAGGCAGGAAGAAGAGGATGAAGGAGTCGACACTGGTGATCGTGAAGCCGGATGGGCTTCAGAAGTCGTTGACGGGCAACATCTTGACGCGGCTTGCCGAGACGAAGCTCATTATAATCGCCTCTAAGATCGCTGTGGTTTCCCGTAAGTTGGCCGAGGCGCACTACTGCCATTTGAAGGACAAGCCCTTTTTCGAGGAGCTCGTCAAGTACCTCACGGGGGAGTATCACACCCACCGGGTCATGGCGCTCGTTTATTATGGGGAAGATGCCATTCAAAAGGTGCGAAAGATCTGCGGGGCGACGAACCCTGAGGAGGCGGAGCCGGGGACCATCCGCGGTTCTTACGGGCGGATTACGACAAAAGGAGTTTATGAAAATGCGATTCACGCTTCCGGCGCTCCCGAGGAAGCCAAGCGCGAGATCGAGCTTTGGTTTGAGCCGGACGAGATCGTGTTCGAGAATCTTTATCCGACGAGGGAAGTCGTTTTGTCTCAACATAAGAAGCGTATGTGGGCTTGAAGGAGGATCGATCAAGTGATCAGAAGCATGACGGGGTTTGGGCGTTCGGAGCTTAAGTTTTCCCACGGACACATCCGGGCGGAGGTTAAGACTACGAACCACAAGTATCTGGAGGTGTCATCGCGCCTGCCGGGTCATTTGGGAGAGTATGAGGAGGCCATGCGCAGAGCGGTCGCTCAAGAGGTCAGGCGCGGGAAGGTTCTGGTTTTTGTTTCGTGTCCCGATCCTTCGGTGCTGGCCAGCCGGCTCGCTTTGAATGAGTCGCTTGCCAAAGAGCTTTTTCAAAAAAGAGAGAGATTAAGGCAGGTCTTGAAGCTGGGCGGGCGCTCGCCGGAGCCTTTGCCGGCGGAGGCTGTCTTGAGGGAGATTTTGCATTACCCGGACGTTCTCACGCGGGAGACCTCTTACGATGAAAAGGCTTCGTTTTCAAATGGGCTCATGAAAGCGGTGGCGCTGGCCTTGAAGAGTTTGACCCGGTCAAGGGAACAGGAGGGGAGGGCGCTTCTTAAGGATTTTCTGGGACGGCTTTCGGAGATCCAACGATCAGTCAGGGCGATCGAGAAGAGAATACCGGCGGTGGCTGGCGAGTACAAAAGAAGCCTCGAAAATCGCATGAAGGAATTTATCAAGGATGGCAAGATCGATTCGGAGCGATTGACCCTGGAGGTGGCGCTCTACGTCAAGAACTCGGATATTTCCGAGGAGATCACGCGCTTGAAGAGCCACCTGGACGGCATGAAGATCGCTCTCCGGGAGGGAGGGGAGCTTGGCAGGAAAATCGATTTCATCGCTCAAGAGATGACGCGCGAATCCAACACGATGGGCGCCAAGGCCAGCGATGCGGCCATTGCCGCCGAGGTGATCAAGATTAAAAGCGCCATTGAGAAAATAAGAGAGCAGGCGCAGAATGTCGAGTAGACGGCCTGGTAAACTCTTTGTGATTTCGGCGTCGTCGGGAACGGGGAAGACAACGGTTGCGAAGGAGCTTTTAAAAAAGGATGGGAACCTCGTCCAATCGATTTCCTACACCACCCGCCCGCCGCGGCCGCACGAGAAAGACGGCCAAGATTACCATTTCGTGACCAAGGGGGAGTTTTTAAACACAAGGGCCGCCGGCGGCTTCTTGGAATGGGCGAACGTCTTTGGGCGGTATTATGGGACTCCCAAGAAAGAGGTGGAGGCATGCTTAAAAGCGGGCAGGGACGTTTTGCTTTTAATCGACGTGCAGGGAGCGAAAAAGGTCAAGAAAATCCGCTCGGACGCGGTCTTTATTTTTTTGGCTCCGCCCTCGAAAAAGGAATTGAGGCGGCGTTTGGAGAAGCGTGGGACGGAGTCCGCGGTGGAAATCAACAAGAGGCTTCGGGTGGCGACGAAGGAGCTCAAGGTTTTGAATCAGATTTATTATGACAAACGCGACAAGGATCACAAATTTCTTTGCGACTACTGCATTGTGAACCGGGACGTGGAGAGAACAAGAATGGCGCTTGAGGGGATCTTCCACGCCGAGAGGAATTCGTGAAGCCAAACGGAAAAAACATCCTTCTGGGAGTAACCGCTTCCATCGCCGCGTACAAGGCGTGTGATTTGATCACGGATTTGAGGGAGGCGGGTTTTACCGTCACGGTGACGATGACGAGAGACGCCCATCACTTCATTACGCCGCTTGCCCTGCAGAGCTTCGCCGGAACGGAAGTGATCGACGACTTTTTCTCACTGCCCGGCAGAACCAATCCCGTTCACATCGAGCTGGCGAAGCGCTCGGACCTGATTCTCGTGGCGCCGGCAAGCGCGGACGTCATCGCGAAGCTCGCGCACGGCTTAGCGGACGATGTGTTAAGCTGCGCGGTCTTGGCCAGCGACGCTCCGCTCGTCATCGCTCCCGCCATGAATGAAAAGATGTACACCCACCGGTTCACCCAGGAAAACTTGAAACGCCTCAAGGAAAACGGCGCGGTCGTTGTTGAACCCATCCGCGGGCATTTGGTTTGCAGCGACGAGGGGATGGGGCATCTGGCGGACAACCAAGCGATTCTCCGAGCTGTTCAACAACGCTTGGCGTCCAGTGAGTTAAGTAGAAGATCCCAGTGAATTCAAGAGAGCGCTTTCTCATTGTCTCCGGCCCTACGCGGGAACCTATCGATCCGGTGCGCTTTCTTTCCAATTATTCCACCGGAACGATGGGGAAGTATCTCGCCCAGGCCGCCAAGAGAAGAGGGTATAAGGTCACCTGGATTCAATGTCCAAAAGACGCTCCAACGGCCCTTCTTTTAAGAAAGCAGCTTCGTTCCCTTTTGCCCCGCCACGACGTTTTGATCATGGCCGCGGCCGTGTGCGACGTGCGGCCGGTTTCGTTTTCGTCATCCAAAATCAAGAAGGAGAACCTGTTGGTCTTACGCCTTGTCAAAAATCCTGATATCCTGGCGGATCTGGCGAAAAGAAAGAGGAAGGACCAAATTTTCATTGGGTTCGGTCTTGAGTCCTCCCGGTTGATAGAGGAGGGTCGGAGGAAATTGAAAGAGAAGGGATTGGAGCTCATCGTCCTGCAAAACGTCACGAGGCGCGCGAATCCTTTTGGGGATAAGGCCATTCGGGCGGTTCTTTTGGATCGCCACGGTGTTGTCGAAAACTTTCCTTCGATTTCTAAGCGAAGTTTGGCGGGATGGTTGATCCGAAGAGCGGCGGAATGGGTGTAGAAGGAAGGGAATTGTTCGTGACGGGGGGATGGCTTTTTGATAGATTAAAGTTTTCTCTGGACGAGGTTGGCGCGATGGCCGAGTAGTCAGGCAACGGTCTGCAAAACCGTCCACACCGGTGCGAATCCGGTTCGCGCCTTCCACTTTAGCCGGGGTGGCGAAACTGGCAAACGCTGCGGACTTAAAATCCGTTGGGCTTCGGCTCTTGTGGGTTCAAGTCCCACCCTCGGCATGGGTTTTTGGCAGTAGTCCTAAGCTTGACGGATGAACCGGAAGGATTTATAATTCCATTATGGTTGCATAATGGAACCGTAAAAGGAGGGCTTTGATGTCGAGCTTAACTATTAAAAATATGCCCCTTAGTTTGCACCGGCAGTTGAAACAAGTCGCTCATGAGCACCACCGGAGCATCAACGGCGAGGCTATCGTTTGTTTGAAGCAGGCGCTTTCATCCCCCATACCGACAGTCGACGTTGATTCCGTTTTAGCCAAAGCGCGTCACCTGCGGGCAAAGGTAAGAGGCTATTGGTTGACCGATGAAGAATTGCGCAGGATTAAAGATGAAGGTCGCCCGTGATCGTTGTTGATACAAACCTGCTTTCCTATTTCTACATTCCTGGTGAGCATAGCCAAGAGGCCGAAGCGGTTTTAAAGGCGGATCCCGAGTGGACAGCTCCTCGATTGTGGCGTTCAGAGTTTCGCAATGTGTTGGTAACCCATCTGCGCAGGAGAGTGATTTTGCGACAGGATGCATTGCGGATGCTGCATGAATCAGAGCTTTTGATGCAAGACAAGGAATATGAAGTTTCGTCGAGTCACGTTTTGGATTTGTCGATAAAATCCATTTGTTCTGCCTACGACTGCGAGTTTGTGGCTCTTGCTCAAGAGCTGGGGGTTTCCTTGTTAACAATGGACAAGCAGATTCTTAGCGCGTTTCCCGAAACCGCCGTTTCGCCGCGTGAATTTCTCAGGTTACGGGAACGGTAGGGGAAGAGATTTGGGCGCTTAGCTCAATTTCCGCCAAAGAGATTGGGTGCGTAGCTCAGTTGGTTAGAGCGTTTCCTTGACATGGAAAAGGTCGCAGGTTCGAGTCCTGCCGTACCCACCATTTTGAGGGTGTGGTTTTGATTGGTGGATGCCCGCACAAGTAATATGTGGAAAAAAATCTGGGTAAAAAAGGCAAGATCGTTTAAAGAAGCTTCAGCAACGGATAAGGGTTATTATTCTGCGATGACGGCTTCGCAAAGGCTGGGTGTGGTGCAGTTTTTGAGAGAAACGGCCTTTAAACTCAGGAAGGATCTTGGACATGGAAAGAATAGAGAAGGATTACGAAGAGTTATTAAAATTATTCGGCAAGCATAGGGTTCGATATTGCGTTGTTGGGGGTTATGCCGTCGCTTTTCATTCCATTCCAAGGTATACCAAGGATATGGATATTTTTGTAAAGGCAGCCTCAGAAAATGCGGAGAGAATTCTGAGAGCGCTTCGCGAATTTGGGTTTTCAAGTTTAAAGATTTCCAAGAAAGATTTTTGTAAACCAGGCGGTATTATTCAACTGGGATACGAGCCTGTAAGGATTGACCTCGTTACTTCTATCGACGGTTGTGACTTTGACGGGGTGTGGGAGCGCAAAGAGGTTGGAAAGTACGGCAGGACGAAGGTGTATTTTATCGGGCTCAAGGATTTAATCAGGAACAAGGAAGCGTGTAACCGCACGCAAGATATGGCGGATTTGGAAGCTTTGAAGTAAGAAAGAAACGTTAAATGCTGAAAACCAACGAGCAGTATACGGATTTAGACAAGCTGCGTCATAGTTGCGCGCACGTGATGGCGCACGCGGTTAAAGAGCTTTTTCCGGATGCGAAGCTGGGGGTGGGTCCGCCGGTCGAAGACGGATTTTATTATGACATCGACTGCGAGCATACGTTTACTCCCGAAGATTTGGAAAAGATAGGGGAGAAAATGGAGGAGATCGTCCGCGCCGACCACCGCTTTGAAAAGGAGGTTCTGCCGCGGGAGAAGGCGAAGGAATTTTTTTTCCGATTGGGGGAAGAGTACAAGCTTGAGATCATCAACCAGATCGATCCGGCCGAGGCCGTTTCGATTTACCGGGACGGCGGCTTTGTCGACCTCTGCCGCGGGCCGCACGTGGAATCGACGGGAAAGATCAAGGCCTTCAAGCTCCTTTCCATCGCCGGCGCCTACTGGAAAGGCGATCCGAACAACAAGATGATGCAGAGGATTTACGGCACCGCCTTTTACTCGAAGGAAGAGCTTCAGAAATTTTTGCGCATGCGCGAAGAAGCGAAGAAAAGAGATCACCGAAAGCTGGGGAAGGAGCTCGACTTTTTCTCGATCCAAGACGACGGAGGGCCTGGTCTTGTCTTTTACCACCCCAAAGGCGCTCTCCTGAGGTATTTGATCGAAGAGTTTATCAAGAAAGAACACTTGAAGCGCGGCTATCAATTTGTCATGGGGCCTCAGATCTTGAAAAGCGACATCTGGGTGCGCTCGGGGCATTATGCTTACTACAAGCAGAACATGTTCGTCTTCAAAACCGAAGAAAATAAGGAGTATGCCGTCAAGCCCATGAATTGCCCCGGGCACATGTTGATTTACAAAACCAAAGTCCGCAGTTTCAGGGATTTGCCCTTGCGTTTTTTTGAAATGGGAAACGTGTGCCGGAACGAGAAATCGGGCGTGCTCCACGGGCTTCTCCGCGTGAGAAATTTCACTCAGGATGATGCCCATATCTTTTGCATGCCGGAGCAATTGGAAGGGGAGATTGCGTCGGTAATCGGCTTTGTGTTTGACGTGCTTCGGACCTTTGGGTTCGAGGAGCATGAGATCGAGCTGAGCACGCGTCCCGCGAATTCCATCGGCACCGATGCGGATTGGGAGAAGGCGACGCAGGCTCTGGAGGGGGCTCTGCGTTCGAAGGGAATTGATTATAAAATTTGCAAAGGCGAAGGCGCTTTTTACGGGCCGAAGATCGACATTAAAATAAAGGACGCGATCGGGCGCGCCTGGCAGTGCAGTACGATTCAATGCGACTTCGCGCTTCCGGAGCGGTTCGATTTGGAATATACGGGTTCCGACGGGGCGCGCCGCAGACCCGCGATGATTCATCGGGCGATCCTGGGAAGCGTGGAGCGCTTTATGGGCACGCTTCTGGAACATTACGGAGGGGCGCTTCCCCTCTGGCTTTCGCCCGTGCAAGTGTCGGTGATCCCCATTGCCAAGCCTCACGAAGACTACGCGGCGGGGGTTTTGAAGGTTTTGGCGGAGGCGGGCTGTCGTGCGGAGATGAAAGATTCATCCGAGACGCTCGGCGCGAGAATCCGTGACGCTCAGCGGGAGAAAATTCCCTACATGTTGGTTGTTGGAGACAAAGAAACCGCGGCGCAGAACGTTTCCGTACGGTCCCAATCGCGCGGTGATTTGGGAACGATGGGCTTTAAAGAGTTTGTTGAAAAATTAAAGCAAGAAGTCGATAATAGGGGACTGGTTAAGGACTAATCGTTATTAGGTTATTGGGTTGTTGGTTAATGAATAACCCAGTAACGAATAACCTAGTAACTAATACTCAACGGAGGTGATTTTATTTCCAGAGGTTATACGCGCATCAATGAGGGCATCCGCGTTCCTGAAGTAAGGCTTATCGATCAAGATGGGAATCAGGCGGGAGTCGTGCCTATCGATCAAGCTCTCCGCATGGCTCGTGAGGCTGAGCTGGATTTGGTGGAGGTGGCCGCTCAAGCTTCCCCGCCGGTCTGCCGGATCATCGACTACAGCAAGTTTAAGTACGACCAGGCAAAAAGGGAGAAGGAGGCCCGCAAGAAACAGAAGGTCGTCCACATCAAGGAGATCAAGCTCCACCCCTTTATCGACGAGAACGATTACCAGGTCAAGCTCCACAGCCTGGAGCGGTTTCTGAAGCGCGGGGACAAGGCGAAGGTCACGATGTTCTTCCGCGGGCGGGAGATGAACTTTATCGCCGCCGGCAGAAAGGTTGTGGATCGTTTTGCCCAGGATGTGGCGGCTATCGGTGAGATCGAGAAACCGGCGATGATGGAAGGCAGGATGATTACCATGGTGATAACGCCAAAATGAC
>JACQQY010000108.1 GCA_016206825.1 Candidatus Omnitrophota bacterium
AAATCCCCCCTGCCCCCTTTGAAAAGAAAAGGGGGTTGGTCTTCGGCTCTTTCTCTTTTTAAGTGAAAGAAAGCCCTTACCCCCTTTTCTTTTCACAGGGGGTAGGGGGGATTTAAACTCTTCTCAATTGTCATTAATTAACGTTACAGAGCAGTAGATACCCTGTGCCTTGGCCAGCCTGTGTGGAAGATAAATAGTTTAGGAATGGGGGGAGGTCTTTGATAAAATGGGCAGGATCAGCCATGCCTTTAAAAGACTATTTTCCAAAACTGAGCAAGAAAGAATCTCTTGATTCCGCGGAGATGGCGGGGGCTATGGAGTCCATCGTCACGGGCTCGGCGGAAGACAGGGACATCGAGGAGTTTCTTATCCTTTTGCGGGAGAAGGGCGAGACGGCTCATGAGATCGCGGCGGCCGCCCGTGTGATGCGAAAGCACGCCCTTAAGCTTTCCAAGAACTACCCCGATCTTTTGGATACCTGCGGGACGGGAGCGGACGAGCATTTTACGATCAACGTCTCGACGTTGGCGGCGATCGTGGCGGCAAGCGCTGGGGTCCAGGTCGGTAAGCACGGCAACCGTTCCGTTTCAAGCGTCTGCGGCAGCGCGGATTTGCTCGAGCTTCTCGGCATGAAGATGGACCAGCCGATTCCCATGATCGAGGCGTCCATCGAGCGGGTCGGTTTTGGGTTCTTCTTTGCGCCTCATTTTCATCCGGCCACGCGCTTTGCCATGCCGGCGCGGAAGCGCATCAAAGGGAAGACCCTGTTTAACTTGCTTGGGCCCTTGTCTAATCCAGGAGGAGCGCTGCATCAGCTTGTGGGGGTTTATGACAAACGGTGGGTGACCGTCTTTGCGGAAGTGCTTTCGGAGCTGGGAGCAAGGAAGGCGCTTGTGGTTTACGGCATGGAGGGGCTTGATGAGATCAGCATTTCGGCAAGGACGTTCGTCGCCGATTTGGACAGGGGGCATATCCGGACCTATTTTCTTTCTCCCCACGATTTTGGCATAGCCCCTTCCGACCTCGGCGCGCTTAAGTGCCTGACGAAAGAAGCGTCCAGGGAAAGCGCTCAAGCGGTTTTGGAAGGCTCGAAAGGTCCTAAGACGGACATCGTTTGTCTCAATGCCGGGGCGGCGCTCTATGTGGCGGGCAAGGTGAAAACGATTCGAGAAGGGGTTTTATTGGCCAGGGAACTCATGGAAAGCGGGGAGGTTCAGGAAAAACTTGAGGAGATCATGTCGTTCTCCCATCGATACGAATATTGACGGGCTCGGATGATTTTAGATGTCATCGTTCGGCATAAGAAAGCGGAAGTCAGGGCGCGTGAAAAGAAGAAACCTCTTTCGGTTTTGAAAAGGCAAGTCAGGGCGCTGGCGAGGAGGAAGCCGTATGGTTTTGCCGCGGCCTTAAGGAAGGTCTCTCCCGTTGCGGTGATCGCCGAGATCAAGAAAAAATCCCCTTCGAAAGGCGTTTTGCGGAAAGGTTTCGATCCGGCGCGGATCGCCCTTCAATATGAAAAGGCGGGCGCCGCGGCGCTTTCCGTTTTGACGGATGAAAAATTTTTTGGAGGGTCGTTGGAGATCCTCAAGAGGGTGCGGCGGGCGACGGGGCTTCCTCTTTTAAGGAAGGATTTTATCTTAAGCGAATACCAGGTATGGGAGACGCGGCTTCTCGGAGCGGATGCGCTTTTGCTCATCGCGGGGATCCTCACGCGAACGGAACTTCGCCGCTTCAGCCGTCTCGCGCATGCCTTGGGGCTTGACTGTCTTTTTGAGGTGCATACCGAATCGGACCTCCGGAAAGTCTTGCCGCTTAAGCCGCGGCTTCTCGGCATCAATAACCGGGATCTTCGCACTTTTAAGGTGGATCTTCGGACGACCGAAGGATTGATCAAAAGGCTCTCCCTTCAGAAAACGTTCGTCGTGTCGGAAAGCGGCATTAAAACGCATGGGGATTTGGCCTGGCTGGGGAAGTTGGGCGTAGGGGCGGTTCTGGTGGGGGAACGTTTGATGACGAAGCCGGATCCGGGAGAGGCGCTGCGGGAGATCATGATGGAATGAGAGTGAAAATCTGTGGGATTACGAACGTGGCGGATGCGAAAGGGGCGCTGGAGGCGGGCGCGGACGCGATCGGACTGGTGTTTGCGGAGAGTCCCCGGCGCGTGCCGTTGGAAAGGGCGCTTGAAATCACAGAGGCCGTCGGCCCATGGATGACAACGGTGGGTGTCTTTGTGAACGAAGCCGTTGAGACGATTAAGCGCGTCGCTTCCCAGTGCCGGTTATCCTGCGTTCAACTCCATGGAGAGGAGGGCGTAGACGCCGTAAAGGCGCTTTCTTCTTATCGGGTGACCAAGGCCTTTCAGGTGGACAAGGATTTTGATTTGAAAAAAGCGGCAGGATACGCCGTGGATGCTTTTCTATTCGATAACCGCATGGGCGATCGATGCGGAGGCACAGGCAAAGTTTTTGACTGGGACGTTTTAAAAGCGGCTTTGATGCGGGATCCCCGGTTGGTTCGACGGCCCGTGATTGTTTCCGGAGGTTTGAATCCGCGGAATGTGAAGGACGTGATCCGCGCTTTGTCTCCTTATGGCGTGGACGTCTCAAGCGGCGTGGAGAGCACGCCGGGGAAGAAAGATTTCAAACTCATGAGAGAGTTCGTTCAAAATGCGAAGAGTTAGCGCTTATTCCTTTCGACGACTGCCGGACCGGCATGGGCATTTCGGCCCCTACGGAGGGCGTTTTGTGCCGGAGACGTTGATGACGGCCCTCGAGGAGCTGGAAGCCGCTTACCGCTCGGCCAAAGGAGATCCTCGGTTCCGAAAGGAGCTTGATTTTTATTTGAAAACGTACGCGGGAAGACCGACGCCGCTTACTCCCGCCGGAAGGTTATCCAAAGCGCTTGGCGTGCGGAACGTTTTTCTTAAAAGAGAGGATCTCCTGCATACCGGCGCCCATAAGATCAACAACACCCTTGGCCAGGTTCTCCTCACGGCGCGGATGAAAAAGAAAAGGGTGATCGCCGAAACGGGAGCGGGTCAGCATGGAGTGGCGACGGCGACGGTTTGCGCGCTTTTCGGGATTCACTGCGACGTTTACATGGGCGAGGAAGACATGAGGCGGCAGGCGCTCAACGTCTTCCGGATGAAACTCCTGGGCGCGCGGGTGATGCCGGTGAAAACCGGGTCCCGAACGCTTAAGGACGCCGTGAGTGAAGCCATACGGGATTGGGTCACAAACGTGAGGGACACCCATTACATTATCGGTTCCGTGATAGGCCCTCATCCCTATCCCATGATGGTTCGGGATTTTCAATCCGTCATTGGCGAGGAGACCTTGCGGCAAATAGCGAGCGAGCGCCTGCCCTTTCCGGACGCTCTCGTGGCTTGCGTCGGCGGCGGGTCCAACAGCATCGGGCTTTTTTATCCTTTTCTCCGCAAACCGGTTGAGCTCATCGGCGTTGAGGCGGCTGGACTTGGAATTCGGACCGGACAGCATGCCGCTACGCTTTCCGTGGGAGAGGTGGGCATTCTTCATGGATCGAAGAGCCGGGTGCTGCAGGACAAGGATGGGCAGGTTCAGCTTGCCCACTCGATTTCGGCCGGTTTGGATTATCCCGGAGTGGGTCCGGAGCACGCTTATTTGAAATCCGTCGGCCGTGTAGAGTACGTTTCCGTGACGGATAAGGAGGCCCTGGAAGGTTTCCAACTGTTAAGCAAAACGGAAGGGATCATCCCCGCTTTGGAGCCGGCGCACGCGATTGGTTATCTTTTGAAACATCGGAGGAAGTTTAAACCATCGGATACGATCGTGGTTTGTTTGTCGGGGCGCGGGGATAAAGACGTCGAGCAGGTGTCGAAGGTGTTGGAGATTTGACTTCCTTGATGACGCGGCGCATTGAAAAAAAATTCGAGAGTTTGAAGAAGGAAAGGAAGAAGGCCCTGGTTCTTTTTATGACGGCGGGGGATCCGAGTTTGGAGAAGAATGAGGCGCTCATTCATTCTTTCGAAAAGGAAGGGGTGGATTTGGTGGAGCTCGGCGTGCCGTTTTCGGATCCTCTAGCGGACGGCCCGGTGATCCAGGCGGCTTCTTACCGGTCGCTTCGGAGAGGGACGAATCTGCGGAAGATATTGGGGCTTGTGGAGAGGGTGAGGAAAAGGTCGGAGATTCCTCTTCTCTTGATGAGCTATCTGAATCCCGTGTGGCATTATGGCCTCGAGCGTTTTGCCCGTGAAGCGGAAAAAGCGGGGGTGGACGGTCTTATTTTTCCGGATTTGCCGCCGGACGAGGGCAAGGAAGCGTCCGCTCTTTTTGAGCGTTTTGGGATCGATCTTGTTTACTTGCTTGCCCCCACAAGCGCCTTGAAGAGGCAGAAGCTTGTTGCGCGCTCTTCGGGGGGATTCATCTATTATGTTTCGGTGACGGGGGTGACGGGGGCGCGGAGCGTTTTGCCGGACGCTGCGCAAGTCATTCGGCGGATCAAGCGGGAAGCCGATTTGCCGGTGTGCGTCGGTTTTGGCGTGTCCACGCCTCGGCAGGCAAAGAGAATGTCGCAAGCGGCCGATGGAGTGATTGTCGGAAGCGCGATCGTGAAAGCGCTTGCGGAGCATCCGGACCTTCCGGCGAAGGCGTTCTGCCGGAGGTATGTGCGGCCTTTTGCGCGGGCTTTAGGAAAATAACTCATGAAGAAACATCAAGCCAAAGCCGTCATCATGGCGGGGGGGCAGGGGGAAAGATTTTGGCCCCTTACGCACAAGGAGTTTCCGAAGTACCGGATCCGGCTTGATAACCGGGAGTCTCTCCTCCAAAAGACCTATCGCCGGCTTCTCAAAATTTATTCCGTTCGAGACATTCATGTGGTGACGACGAGGGATCACGTCCGGTTTATTCGGGAAGAACTGCCTTTTTTGGACCGCGCGCGTTTGATCGTTGAGCCTGAGAGGCGGAACACGGCGCCGGCCATTTTTTTGTCGGTTTCTCTTTTGGCGCGGGATTTTGGAGAGGAAGCAGTGGTGTCTTTTTTTCCGGCGGATCACCTGATTAAAGACGAGAGGATTTTCAAGGATACGCTGAAGAGGGCGGTCTTACTGGCGCGGAAGGGAGAGCGGCTTGTCACGGTGGGGATCGAGCCGACCTTTGCCGCGACGGGTTACGGCTATATTCAGACCGGCTCTCCGGTTCAGGGCGTTCCGGGCGCCTGCGAAGCGGCCCGTTTCGTGGAGAAACCGTCGAGGCGCAAGGCGCTGGGTTACTTGAAAAAAGGAAATTTTTTGTGGAATGGAGGCATCTTTACCTGGCGCGCGGGAGTTTTCCTGCGGGCGATGAAGACTTGGGCGCCTCAAATCGGGGAAGGCCTTGATCTGGGTTCGCCCGCCGAAGGCTATGGACGTCTCCCCAAAATTTCCATCGACTGCGCCCTTTTGGAAAAGGCCCGGAATATCGCGGTGATTCGAAGCGGGATGGATTGGTGCGATATGGGCAGTTGGGACATGTTTCTACAGAAGTCCATGCACGGGCATTTTGCCTCCGGACCTTCTCATCACCGCCGCTCGCGGGATTCTCTTTTGCTCAATTACCGGAAGGCGCCCCTCGTGACGCTTGGCGTGTCGGATTTGATCGTGGTGCATACGGACCGGGGAACGCTCATCTGCAAGCGCGGTTTTTCGGAAGAAGCGGCTCGGATGGCGGAGGTCTCGTGAGAATACTGGGCATTGATTTTGGGGAAAAAAGAATCGGACTGGCTCTGTCGGATCCTCTGGGCTTTACCGCGCAGGGGATTGAAACGATTCCTCACGAAGGCATCGGGTTTCTTTTAGAAAGGCTCCTTCGGATTTCCAAGGAGCATGGAGTGGGGGAGGCGGTGATCGGGCTCCCGGTCAACATGAACGGCTCGGTCGGCCCAAAGGCCAAGGAAGTTTTGGAATTTGCGTCCCAATTGGAGAAGACGCTGGGGGTTCCCGTCAGCACGTGGGATGAACGTTTGACGAGCCGCCAGGTCGAGCGCCTGATGGACGAAGAGGGTTTTTCGAGCGCCAAGAAACGCAAGCGGACCGACCGTCTCGCCGCCGTTCTTATCCTTCAAAGTTACCTGGATTCTCAACGAAACCGCGGCAAGTCATAGAAAAGGAGAAAGCTGACATGAGAGTGGACATCGGCATTTCGGACAAAAACCGGGCAGGGGTTGTGGTTATTTTGAACAGCCTTTTGGCGGATGAGTACGTCTTATACACCAAAACAAGGAATTACCATTGGAACGTGTGCGGGAGTGATTTCGCCGAACTCCACAAGTTCTTTGAAGCGCAGTACGAGGAGCTTGATGGGATGATCGACGAGGTCGCGGAGCGCGCAAGGAGCCTGGGTGGAAGGGCGCTTGGCGCTTTGTCGGAATTCATGGATACGGCAAGGGTGAAGGAGTTCCCGGGCGAATCGCTCGACGCCAAGAAAATGCTCACCAGGCTTCTCGAGGATCATGAGCAAATCGTCACTCTTCTGCGCGAAGACCTTGAGACGTGCATGAATCGACACAAAGACATGGGCACCGCGGATTTCCTCACGGGCCTCATGGAAAAGCACGAAAAGATGGCGTGGATGCTCCGGTCGTTTTTGGAGTAGAGGCACATGGCCATGTGCCTCTACCTGACCCCGCGTCTGTTATAAGGTCCAGTAATCCTTCGGAGCAAGGATGCGAACGCCCTCATAAATTTTTAAAACAAGAAGGTCTTTGTCGCCTGTCAGGATAATGTCTATATGATTTGCCAAAGCGTCTGCTAGGATTTGATCGTCATTAGGGTCACGGCTAACGGGTTTGATTTCTTTGGCCGAGAGGCCTCGAAAGAAATATCTTTCGATCACAAACGCGTCTAACTCCTTGACGCGTGGAGATAATTGAGGAAAGTTCTTTTCAAGGGCTTGGCGGAATTCAAGGAGAATGTAGTCCGTGTAGTAAGCATCGTGTTTATAGACCACATCTTTGAGAACGTCGAATGTTTGCCCGCGAATCGTAAAAGCGGACACAAGGACGCTTGTGTCAAAAAGGATTTTCATGAGATCTGTTCGAAGACGTTCTCTTCTGTCAGATGAACGCCTTTTTTATCCAATTCGGCGAGGGTTTGATTTCTGGCGGCAGAAAAATCTCTCATAAAGAAGTGTTGTTTGAGAGAACGCCGGATAATTTCGCTGCGAGAAGTGTGGTCATTTTTTGCCTCTGCCGAAATTTTCTTAAGCAAGATACTGGGTAAACTGATAGCAACTATTTGCCGCGTACTCATGGGGGTCCTCCAATCTGTATTAAATATTAATACATTTTCTAAAAATTGTCAAGCTATACTTCTGAAATATAGTAGGGGCACATGGCAATGTGCCCCTACTGGTATGGGTAGGGGATTTAAGGACCCCCTTTTTTATTAAAGGCGCAGGACGATTCGGCGGCCTTTGTGGTCTAGGACGACTCCGTGGGGGGAGATGTGGATGAGTTTCGCTTCGCGGACGCTGTCGCCTGCCTTTAGGATTTGATTGTTGATGATGCAGTAGGAATCCTCGCTTGGAGCGTAAACCGTCCCCGTTAGTTTAAAATCAGGCATGGGCTGGGTGAAGGCGGGCAGGGAAAACGAAAGAGGGGCTTGCTCGATTTGGAACTGTTTTTTTGCCGAACTTTCCTGAGGAAGGCTTTGCTTGTCCGAGGCGGTTTGAAGGGAAGAGGACGGATCGCTGCCGCCCGGGGTCTTGCCGGATGGGAGGGAAAAGAGGGGGGAGAAGATTGGTTTTGAGACCAGAACCAGGATGAACGCCGCCGTTACCATGAGGCCCCATCGGACGATTTGCCTTTTGACGGGGGAAGAGGAAGGCGCGGGATTTTCGATGGCCGGTTTGATGAAATCGGGAGACTGTCTTTTTTGCTCCTCCGCTTTTTTCAGCGCTTGATCAATGATGCTCATGGCGTGTCTCCTTGGGGGGTTCGCTCGATTTCGGCCACGGCCCGTTTAACGATTTTACCATCGACGTGTTTTTGGTCAAGGACAAAGGCGGCCAGAAGTGCTTTGTCGCAGACGACGTTGATCAGCCGCGGAAGCCCTTGGGAGTATTCGTAGATTTCCTGAAAGGCGTCTTCGGAAAAAACGGGGCCGGAACCGTTTGAGCCGGCTTGCCTTAAGCGGTGATCGATATAAAGGGGGAGTTCCTCGAGAGTGAGCGGACCGATGTGGTACCGCACCGCGATGCGCTGGCGCAGTTGGCGCAGGGACGGGGATTTGAGTTTCTCGGAGAGCTCCGGCTGGCCGACGAGGATGATTTGAAGGAGCTTGTAGTTGTCCGTTTCGAGGTTCGACAGCATGCGGATTTGATCCAGAAGCCTGTGGCTTAGATTCTGGGCTTCGTCGATGATGAGAACAACGTTGTTGTCCAGGGTCAATTGTTCGATGAGAAAGCGGTTGAGCTCGGAGAAAAGGGCGCCTTTGGTTTTCTTCTGGGCGGGGATGCCCAGGTCGTCCACGATGGTTTGCAGGAGCTGGGATTCCGAGAGGTAGGAGTTGAAGATGTAAGCCGATTTGGTTTTCTCATCAAGCTGGTGAAGGAGCGCGCGGCAAAGCGTCGTTTTCCCCGTGCCCACCTCGCCGGTTATTTCGATAAAACCCGCTCTTTCCTGAATCCCGTAGGTGAGACAGGCCAATGCCTCTTTGTGTTTCTGGCTGAGAAAGAGAAAAGAAGGGTTGCTCGTGATGGAAAAAGGCTTTTGATTGAGGGAGAAGAAAGATTCATACATAGGCGCTGGAAATCCAAAAATCCAAAGGTATTCTAACAGTGAGAAATGGTAAAGTAAAGGAATTTTTGCTTAATTTTAATGATTCTTGCATGGATGTAAAATTAAGTGTTGACAGAATGAATCTTTTTGGTAAGATGAAAAGCGAAGGTATTTTCTTCCGTCATCATTTAGCTTGATAAGCGTTCGAATAGGAGGCTGTCCGAATGAAAGTATCTGCGATCAAAGCGGGGTTCATGGCGATAGCCGTTTTTCTCCTCTTGGCGGCGGGCACGGTTTGTTTTGCCCAGGATCCTTTCACCAAGCTTGGGCGCGGGGTTGCGAACACTCTCACGGGGTGGGTGGAGCTGCCTAAGAATATTTACACCACCAGCGTCGAAGAAAACGCCTTTGCGGGGATCACGCTTGGTTTGGCAAAGGGCGTGGGAATGACGATCGTCCGAACGGGAGCCGGGGTTTATGAGATAGTGACTTTCCCGTTTCCCATTCCTGAGAATTACAAACCCATTTTGGAGCCCGAGTACGTCTTTTAACGGGGCAGAGGTGGATTCCTCCCTCTTGCGTTCGGCAGGGGGGAGTTTTTTTGTTCGAGAATTAACAGACATTAACTCATTTCGGAATAACTTGACGAAAATCAACAGGTTTGGTCTAATGATCTCCGCCTTTGACCAAGAGGAGCGGAGAAATGCGTTGGAAGACTTTCCCATCCATGGATGATAAAGCTTTGACCACGGAAGACGCCTGTCATTTTTTGAGCATCAGCCGCCAAACCCTTTATAAATTGGTGAAGTCGAGAAAAATCCCCGGAAAGAAGGTCGGAGATAACTATCGTTTTTTGAAGAGCGACCTGATCCGGTATTTTAAAAACGGTTCGTAAACAGGCCCTTCTTTTTGGGGTGATGCCATGGCGGAAAGACGAAGGTACAAGCGTTTTGAAAGTTCGGTCGGCCTTGAATATTGCGCGTTGACGCAAAACCCGATTTTCGGAAAAGCCCTTGCCAAGGATTTGAGCCGCGAGGGCGTGCGATTCGGAATCGATCAGGCCGTTCCTCCGGGGACGCTGGTTGAGATCCGGATGAACGTTCCCGGTGACAACCTGCCCGTTTTCGCGACCGGTAAAATTGCATGGGCGGACGGGGTGGAGGCGGGCGTGCAATTGACCAAGATGAGCCGCGCCGACCGCGCCCGCATGCTCGAACATGTGTATCATGAATGGCTGGGCGATCAAAAGAAGCCGGTGGCCGCAGAAGAAGGATGAGGCGTCATGAAGGATTTTCCCGTTCTCGAAAGACGAAAATTTGTCCGCCTGCATGCCGCTTTGGAAGTGGTTTACCAAGCGATTCGGCGCAGTCGGCGTCCCCGGCCCGATGGGTCTTTCTTAAGAAACATCAGCGGCGGCGGAGTCCGGATGGTGGTAAGAGATGAGCTTCGGTGCGGGGAGTTGATTGACATGGAAATTCAAATTCCCAACTTAACGGATGCGGTTCACGCCATCGGCGAGGTCGTTTGGTTTCAGGCGAGGAAGGACAAGGAAAAGGAAACGAACGAGGCGGGGCTTCGTTTCAGGGATATTTTGCCCGATGATTTGAATCGTGTTTTTGAATACGTCTATTCGGTGGCGATTGGATGAAAACCGTCGTGCGTCTTGCGTAGAAAGGAATGAAAATGGCTGATGAAGCGCAAAAGACAGGTGGACAAGCTCAGGAAAAACCTAAAAGGGTAAAAAAGAAGAAATCTTGGCCTACGAACTGCGCTCAGTCCAATAAGCGCATTCGGCGGAGGAGCTGGTATTATCGAAACGGGATGTACTTTGCCAACAAAAAGTGCTTCAAGCTTTACCAAAAGCAAAAAGAGGAGGAGAAGGCGAAGGAGGCGCAAAAAGAAGGCGTTGAGGCAAAGGCCGCGTAAGGGCATGGTTCAAGATCCCTCCTGTCTTTTTTGTAAGATCGTCGAACGCAAGATTCCCAGCACGGTCGTTTATGAAACGGACGACGCATTGGCGTTCAGGGACATCCACCCGCAAGCGCCCGTTCACATTGTCATCGTTCCCAAGAAACATATCCCCACCATTACGGATGTTACCCTGCCGGACCTGCACTTGATCAACGCCCTCTTTGTGGCAGGCAACCGGATCGTTGAAGAAGAGCAAATTCGTGACAAAGGTTTCAGGCTTGTCATGAACTGCCGGAGAGACGGCGGGCAGACCGTCGATCACTTGCATCTTCACCTCTTGGGTGGAAGACAGATGCATTGGCCTCCGGGTTAGCCCAAAATTTTTTTGCATACCCCTTGTATTTCCCCTTTCTTCCATGTATCCTTAATTTTACGTATAACTTCTGGAGTTTGAATGTCCTTTAGCTTGCCCTTTAGAACCCATAAGGCGTTTCTAAGAATCGTCTCTTTTTTCTTGGCAGTGGCGTTTCTGGGGTCGGATTTTGTCTATGCCTCGCCCGTTAACTTGAGCCGAGTTTTGGAATCCCCCTATTCCAAGGAAGCGCTTCTTGAGAATCCTTATTCTTTTGAAACGCCTTTGGACTTCGCGGTTTTAAAAGACGTTCGGAAAGGAGAGACGAACACCCTCATCCTCCATATCCAGGACCCTCACTCGAACCTAAGCGGCCAAGAAAACCTCTCTCGCACCCTTGACTTCATTTTCTCCAAATATCCTGTTTCTCTTATCCTCGTCGAAGGAAGCTCGAAAGACGCGACCTTGGATCCTTTAAAGAGATTGGCTTCCCAAGATAAAATCAAAAAGGCGGCGAAGAACTTCCTTATCCAAGGCAAGCTCCATGGAGAGGAGTATTTAAACCTCACTTCCCAGCGCCCTATAAAAATCAGAGGCATCGAAGACAAAGCTCTTTACCAAGAAGGCCTTAAGCATTACGCCGCCCTCCTTCACCAAAGGGAGGCTATTTTGGGATATTTAAAACGCATTCAAGCAGTCGTGGAGAAACTAAAGACAAGAGACTATCCGAGGGAGCTTTTGGAGTATGAAGGAAAGGTAAGAGGTAAGAGGGGAGAGGCAAGAGGAAAAGACGAAGTTCAACAAAAGGAGCTTTTGAGGCTCGCAAAAGAAGGGAATGTCCCTCTCCAAGGCTTTGGGAATCTTAAGAAGCTTGAGGGACTGCAGGAAAAAGAAAAAGAGATTGATTTTGGGTTGGTGAGTTTGGAGTTCCAAGCTCTTAGCTCCAAACCCCCCATGCCCCTCCGCCACAGGGCATTGGCGGACAGGCCCTTGTCAGGGGGGAGCTTTTCTTCTTATGCTCACATCCAAAACACTTTAAATATCGCAAGAAAGAAAAACATCTCTCTTTCCCACTATCCTCAGAAGGTGCGAAAAAATTCCTTTAGGCCCTTTGTCACCCCCGCAATGTTTAAGCGGGGGTCTTTCACTGAGGGGCCCCTCCACGAAAGATTCCCGCTAAAACATTGCGGGAATGACAGGGGGCGATTGCGGGTTAATTTTTTCACATGTTCTCACCTCTTACAATACCGAGACTATTTGGAGGATTTCTCGAAGATCGATTTTGAGGGACTCCTCCGTGAATCGGAGAAGCTGGAAAGAATGGTTTATAACGCAAGACTCAAGACTCAAGACGCAAGACGAATCCGAGCCATCGACCAGCACATCAAGCTTCTTCTAAAAGCTCACGAAGTAGAGATGACCTCGGAGGATTTCAGACTCTTCGAAGCCCAGAAAAGACACTTCCCCACCTTCGCTTATTTGGGGTTCTTAAACCGTAGGCTTGCGGAGCTGGGGTATTTTCAAGATATTGTGCCCTACGAGGACTTCCTTGAAAAAGGAAGAGCTTCCTTGGAAGCCTTTTACCGCTCCGTTTCCAAAAGAGATTTGGCGTTCCTTTGGAACACCGAAAGGATCCTAAAGGAAGAAAACCAGCAAATAGCCATTCTCATCACGGGAGGGTATCACACAGACCATTTGAAGAAGCTCTTTCAAGAGAAAGGCTACTCTTACGTCGTTCTTACGCCCCTTGTGACTAAAGAAACAAGTAAAGAAAAGTACGAGAAGCGGTTGCTTGAACCTATTGAAAAAAAGGTGAAGGGTCAAGGGTCAAGGGTGAAGGGTGAAGAGCGAATGAATTCCTCCCCCCTCGTGGGGGAGGTTAGGAGAGGGGGAAGAGCCAGTCAGATTCACCCTCCCCTAACCCCTCCCATCAAGGGAGGGGAACATGGGGGGGCGGAAGGAAAAGGGACGGCGAGGGCGATGGGGCTTGTGATGCAAGCTTCCGAACGCGTCCCTGACTTTGCTCAAACGGCGGGGGTGAAGGATGGGCGGCTCGTGCGGGCGGTGGTGGAGGAGCTTGAGAGAAGGCCGGATAATCCGGATTTTTCAGAGAGGGGCGCGAGGCTGGCCAAGGGAACTCAGCTTTTGGGAACTGACCATGAATCTGCCGAACCTGCAAATGAACATGCAGTCAAGAAGAGATTTGACCCCTTAGCTTCGATAGAACACCACGGCTACTACCATCAAGACGACCAAAGGCCTTTGGAATTAATCCGGTTTTTCGGTTTACGAGCAAAAACAAATCCCTCCGGCGCAAGGATGGGGAGGGAAACTCAGTTTTTGGGAACTGACCCCGAATCTGCTCAAGGCGCGAGGCTAGCCGCCTCTTCAGAGAATTCCGAACTAGAAAACAAAATCCAAGCCTTAACCCAAGCTCTAAAGAATGAAGATCGGGATGTCCGCTCAAGCGCCGTCTGGGCCCTTGGCCGAATCGCTCCCAAAGCCACACCCCAGGACTTAACTCTAAGCATCCCAGCTTTAATCCATGCTTTGAAGGATGAAGATTCG
>JACQQY010000112.1 GCA_016206825.1 Candidatus Omnitrophota bacterium
CCCCGCGCGAAGGGTCCCAGACCGCCTCCCGGGAAAAACCAAAGGGCCGTTCATGAATGGCCCCCGCTCTTTTCAGCCGGACCACCTCGTATTTTTCCAGAAGGGCGCGGCTGAGAGACGCCCCGATCAACCCGCTGATCCCCGCTCCGACTATCTTCATGGGCGCTTTACCTTCCACGACACTTTCGGATCCATCTTCTCTCCTATCTTGGCCGTCGAATCCTTGACCCCTTTCTCCCGATACGCGTCGATCTTTCCGTCAAAGTCGTTGTCCTCTTCCCTCTGGATATTTCGGTATCCGGGAATGCCGGGCGTGCCGGGTTGAGTGCGGATGACGTCCCACTGGGCCAGAACCCTTTTATCAACCTTCCCGTCAAAGTTCCGGTCATATTCTTTAAGGACAAGCTCGCGGCCCTTGACCAATTTCTTGAACTGGTCCGGCTTCCCGTCGCCGTTCGTATCGCGCGCCGTCCCCTCCAAAGTCCCGGTCTCCGTATAGGAGGACCAAGTCTCTATTTTTCCGTCATAATCTTTGTCCTCCTCGGCCGAAGTCCTCTTTCCTTTTTTATATTTTACGAAACGATCGGGCTGACCGTCTCCGTTGGTATCGACTTCCGCCCTCGCCTTTAATTCGTTTTGATAAAAAACTTTCGACTCCTTCCGTCCGTCCCCGTCCTCATCGAGCCATACCACCCTCTCCTTGGCCCATGCACGGGGAGAACTCCACAAAAGCGCCATCAAAAGGAAAACGGCAGATCGCTTCATCGAACCCCTCTGTTGGTACGTCAGGGCAGACACGCAGGTCTGCCCCTGCAAGTTATTTTCCCAAGAAACCTTTCACGTTCACCTTCGCCATGAGCGAAGCCAATTCCGGATCCCGCATGAGCGACGTAAATCGGGGATGACCCATGATCTTCGCAAAATCCCGGGTCTTGGCGACCTCTTTGAATTCGGGGTCCTTGAAAAGCTCCTGCATTTTGGGATGAGCGATGAACGCCTTGAAACCGTCATCCTTCATGAGCTGCTGCAACACCTGAAACTGCCCCATCATTTCCTTCATCTTTCCAAGCATGCGTCCCCCTTTCACATCTCGACAAACTCGATCTTCTTGGAATCCTTGAGAAGCCCGTTCTTCTTTGCGGCTTCTTGAAGAATCCGAAGCCCGTCTTTGGCTTTCTTCCCCATCCGAACGGTATCCTCATTCACGTACATCCCCACAAATTCATCCGCCGCGGACGGTTCCATGCCTCTTCCGAACTTCATCGCGTACTCCAGCGCCTCCAAGCGGTGTTTCAAAGCGTATTCCACGCTCATTCTTAAGATTTTGGTCACCTTCCTCATCACGTCGCGCCCCAAATTTTTCCGGATCGCATCGACCCCCAGAGGAAGGGGCAGTTTCGTCCGTTCATAAAACCACTCGCCCAAATCCGCCACTTTCTTAAAACCCGCCTGCCCATAGGTCAACTGCCCTTCGTGAATCAAAAGACCGGCATCCGCCTCTTTTTTGGCAACGGCCTCCATGATCCGGTCAAACGGCACGACGACCTCCCGGAAATTCCCCAAAAATAACCTCAAGACGAGATACGCCGTGGTGTGGAGACCAGGCACCGCGATCTTTTTTCCTTCAAGCTCTTTGGGATAAACAGAATCTTTGGCGATGAGGATCGGACCGTAGTTTCGCCCGATACTGGCCCCGCAGGGCATGAGCGCATACTTGTCGGCCACTTGAAAAAAAGTAAAAGCGGAGAGAGCCGTGACCTCGAGCTCCGAGCGGAACGCGCGCGCATTCAAGCGTTCGATGTCTTCGATGACGTGCGCGAAGGTAATGCCGCCCGTGTCGATCTTCCGGTGAGAGAGGGCGTAGAACATGAAAGCGTCATCGGGATCGGGACTGTGCCCCGCGCGGATTTTTGCTTTTACGAGGGGCATGCTACACCTTAAAGAAGCTTCGGACGGAGTTCTGGAAGAAAAAGACAAGGATCGCCGCGCTTAAAACCGTCCCCAAAGGATAATTAAAAAGACCCAGGACGCTCGAAACGATCTGCAAATACCATGCGATCCTTTTCCCTTTCAAAAGACCCGCCCCGATGAAAAGGAACAACGTAAAGAAAAGAAGCCCGACTGCCAGGACCAATCCAAAAAGGAAATTGAGACCAAAAGAAATGTTGATTTGGGGATAACGCTCGCTCACCTGGCGCAGGAAGTATTCGTAAACGCCGACGAAGTTCCCAAAAACGAGAGCCCCTATGGCGCCTAAAATCAAGAGCAGAAAAAGAGCCGCTGACAAGAAATTAAGAATAGCCACAAAGATCACACTGCCCGGAATACGAGAAGAACCGCTCGTTTTTTCGTCCATCGATCCTCCTAGGTTGATTGCGCTTTCAAATACTCCCGATTCATCCTGGCGATAAACGACACGCTGATCTCTTTGGGGCAGACGGCCTCGCATTCATATTGGTTCGTGCAATTGCCGAAACCCTCCTCGTCCATCCGGGCGATCATCTTTTTGACGCGCGCCGCCCGTTCGGGTTGTCCCTGGGGAAGCAGCGCCAAATGCGAAACTTTCGCCGCTGTAAAAAGCATCGCCGAAGCGTTTTTGCAAGACGCCACGCACGCCCCACAGCCGATGCACGCCGCCGCCTCCATCGCCTTCTCGGACGTCTCTTTGGAAATCAAAAGGCCGTTCGCCTCCGGGGCGCTTCCCGTATTCACGGAGATAAACCCGCCGGCCTGAACGATCCGATCCAAGGCGCTCCGGTCAACCACCAAATCCCTAAGGACGGGAAACGCCTTGGCCCGCCAGGGCTCCACGGTGAGCGTATCCCCGTCCTTAAAATGACGCATGTGAAGCTGGCAGGCGGTGGCTGCCCTCTCCGGCCCGTGAGCAATGCCGTTGATCATGAGCGAACAGGCCCCGCAAATCCCCTCCCGGCAATCATGCTCAAAGGCAAGCGGCTCCTCGCCTTTTTGCGTGAGATCCTCATTCAAAACGTCCAACATCTCCAAAAAAGACATGTCGGGGCTGACATCTTTCACAGGGTACTCCGCCATTCTCCCCCTGTCTTCCGCGCTTCGTTGACGCCAGATCTTTAAACGAAAGTTCATGCTTCGCTCCACCAAAAGGGCGGACGCATAGGTCCGCCCCTACCGATAACTCCTTTGCGACAGCTTCACGTGTTCGAACGCGAGCGGCTCTTGATGCAGGACCGGCGGCCTGCCTATTCCCTGAAACTCCCACGCCGCCGCGTAACAAAAATTCTCGTCATCCCTTAGCGCCTCGCCTTCGGCCGTTTGATGCTCTTGTCGAAAATGCCCTCCGCACGACTCCCGGCGATGCAAAGCATCATGGCATAGGATCTCCGCAAACTCAAGAAAATCAGCGGCACGGCCGGCATGCTCCAGCGCCTGATTGAGCTGGGCCCCCTCCCCCAACACTTTGACGTTCTTCCAAAACTCCTCACGCAAAACCGGTATCTCTTGAAGCGCCTTCTTTAACCCCGCCTCGTTCCGTGACATCCCGCAGGTTTCCCACATCAACGCTCCAAGCTGCCGGTGAAACGAATCGACCGTGCGTTTGCCCTTGACCGCCAAAAGCTTCCTGATCCGGCCGCCCGCCTCTTCTTCCGCTTTTTTGAATTCGGGGTGATCCGTCTCCGGCTTCCGCTTGCCCGTTGAGGCCAAATAATCCCCGATCGTATAAGGCAAAATAAAATAACCATCCGCAAGCCCCTGCATGAGGGCGCTCGCCCCCAAGCGGTTCGCCCCGTGATCCGAAAAATTGGCCTCGCCGATCACGAAAAGGCCGGGCAGATTGCTCATCAAGTGATAATCCACCCACAGCCCCCCCATGGTGTAATGAGCGGCGGGATAAATCCTCATGGGCGTCTGATAAGGATTCTCCGCCGTGATCTTCGCGTACATGTCAAAAAGGTTCCCATAACGCTCCCGAATCCCTTCCGCCCCAACCTGCCGGATCGCCTCGGCAAAATCAAGATAGACTCCTCTGCCCGATTTGCCCACGCCCTTTCCTTCTTCGCAAACCTCCTTCGCGCTTCGCGAAGCAATATCCCGCGGAGCAAGATTGCCGAAGCTCGGGTACTTTCTTTCCAAAAAATAATCCCTCTCCGCTTCGGGAATCTCGTGAGGAGATCTCTTGTCTCCCTTGACCCTTGGAACCCACACCCGCCCGTCATTCCGCAGGGACTCCGACATCAAGGTCAGTTTCGACTGATACTCCCCGGTAACGGGAATGCAAGTCGGATGGATTTGAGTGAAACAAGGATTCGCAAAGAAAGCGCCCTTTTTATAAGCGCGGTAAATGGCGGTGACGTTACAGCCTTTCGCGTTGGTTGAAAGATAAAAAACGTTCGCATAGCCCCCCGTGGCCAGCACCACCGCGTCCGCGGAATAAGAGACGATCTTTCCCGTGACCAAATCGCGGACGACGATGCCTTTCGCGTGACCGTTCACCGTCACCAGATCCAGCATCTCGGCGCGTGGACGCATCTCGACGCGTCCAAGCGCGATCTGGCGGCACAGGGCCTGGTAAGCCCCCAAAAGGAGCTGCTGCCCCGTTTGTCCCTGGGCATAGAACGTTCTTGAAACCTGAGCGCCCCCAAACGAACGGTTCGCCAAATGCCCGCCGTATTCCCTCGCGAAAGGAACGCCCTGCGCGGCGCACTGGTCGATGATGCCCGAGCTTATTTGAGCGAGGCGATACACGTTCGCCTCACGAGACCGGAAATCGCCGCCTTTCACCGTGTCATAAAATAGGCGCCAAACGCTGTCGCCGTCGTTTTGGTAATTCTTGGCCGCGTTGATCCCGCCCTGAGCCGCAATGCTGTGAGCGCGCCGGGGGCTGTCCTGAAAACAAAAAACCCTGACGCCGTAACCCAGCTCCGCCAAGGAGGCCGCCGCCGAAGCGCCCGCAAGTCCCGTCCCCACCACGATGATTTCAAACTTGCGCTTATTGGCAGGGTTCACGAGCTTCAACTCAAAGCGCCGCTTGTCCCACTTCGCCTCCAACGGCCCCGAAGGCGTTTTTGCATCTAATGCTTCGGCCATCTTCTCCGCTCCAAAAAACTATTTAAGAATCCCCACTACCGCCGCAAGCGGCATGGAGCTGTTTCCCATAAAAATAACGAGAGCGGCCGCCCTTCCCGCCCACTTAAACAAAGGATCCCACCTCTCGTCATTCCACCCCAGCGACTGAGGAATGCTGGACACCCCGTGACTCAAGTGGAGGCAAAGAAAAAACATGGCGAGAAGATACGTTCCGGAAATCCAGTAATTCCGATAACTCAAAACCACCATCGCATAAACGTCATGCCTGCCCTTCGCATCGGTCAGATGAAAAAACTCAGGGTTCGTCGCGCCAAAGGTGAAGTGCAGAAGATGATACACGATGAAAAGAAGAATGATGAGCCCTGTCATCACCATGGTGCGGGAAGCCAAAGTCGCTTGGACGGTATCTTTGAAAACGTAAGGCGTGGGACGAGCGCGCCTGTTTTCGACGGCAAGCCACAGAGAAATCCAGAGATGAACCAGAAGAACGGCAAGTAAAAAGACCCGCGCAGGCCAAAGAAGCCACGGCAAACTTTGCAGTTTATAGGCGTAAGCGTTCAAGGGGTCCCGCCCGAGGAAAATCTGGAGGTTCCCCAGCGTATGAACCACCACAAAGCCGAACAAAATAAAGCCGGTAACCCCCACAACCGCCTTCCGGCCAACGGACGAACCCAAAAACTCTTTACACACCCCAAAACCTCCCGCTGAAAATCATCACTATACTCGATCTCCCAGCAGGAGTCAACCTCACCGCCGTTTGGACAACTGGGTATCTCAACCAATCAAAATTTATGTTTGGCGAGGGCGTCGGGAAACAGATCGAAGCGGATGCTGTGCATGAAAACGACGGCGAATAAGTGAAGGTTTTGAACGACGTAAAAACTTCCGATGACGCGATAAATCATCTGTCCGATGCCGCTCTTGCGGTCAAAAATCTTTTTAATGGATACGTGGCGGTCTTTACGGGTAGGCGCGAAAGGTTCGCCCTGAAATACCTGTTGGAGATTTTCGGTATCTTGAAAAGGGCTCTGCTCGGCAACGTAATAGGAATATCGCTTTTCCGCCTTCGCGATAATCCCATTTTGATTGATCACCTCGACGATGGACAAGTTCTTGCGCTTATGATTGTCGGAGGTTGAGGTTTTAATGAAAATTTCCCGCATCGGAAGCCCCCCTTTCCACCTCTCACAGAATCTTATTACCATTAAAAGTATTGCATAAGCCATTTAAATAAAATGCTGACCTTACGTTAAGTATACATAACCATCATTCTGTATGCAAATCAACATCCAAAAAGTTTCATCGACTAACAAATCGGTGCTCCTCTCCTTTTAAGAGACGCTTGATGTTTTCCCGGTGGGTCCACAAAGTAAGGCCAACTACGCCCATAAAAAAAAGCCGGCTCTGCCATGGCAAGCGAAAGAAAAACCCTAAAGCCGCAAGCGTCACGACCGATACCATAGAACTTACTGAAACAATCCTCGTTCCTGCAAAAACCGCCGCCCAAACGACAAGAACCCCTAAAAATAGAATGGGATAAAGCGCGCAAAGCACCCCCGATCCGGTGGCGATCCCCTTTCCTCCTTTGAAGCCCATAAACGGCGAAAAAATGTGACCCAGAATGGGGAAAAAACCAAACCACGGAATCCAGTCTTTTGAGACAGCAGAACCTTCCAGGATAAACGGCGCCATAAAAACAGGCGCAAAACCCTTCAAAAAATCCACCAACAGAACCAAGATCCCTGCCCCTTTTCCCACGACCCGAAGAGCGTTCGTGGCCCCCACGTTCCCGCTCCCATACCGGCGGATATCCACGCCTTTCGCCCATTTAGCCGCAAGATAAGCCGTAGGAATAGAACCCAACAAGAACGCCGTCACTCCAAATACGACAAAAACCACCTGATCCCCCTTTTGGATTTTAAGCGAGAACCCCTCCTCCCCCTGTCAAGGGGGAGTGTCACTTCTGCGAAGCCTGAGCCAGTTGGGCGCCCATTTGCAAATACCGAACGCCGGACAAAATCGTCAGGATGACCGTGGCCGCGAAAAAAAAGGTCTTAAGCGGCAAGGGCGCCGCCAGGAGCGCCAAAAAAAGCGTGGCCATCTGAGAAACCGTCGTGAGCTTCCCCACGAAAAGAGGCTCCGCCTTGAGGGTCCCCGTCAGAATAAAAATAAGGAGCGATCCCGTCAGAATCAACACGTCCCTCGAGATGACCGGGATGGTGACCCATGCGGGGATATGCATGGAAGGAGGGAGATGCCCCATAAACGAGAGGCTCACGAAGCCGCTCGTCAAAAGCAGTTTATCGGCCAGCGGGTCCACGTAACTGCCCAACGTCGTTTTTTGGTTCCATCTGCGGGCGAGGTACCCGTCGAGACCGTCCGTCAAGCACGCGGCCACAAAAACGGCGAGCGCCGCTCCCCGGAGAAAAGGCCTGTCGGGCGAGGCGTATAAGAGCAAAATCACAAAGAGAGGCGCCAGAAGCAGACGCAAAAGGGTCAGTTGATTGGCGCTATTCATAGCTTCCCCATCCGCCGCGGCGGCCACCATCGAAAAATCGCTTTTCCCAGCAAGTACTTTTTAGGGATGAATCCCCAAAAACGGCTGTCCGTCGAATTGGCGCTGTTATCCCCCAAAACGTAGTAAGAGCCCTTGGGCACCGCGATCTTCTCATCGGGGCCGCCGTACGGCTCGTGGTTATAATAATAAAACCTGCCGAAGGTTTCGGGATCATCCAAAACGCTTCCGTCGACATAAATTTTCCCGTCACGAATCTCAACCGTTTCTCCTTCAAAAGCCGTGAGGCGCTTGATAAAATCTTTCTTCCTGTCGACCGGATACTTGAAAACAATGATGTCGCCCCTTTTGGGCGGCTGGAAACGGTAGATGAACTTGTTCACAAAAAGCTTATCGCCCTCCATTAAAGTAGGGCGCATGGAACCCGAAGGGATCTTAAAGGCCTGGATGACGTAGGTGCGGATGACGAGCGTCAAAATCAAGGCGATGACGAGCGACTGGCCCCATTCTTTCGCCTCCGTTTTCAGCCTCTCCTTGTCCCAAACCCGCCGTCTTTCTTGTGGTGAGCTTGTCGAACCATCTTTTGTTTGTCCCATTTTTACTCCACCTTGAGCGCGGCAAGAAAAGCCTCTTGAGGAATTTCCACCCTTCCAAACTGCTTCATCCGCTTTTTGCCTTC
This sequence comes from Candidatus Omnitrophota bacterium, assembly GCA_016206825.1. GTDB lineage: Bacteria > Omnitrophota > Gorgyraeia > 2-02-FULL-51-18 > 2-02-FULL-51-18 > JACQQY01. The sequence continues at coordinate 8,259 of JACQQY010000112.1, forward strand.
CTTTTGTTTTTCCCAGAGCTTGCGCTTGCGCGTGATGTCGCCTCCGTAACACTTGCTGGTTACGTTCTTTCCCAGGGGCCTGATGCTCTCCCGCGCGATGATTTTGCCCCCGACGGACGCTTGAAGAGCGACTTCAAAAAGCTGGCGCGGAATAAGCTCCTTCAACTTCTCGCAAAGCGCCTTTCCCTTGTGATGGGCCTTATCCCGGTGAACGATCGAGCTGAACGAATCGCAGACCTCGGAATTGATGAGAATGTCCATCTTCACCAGGTCGCTCTCCCGGTGGCCCTTATATTCATAATCGAGAGACCCGTATCCTTTCGTCACGGACTTGATTCGATCATAAAAATCCACAATGATCTCCGACAGAGGAAACTCATAGAGGATCTTGGCCCGATCTTCGCTCAAGTAATCCGTCGAACGGTAGGTGCCGCGCCGCTGTTCGCAAAACTCCAAAACGGCTCCCATGGAAGAAGGGGGGATGATGACGGTTGCCTCCACAAACGGCTCCAGGATCGCATCGATTTGACTTAGGTCCGGCATCTTGGACGGGTTTTCCACTTCCACGACTTCACCGTTCGTCTTTCGAACCTTGTAGACCACGCTCGGGGTCGTCACCACGAGGTTCTGGTCATACTCTCTCTCCAGCCGCTCCTGGACAATCTCCATGTGAAGCAGTCCCAAAAAGCCGCAGCGAAAACCAAAACCGACGGAAGCCGAGCTTTCGACTTCATATACAAAAGAGGCGTCGCTCAACTGGAGCTTCTCCATCGCATCCTTGAGAGTCCCAAAATCTTTGGAATTCACCGGATAGATGCCCGCGAAAACAAGAGGTTTGACTTTCTTATAACCCGGTAAAGCCGCCTCCGCCGGGCGCGCCGCGCCGGTGAGGGTGTCCCCGTTTTCCACTTCCTTGGCGGAGCGGATGTTGCAGGTGATATAACCGACCTCCCCGCAGTCCAGAAGATCACAAGGAGCCAGTTTCGGAGTCAGAACGCCCGTCTCCAGCACCTGGTATTCCCGGCCGCTTGCCATCATCCGAATCTTCATCCCTTTCTTGAGCGCGCCGTTAAACACCCGGACATAAATAATCACTCCGCGATAAACGTCAAAATTGGAATCAAAGACAAGCGCCTGCAAGGGTTCATCGGGACTGCCTGCGGGAGGCGGAACCTTTTGCACGATGCGCTCCAAAACGTCGACAACGCCCAGCCCAAGCTTGGCGCTGACCGGGAGAATGTCTTTTTCATCGATGCCGAGAATGTTGTGAATCTGTCTTTTCACTTTTTCAGGCTCGGCGGTGCTCAAGTCGATCTTATTGATCACGGGGACAATGGTTAAGTGATGTTCAAGGGCCAGAAAGAGATTGGCCACGGTTTGCGCTTCGACGCCCTGCGTCGCATCCACCAGGAGCAAAGCGCCTTCACAGGCCCGCAGGCTTTTTGAAACTTCAAACGAAAAATCCACGTGTCCCGGCGTATCGATGAGGTTGAGGACATAGGCCTGTCCGTCTTTCGCCGAATACCGGATCTTGACGGCGCTCGCCTTGATGGTGATCCCCCTTTCCTTCTCCAGATCCATGTCGTCCAAAAGCTGTTCGTGGAAAGTCCGCTTGTCGATGGCGCCCGTGATTTCCAGGATGCGGTCGGCCAGCGTCGATTTCCCATGGTCGATATGGGCGATGATGGAAAAATTCCGGATAGGGTCCTGTTTCATTTTCCAAATTCCAAGAAGAAAGTCATGCTGAAGGAGTCGCGGAAGGCAAGCTAAAGGCGAGCTTCTCTCCCTCGCGGACAAAGGCTTCGGCAAGCTCCCGGGAAAGCGCTTCGGCATAAATCCTCAAAAGCGGCTCCGTGCCGGAGAGTCGGAATAAAAGCCAGGCGTCGTCCTCAAACAGGAACTTCATGCCGTCGTTCGACTTCACCTCTATCACTTTTTTCCCGCAAAACTCGAGGGGCGGGCTCGAGGAAAGATGCCGGAAGAGTTTGGGCTTGAGTTCCTGCGGATAATGGATGTCGGAGCGCACGTAGTGCCGTTTGCCGAACTCGCTTTCGACGCTTTTTAGAATCTCCTCAAAACTCCGCTTTCTCATCGCCATCATCTCCATGAGCAAAAGCGCCGAAAGCATCCCGTCCCGCTCATAAAGATAATTTTGGAACCCGATTCCGCCCGATTCCTCCCCTCCGATCAAGACGTTCTCCCGCCGCATGATCTCACAAACGTATTTGAATCCCACGGGCGTCTCGTGAACCGCGAGGCCCAGTTTCCGGGCTACCTTATAAATAAGAGCCGTGTTGGAAATGGTCGTCACGACACTGCCTTTTCTCCCCAGGTCCTGCGCCAGGTGAAGCAAAATAAGAGAGAGAATCGTTCCCGGCGACACAAATTCTCCCCCGGGCCTCGCCGCTCCAATCCGGTCGCCGTCCCCATCGGTCACCACCGCCAAATCAAAACGGAGGCTTTTCATCATCTCCATCGTCACAGCCATGTTTTGCGGGATCGGCTCGGGATTTACTCCTCCGAACGCCTCATCCTTCCCGCTTCGAATCGTGTGAACCTGTATCCGGCCGCCCTCGAGGATTTGCTCCAAGTGCCTGGCTCCCACCCCATGCATCGAATCAACGAGGATCCGGTAAGGCGACGCCTTGATCGCTTCGAGATTCACGTAACTTTTAAGGAAAGTCAGATACCTCTCGTTCATGGGGTCCCTTCTGGGATTGTCCACGGAAGACGGCTTCTTCAAAACTCCCTTTTTCCCGATAAGCGCCTCGATGGCATCGGTAATCGACCGGTCGGCCGATCCTCCGAAATCCGTTTTAATCTTGATGCCGTTGTAATCGGGGGGATTGTGGCTGGCGGTGATCACCACGCCCGCATCCAACCGGCCATTCACAACGGCGTAACTGACCGCAGGGGTGGGACAAGGAACGTCCGAAAGAAAAACCTGAAGGCCGTTGGCGATCAAAACCTCCGCGAAGGTTCTCGCAAAATTCTCGGAGTCTTTGCGCCGGTCAAAACCAATGGCGACTTTCGGCTCCTCCTTGCGCGCGGTTTGAGCAAACCGCTCATGGAGATAATCGCCGAAGGCCTGCGCCACCCGCTCCACGTTCTCAAAGGTAAAATCCTTCCCCATCAAAGCCCGCCAACCATCCGTTCCAAAATGGATCACCGATGTCATGTCAAACACCCCTTAAGGCTTGAATGGCAGCCTTCACGTCCGGACTGCCAAAAATGGCCGTGCCGGCCACAAGGACGTTGGCCCCAGCCGCAACGGCCTCCCGGGCCGTCTTGCGGTTAATTCCCCCGTCCACCTCAATGTCGCGCAAAAAACCCGCCCTCAGCTCCCTTATTTTGGCGAGAACCTGGGGCATAAACGCCTGTCCCCCGAAACCGGGATTCACGGTCATGAGAAGCACCTTATCTATTTCGTTCAAATAATCCTTGATCACGGATACGGGCGTCTCGGGTTTCAAGGAGACGCCGCAAGAAACGCGAAGCGAATGAATTTGCCGAATCACTTCCTGCAAACGATCCCCGCACGCCTCGGCATGAACCGTCACGTGGTCGGCGCCGGCCTTGACGAAACTTTCAAGGTGACGTTGGGGCGCCTCGATCATCAAGTGCGCGTCCAGCGGAAGCTTCGTCACGCGCCGGACGGCCTGCACGATAAAAGGACCCACGGTGATGTTCGGAACAAAATGGCCGTCCATCACGTCGATGTGCAGCAGGTCGCATCCCGCTTCTTCCACTCTCCGGACTTCCGAAGCCAGTTTCGTGAAATCCGCCGCCAAAAGCGAGGGGGCGATTTTAAGGGGAGACCCGCCGATGGGACTCTTCATACCAAACCCGCCTTTCTTCTCCGGAAGCCGAAAAGTAAATGAAAAGGGCGATCAAGATCAGCATCCAATGCCGCATCCAAATCCCCATAAAAAGAAATAGTATAGCAAAAAGGCGCCCGAGGAACGCAGAAATTTGCGTCGCCTTGAGATAATTCATGCGGACGGCCAGAAGCGACCGCAGGATCCTCCCGCCGTCCATGGGGAAAGCGGGTATCAAATTAAAAACGGCCAGGATGGGATTGATCCAAAAGACGTTCGCGAGCATCTGGGGCCAAGAGGCAAGGCCCGGCGAAAACAGGTTTTCTTTGCCGATCGTCCAATAAAGAGGGAAAAAAAGCACGAGGGCCAAAACGAAATTGAAGAGAGGGCCCACCACCGAGATCCAAAATTCCTTCCAGGGTTCGCGGGGAATACTCTGCATGCTGGCCACTCCCCCGATGAGATAAAGGGTGATTTCGGGGACCGCGATGCCCAGTTTCTTGGCTTTCAGGCTGTGGGCCAACTCATGAGCGAGGATACAGGCGAAGACAAGAAACACCAGGCACGCCGCGCGCAAACCCACCGCCCATCCGTAGTGCGCCGAGTAAAAAAATCCGAAAAAAAGCGGAAGGAGAAAAAAGCTGACGTGGATTTTGATGTCGATTTCGAAAATTCTGAAAAGACGGAAGGCCTGTGCCACTTAGAAAGACAAGAGCTCCTTGAAACGCCTGGCTTTTTTATCATCAAGCGGGCCGATTGCCGCTAAATTGAGGGAACGGGTTTCAAAAATTTTCCGGGCCACCCGCCGGATATCCTCCGCCGTCACTTTTCCGACGCGCCGGGCCACCTCTCGGGGAGCGCGGATCCTGCCCAAAGTCACGAGACTGTCTCCCACCCAAAGCATCCGGTCAAGGCTGTTTTCGAGAGCCAGGTCGAGTTGTCCGAGATAAAACTCCTTGGTTCTTTTGAGTTCCTCTTTTCCGACGAGCTCACGGGTCGTGCGGCGCAGTTCTTTTAAAATGACCTTCACCGCCTCGTGGACCTTCCGGTTATCGATGCCCGCCCCGACGATAAAAGCCCCGGTCTCCTGAAACTTCCGCACCGCCGTTCCGATCTCGTAGGCGAGACCCCGCTTTTCTCTCACTTCATTGAAAAGCCTTGAAGACATGTTGCCGCCCAAGAGCACGCTCAAAATGTCCAGCGCATAGACATCCTCATGGTCCTTGGGAAAGCTATGGATCCCCAGGGCCAGATGAGTTTGTTCGGTCTTCTTGTGAAACCACTTGAGCCGCGGCTCGGTCTGACGGTTTTTGAAAAGGCTCGCCGTCTTTTGGCGTTGGCTTGCCTTTTTTATGAAATGAGATCCGGCCGCCCGAAGGACCCGCCTGTGAGAAAGGGCCCCGCTCGCGGCTACCGTGATGAAATCCGGCTGGTAATGGTCATCGCGGTAGCTTTTTAAATTTTCCTGAGTCAACCCGCCGACCGTTTCCAAGGTGCCCGCCAAGGGCCGGCCAAGGGCATGCCCCGGCCAAAGGAGCTCCGTCAAAAGCTCATCCACGTATTGAGACGGCTGATCCTGGGTCATCTTGATTTCTTCCATGATGACCGTCCGCTCTTTTTCCAAATCCCGTTTTCTTAAGGCGGCGTTGAGCACCATGTCGGAGAGAACGCCGAAGACCTTCTCGAAATATTCTTGCGAAGATTTTGCCAAAAAACACGTGTACTCTTCCGAGGTAAAAGCGTTCAAACTCCCGCCCACTCCCTCCACCGCCTCTTTGATTTGGTCGGCGCTTCTGGTTTTGGTTCCTTTAAAAACCAGATGCTCCAGGAAATGAGAAATGCCGCTTTTGGAAGGCTCCTCATCCCTGCCGCCCGTATGAACCCATAAGCCCAGCGCCGCCGATTTCCGCTCTTTGAGCGGAGCGGTCACGACGCGAATGCCGTTAGGCAGAGCAGAAAGCTCAACCATCTAAGCCCGTCTCTTTCTCAGGGCCTCCCGAATGACCGAAAGAGGCACGTCTTTTGTCACCACAACTTTTCCGAGGCTGACCGGCAGGACAAAACGATTTTTGCCGCCCTCCATTTTCTTATCATAACCCATGGCCTTCAGAAGCGGCTCTTCTTCCAAACCTTTGTAAAAAACCGGCAGGCCGTATCTCAGGAGCGTCCTTTCCAGCCGCTCACGGAGATTCTTTTCTTTCAATATCCCCAATTGGAGAGCCATGTCGCACGCCGCCAGCATCCCGACAGCCACAGCTTCCCCATGCGTATACCGCCGGGTATACCCGGAAGCCGCCTCAATCGCATGGCCGACCGTATGCCCGAAGTTCAAGATCGCGCGTTTTCCCTTCTTGTCCCACTCGTCAACCTCCACGATTTTGGCTTTGATCCGGGCGCAGTCACACACCACTTTTTCCAAAAGCCCTCCATCCCGCCTCATCCTGCCCAGACCGCTTTTCTCCAAAAGGAGAAACAAAGAGGGATCCTGAATCACGCCGTATTTAATGACCTCGGCGAAACCATCGCTCCAATGGCGGTCCGGCAAACTCTCCAAAACGGAAATGTCGCTCAAGACGAGCGACGGCTGGAAAATGGTGCCCAATAAATTCTTGGCCTCGGGGAGATCGATCGCCGTCTTTCCGCCGATCGCCGAATCCACCTGAGCCGTGAGCGTCGTCGGGATTTGAACGTAAGGAACCCCCCGGCGGTAAATGGAAGCGGTAAAACCCGTCAAATCTCCGATGACTCCCCCGCCCAAGGCCGCCAGAAATAAGGCGTGGTTCCGGCCTTCCTCCGCCGCCATGGCTCTCACGAGCTTGGAAACGACGCTCCACGACTTGGCCTGTTCGGAACTCTTCCCCGGCGGAACCACAAAAAAAGAACTCTCCAGCTTCTCTTTGAGAAGAGAAGGCAAAACGACGTTTCGACCGTAAGATAAAAGTTCCGTCTGGGTAACGAGCAAAACCTTGGTTTGTTTCAGCCGAAGGGATCGGATGAGGCCCCCGACATGAGAAAGAAGCCCCTCCCCCACCAAAATCTCATAAGACCTTTCCTTCAAAGACACGCGGAGGGTGCGCATCAGCTGACCACGCTCCCCGGAGGCAATTCTTTATCCGGCGTGACCAAAGAAAGAACGCCGCCGTCCTTTGCCGCCAAAAGCATCCCGTGAGATTCGACGCCCCGAATGGCCGCCGGCGCGAGGTTGTTCACCACGATGATGTTTTTTCCCAGAAGGGATTCTTGGGAATAAGCGGTTTTAATCCCCGCCACGATGGTTTTCTTCCCGGCGCCCGTGTCGATCACCAGCTTCCAAAGCTTATCCGCTCCCGGGATTTCTTCCACCTCAACGACCTTCGCCGTTTTAAGCTCTATCTTTTTGAAATCCTCAAACGACACCGTCTCCATCTCTCACCTCAATGGTTACTTCTTTTCCGCCTTGGCTCCTTCAGGCTTTGCTTCCGGCGCCTTCGCCGGAGCGGCAACCGTCTTCGCCTCAGCCGCCGCTTTCTCTTTCTTGATTTTCAACTTCTGCATCTTCACCTTAGGAAGACCCAGCACCGAGCGCTCCTCGCTCCACAGGCCTTTTTCTTTCAAAACCTTCAGGCGCTCAAACCGCTTGATGACCGACCGGTGACTCCCCTTTCTGACGATGCGCAAACTGGAATGAATAGACATGACTCCCTCCTCCTATTGTAAAAACATAGAAAGGGTGGTGGGTTGTAGATCAAACCTTTTGGCGCTTTTTCGTTATCCACCACCCACTACCCACACCCCACGACCCATTACCCAATCAAGAGTGTCTCCTCAAAAAACAGTCCTTGTACTTCGAGCGGAAAAGCTTCAGATCTCTCTGCGCTTCCTCCTTACTGGCATAATAACCGACGCATACCTGGTAATAATCGCCGCTCGGGATAATAGTGACCAAATATCCTTTCTCCCGCAGTTTATCGGCCTCTTTCTCCGCCCAGTCTTTTTTCTTATAGGTTACCAATTGCAGGGTGTAAGGCTTTGATTCCTGAAGCGTTGGAACTCTGATCCGCTTTTTTTTCGCTTCTTTGGCGGGCGCGGCGGCTCGATAACCCAAAATCTCCCTTCGGGGAACCGGCCGCACGGAAACCGGCGCAAGCGGCGGCGCCTTTGGAATGGGACTCACCCGTTCTATCGCAAGGCCCGTTTCCTCTTTCCGCAGAGAGCGGCCCCGCAAAACCCCGAGAAAGAACACAAAGCACCCGATGAGAACCAATGCCATGCCCGCAAACACGATCTGTTCCACGGAAGTCGTGATCAGGATGGGCCGCTGGGTCCTTTGGACAAACGGCAGACGCTTCTCTTCCTTCTCCGATCCCCCGCCGAACTCTTGAAAAAGCTCCCTTTGCGTCTCTTGGGAATAACCCTTTGTCATACCGGCTTAAAGACTCTCCGGGGCTCCCATGCCACTTGAAAAAGAGGCCCCTTTCGTCCGATACATACCACCTCATGAGGATAGAAGATCACCCTAAAACCTGCCCAGCTTTTATTCCAATAAATCATCCGTGAACGGATTTGGCCCGGAACTTTATCGATCGCCCGAACGGATCCGAATAGAAGAAAATGCGCTTTCTTGAACCGTCCCCCTTCGAAACGGATGCCTCCTCTCATCGAAAAATCGGGAGACAGGCACTGGAGAAGACGAACGGAAAAAAACGAAGGGCCTTCCACGAGAAGGACCTTGACCTGATGAGCCTTGACCGCGCCCTCAAAAAGATAGCCGAAGGCATGGGATAGGACCGGCAAATTCTTATAGAGATCCTTCGACAACACCGCTTGATGGAAAGACCACTCCACCTTCCGCCGGTTGTCGGAACCCCAAAAAGGATCCACCAAACGCAGAGCGCCCGGCCCCGTCCGCGCCCGAAGCCTCCCGCCGTTTTCCCGGAAAGAAGCGGAATGGAATCCGATCCGGGATAGGCCCTCCACTCTCGCGTTCAAAAACCCCGCTTCTATCCCCGTTTTCCGGTGAAGGAACCAAGAAAGCACGCCGCCGAGCCATGGGCCCCGTGTAACGCCGTAAACCAATCCGAACAACAGGAGGAAGGCCGCCGCAAGCCCCGCGCTTTTTTTCATGCTCTCATCACCCTTCCATCCCGATGCTTTTTAACAGCCGCTTAAATCCCTCCCGCTCGACCACATGGACAAAAGCATCCACCACTTTGGGGTCAAACTGAGTGCCGCTGTTTCTTTGAATTTCGTCCAAGGCCTCCCGCAGCGACAGGCGGCCCCGATAGGGGCGCCCCATCAGAATGGCCTCGAACGCATTGATCACGGAAAGAATCCTCGCCCCAACGGGTATCTTTTCGCCCTTCAAACCCTTGGGATAACCCGTGCCGTCGTATTTTTCCCTCGAATACAAAATAATCGGCACGACCGGCCTTAAACTTTGAAAGGACTGCACGATCTTCGCGCCCTTGATGGGGTGTTCCCGAAGAAGCCGGTACTCCTCTCCCGTAAGCTTCGCCGGTTTATGCAGAATTTCCGGAGGAATCCCGACGCGGGCCGTCTCCTTAAGAAGGGTCGCGTAATGAAGGGCCTGGACGTCTTCGTCGCTTAACTTCATCTCATGCGCGATCTCCAAGGCCAGTTTCAAAAAGACGTCCGCAGACGCCGCAGAAGGCACCTGTGTGCCCAGAATGACGGCGAGCGCCTGAATCGTGCTCAAAGTGACCTTCTTCTGCTCCTCATAAAGCTCGGCGTTCTTGATGGCGATCACCGCTTCCTCCGCGAGCGTCGTCAAGATTTCCTGGTCAAAATAAGCGAATTCCTTCTTGTCTCTTTTGTCCGAGACTTTCACGACGCCGATCACGTCCTCGTCGATAAGAGGAACGCAGATAAATTTCTTCCGCCGGACGATCTGAGCGGTCTGAGCCACCTGCCCTTCCACGCCGCCGCCGAAGGCGATACGAAAATCCCGTTCTTTCTTCTTAGGGTACCCCACAAGACTTTTACAAATAAGACAGCCGGTTTTTGGGCCTCTCTGCTTCCGGGACGGCGAAGCCGGCTTCAACGGCTTTTCCGCCAAATAAATGGCGCAGCGATTGGCGCGCATCACCTGGGTGGTCAAATGCGCAAGCCTTGTGAGAAGCTCGTCGAGATTCAGCGTGGAATTGATGATCCGGTGAACCGTATGAACGGTTGAAAGGGCGATCGCGCGCGGGCGAATCGCCGCGGACAAACGGTTAATCTCCTCCGCCTTGAAACAGTTGTCAAGCAGAAGGCGAATATACCCGGTAAGAGCGTTTAAGACTTCATGGGAGACGCCGCTTTTCAACCCCACGAGCCCCGCATAACCGATCACCCGCTCATGGGCCAAAAGCGGGACATGGATGTCCCACCTGGCGCCGATCCGATGCAGTTCATAAGGCGTCGTGTATTTGACGTGTTTTCCCTTAAGGGCCGGCGGGAGATGCTTCATCCAGTCCACTTTACGGAGCCTTGGGTCGTGCCAAATCTCATAAGATGACTCGATGACGTTATTGAAATATCTCGATTGGATGACGGCGCGAGGCGCGATCCACCAGACGGCATGTCCCAACAGAGGATCGAACAAAGGACGGAGCTTCCTTAAACCCTCATGGCGGACAAGCTCTTCATAAATTTCCCTGTCCGAAACAAATGGGTTTTTTGCCGATTCTCTCACCGACGCCGCTTCCATGTCACACCCTTTCGAAAGGCTCAAAAAACCGCTTATGCTCATCCTGGGCATAGCGGTCCGTCATTCCGGCAATATAATCGCAAATCACCCGATGGACGCCTTCCGATCCGATCCGCGTTTGGCTCCCCGGGGGGAGCTGTTCGGGCTTCGCCAGATAAATTTGAAAAATCGCGCGGATAAAACGCCTTGCCTTGTCGCTCATCCGAACGACCCGGTAATGGTGGTAAAGTTTTACCTTCAGAAATTCCCGCAGTTCATTGCGTTTTTCCGCAAGCTCCCTGCTGAAGGCAATGACCGGGCCTTTTAACCTTTGCGCATCCTCCGGCCGCCGAACGCCGTGCTTCGCGATGTTCCGCAGGCTCCGGCCGACAAGATCGGTCACTTCCCGATTGATCAAAGCGCGGATAATCTGGTATCGCCGGACCTCGGGTTTTACGCCGTGAGGGAGGACGAGCGTTCTTTTCACCTCTTTCCATAAACGAACTTTTTCCAAATCCGATTCCGAAATGAGCCCGGAAGTCAAACCGTCGTCGATGTCATGATTGTCATAAGCGATCTCATCGGACGCATCCGCCACCTGAGCCTCCAGAAAAGGAGAAGCGAACGGAACAAAAGCGCCCATCCCCAGCGCCTCCGCTTCCGGGACAAGCTCCGAATGCTTCAAAAGTCCGACACGGGTTTCATACGTGAGGTTTAAACCCCTGAAATGAGGATAGCGCTCCTCGAGATAATCCACGATCCGAAGGCTTTGCAGATTATGATCGAAACCTCCGTGCTGTTTCATGAGCTCTTTCAGCTCATCCTGCCCGGCATGGCCGAAAGGCGTATGGCCCAAATCATGCGCCAAGGTGACGGCCTCCACCAAATCGCCGTTCAGCCGCAGAACCTTCGCAATGACCCTCGCAATCTGGCAGGTCTCGAGAGTATGAGTCAGCCTCGTCCGGTAATAATCGCCTTCGTGATTGACGAAAACCTGCGTCTTGTACTCCAAACGCCGAAAGGCGGTGCAGTGCACGATGCGGTCGCGGTCCCTTTGAAAGGCCGTCCGATAGAGATGCTCCTTCTCCGGGTGAGCGCGCCCGCGGCTCCGGGCGCTTTTCAAGGCATAAGGAGCAAGCGTCTTTTTCTCCTCTTCCTCCAAAACGTTTCGGTCCACTCCCGTTATCGCATCCACGCGGGATCAGCCTTTCTTGGAAAGCAGGCGCTTGCGCATCTCGTCGAGAGATTCGATCATCACCTTGGTGTCATTCAGAACCGGCATGAAATTCGTATCTCCCTGCCAACGGGGCACCCCATGCAAATGAATATGCCGGTGGTACCCGGCGCCGCCGGCGCGCCCGATATTAAAACCTACATTATAACCGTGCGGCTTTAAAACCCTATCCAACTTCTTCAAAGTGCGCTTCAACATCTCAAAAAGCTCCCCGGATTCCCGGGAGGTCAAAAGCGTCAAATGGGCGATATGCCGGTACGGGGCGATCATGAAATGGCCGTTATTGTAAGGATAGAGATTCAACATCGAGAAGACATATTTGCCGCGCTCGATGACCAGATTCCGCCGATCCCGAAGAGACCTCGGTTTTTGACAAAAAAGACAGCCTTTGAGTTTCGAGTGATAAATAAACCGGCTCCGCCACGGAGCCCATAATCTTTCCATCTGGTTTGTCTCCCCTAATAAAAGTCAAAACAAAGAAAGGACAAAAAAACCGCTCACGGTCCCTTTGCCTGCCGGCCCAATCGGACAATGGGCGCCTTGCCGTATAACTCCATGAGCATATTGATCTTGGATAACCCCAAAGTCAATACCTTTCTCTCCTTGGCGAGGAGCTTTGCGGTATCCTCCAGACCCTTTAAGGCGACCAGCACCTTCGTCGTGGAAAAGCGGCGTTTGGACTGCCCCTCACCGGCCGTCAAATCCATCACTTCCCTCTCCGTCGCTTTTTCCTCAACCACTTTACAAATCCAGCACCTGCCGTTTCCTTTGGCTAAAATCCGCTTGGATCCTCCGGACGGAACCGCCCCGCCGTCCCCGGCCGTGACTTCCGTAAAATGGGGCAGCAACCTCCTTTTCTCGCCTAAATCAATGATGTCGTTCCGAAACTCACAAAAAAGCTTTGACACCCGGTCCACGGCGTCCACCTTCATCAGGGACTCCTCTTCCGCGATCATGCCCTTCACGCGGAGCGAAAAATCACCGGAAGTCAAGGACGCCAAGAGCGTCAGCTCCTTGGGTTCATACACCTCTTTTAACCAAAACTTGAAGATCCTGTTGTGAAACCGGTAGAAAACGCCCGTTTTCAAGATCATCTCCCGTTCGACCAGCTCTTCCAGTTTCTTCGAGACTTCGCGGCGGCTGCGATTCAGAACCCGGCACAGGTCCTTCAGTTTGTTCCGGCCCTTCGCCAGTTCCGTCAATAGGAGGATCATGTCTCTTCCTTCGCGCGAACCCGCCCAAGGCGAAAGGAGTTTCATAAAAAATTGATGCAGGACGCCCTGCGCGTCGAAGAAAAGCCTCGCAAAGGCTTCGGCGACGCTTTCACCCGAGAGTTCCCGCTCATTCCTCAAAAGAACCAGCTCTCTCAATTTACCCGCGATCACATCCAAAAAGAAGGGATGCCCGTCGGTGAAGGCGGTCAAAAAATTCCGGAGATTTTCCGGCACGCCCGCCGGCGCCAGTTTCTTTTGGAGAAAAAGAAACGCCGTTTCAAAATCAAAGGGCTCGAGATAAATGCGTTCAAAGTTCCCAAAAAGCAGGGTGAGCTTCTCGGCCAAAATTTTTTGGCTTGCCGCGAACGAGGAGCTCGAAACCAAGTACAGGGTGTCTTTTTGGATCATGATCTTTTTTCCGAAATCCGAAAAGGCGTTCTTGATCCCCAGCTCTCCCAGTTTGTGAAACTCATCCAAAATGACGATGCAGTTTTTGCCGGTCTCTTCCCGAACCACGGAAGTCAACCCAAAAAGCCTGGAATAGGCCTCTTCCGCTTTGCGGTGCCGGAGCAGTTCGACGATTTCCCGGATGTGGGAAACCGTTTGTGGAATCCCCGCGGAAGCGCGCGCGGCCAACCCTTCCAACTCCATCGAAGGCATCGTTTCCGCGCCCCCACAATGTTCTTCTCCGCTTGCGCTCAGATAGCGAAAAAGGAGAGATCGGACGAACTGATCCACAAAGTAATCCAAGGATGGAAACTTGATCTCAACGTAAATGGCAAGAATACCCGGGTCTTTGTAAAGGTGCAAAAAATGGCGGAGGAGGGAAGTTTTTCCAAGCTGCTGATGGCCGATAATCGCGACGTTCTGCCGATAACCGGCCTTTAACGAATCAGCCCTTTTAACGATGAGATCGACGATCTCTTGACGCCCAAAAAAATTCTCGCCAACTACCGGATCACTGAACATGTCTAGCAAAACACGAGCGGGTGATGGGAATCGAACCCACATCTAAAGCTTGGGAAGCTTTCATTCTACCACTGAACTACACCCGCTGGAAAAGGGTTTAAATCTCCCAGTTTAAATCCCCCCTACCCCCTTTAAAAAGAAAAGGGGGTAAAGGCGTTCTTTAGACCAACGCCCCCTTTTTATTTCAAAGGGGGCAGGGGGGGATTTGATTCCACCGTACTGATTTTCAAAATCTCGTCATCTCACGAAACTGCCGGTAACGCTTTTCGATTTCGGGGCGTTTCAAGCGGCTTAAACGATCGAGACTAAAGCTCTCCACGTTGTACGAAGCGAGCACGCTCCCGTAAACGATCGCCTTGCGGACGGCCTTTTCCGAAAAACGGCGGCAAGAAACCAAATAGCCCACAAACCCGCCCGCAAACGAATCTCCCGCCCCCGTAGGATCGAAAACGTCTTCCAGCAAAAACGCGGGCGCCAAAAAGGTAAAGTTTTTCGAGAAGCACAAGACTCCATGCTCGCCCTTCTTAATCACCAAGAGCGACGGTCCGCGGCTCAGAACCCACTTGGCCGCTTTCAGCAAACTGCGTTCTCCCGAGAGCTCCCGGGCTTCCCCGTCGTTGCAAAGAAAAACATGGACCTTTTTCAAAAGGCTCATGAGACTGGGCCGCTTATGGGCAATCCAATAGTTCATTGTATCACAGGCCGTGAGATGAGGACGACCCATCTGCCCCAAAACTTCCCTCTGGATATCCGGATCGATGTTCGCCAAAAAAACAAACCGATCCGACCGGTAAGCGCGGGGGATGCAAGGCCGAAAAGATTGAAAGACGTTGAGCTCCGTCTTCAACGTCTTCGCATGATTCAAGTCGTCCCCATAGAACCCACGCCAATGAAACGTCTTCCCCTCTTTCCGCTCCAAGCAAGCCGTGTCCACGCCCAAGGACCGGATCTTATCCCAATATTTCTCGGGGAAATCCCTGCCAACGACGCCTACGAGGGCCACCTTCGAAAAAAAACGGGCGCTCGCCGCAAAATAAGAAACGGATCCTCCCAAGGCGTTCGTCACCTCGCCAAAAGGCGTCTTCACGCTGTCGAGCGCCACCGACCCCACCGCTAGAATACGATTCTTCTTCATAGTAGAAGCTCACGCGCCGCTTGCGCCGGATCCTCCGCCCCCATCACCGCCCGCACGACCGCCACCGCCTTCGCTCCTGCCTCGTAAACTTGCCGAACGTTCGTTCGATCGATTCCTCCTATGGCCACAAACGGGATCCGCACCGACCGGGACACAAGCCGAACCGTCTCGAGACCAATAGGCTCACAGGCGGGTTTGGTGGGCGTCGGAAAAACAGGCCCGAGACCGATATAATCAAAACCTTCTTTTTCCGCTTCGAGAGCCTGCTCCAAACTATGCGTCGAGCGGCCGATAATCGCTTCCTCTCCCAAAAGAACCCTCGCCGCGGCGAGGGTTCCATCCGTTTGGCCCAAGTGAACGCCGTCCGCTCCGGCCTCCTTGGCCGCATGGATGCGGTCATTAACGATCAAAAGCGCCCCTTTGGGCCGAGTCACGACAAGGAGCCTTTTTGCCATTCCGACAAGCTCCCGATCCTGCGCCTTTTTATCCCGAAGTTGAATGGCGTCCGCTCCCCCTTCCAGAGCCTGCCGAACGACCTCTTCGAGAGAACGCGTCCCGGCGGCCAAGCGATCAGTGATCACATAGAGCTTCCAATTTCGGCAGTGTTTTCTTTTCAAGAGCATAAACTCGAAAGCGTATCCTTTTTAATTTTTCCGATGCGCGCGGTTCCACGCATTTGGAGGTTTCTTCCAAAACCCTCAGAGATTCCTTCGCCCTTTGAACGTTGGCCAAGAACAAATCCGGAAAGCCGGCCCGTTTTCTTTCCAAAACGCTGAACCCCTTGCCGACGTCGCCTTCCGCGTCTCTTGCCGAAAGAAGCTCTCGAAGCGAAAGAGAAGGACCCTCCGTTAAAACACGGCCGATCGCATGCCGCAGTCTTTTGAACTCCCGGCTCAAAACCCCTTCCCCCATCACAAACCGCGCGATCTCCTCACAAACCCTCAAGCCTTCCCGCGAACGATTAAAATTCGCATCCAAAATCCTAAAAAGCTGCGTCTTGTTCACGAATTTTCTCCGCCAAACGGGATGTCGACCGTCCCGACACAAGCCGAAGCGGCATCACCTTCCCTCCGTGCGATTCGACCCACTCCCGGCCAACGATTTTAGCCTTATTCCAATCTCCCCCTTTCACCAAAAAATGGGGCGAAATCGCCCGTATCAACCGCTCCGGCGTGGAATCCCGAAAAACGACGACATAATTCACGCACTCCAAAGAACCCAAAACCTCCGCCCGTTCGCTTTGCGGAACAAGGGGCCTTGCTTTCCCCTTGAGCCGTCGAACGGACGCATCGCTGTTCAAACCCACCACCAAAATATCCCCCAGGGATTTCGCTTCCTTTAAGTAACGAACGTGCCCGACGTGCAAAAGGTCAAAGCACCCATTCGTGAAAACAACCTTTTTTCCCGAAGAACGCTCACGCTTGAGAATACGAACCAATTCCGAAAGGCTCTTGAGTTTCGGGCTCATTTTTGTAAAAGCTCATCCACACGCTCACAGATAATATGGCCGATAAGGATGTGGGATTCCTGGATCCTCGATGTCTTATGAGAAGGGGCGATAAGGACCAAATCCACCAGGGATTTGAGCTCTCCGCCGGAACGTCCAGAAAGGCCGATCGTCGCCAGCCCCAAATCCTTCGCCTTTCGGACGCCGAGGAGGACGTTCCGGGAATTGCCGCTCGTGGAAATCCCGACCGCCACGTCCCCTTCTTTTCCCAAAGCCTCGATCTGACGTTCAAAGATCTTCTCGAAACCATAATCATTCCCCACTGCCGTCAAGATCGAAGTGTCGGTGGTTAACGCGATGGCCGGGAGGCCTTTCCTTTCGCTTTCATAGCGCCCCACGAATTCGGCGGCGAGATGCTGGCTGTCGCTCGCGGAGCCTCCATTTCCGAAAAAGATAATCTTATTTCCTCTCCGGATCGAGTCAAAGATAAGCCTGGCCGCTTTCTCGATCAAAGGCACGTGCGTTTGAAGCAAAGCTTCTTTGGCGGCAATACTGTCTTGAATGTCTTTGATAATTTTATCTCTCATCCGAAGAACTTCCTCGCCATTTCATAAAACGCCGGGTCGACGGTCTTTAACTTTCCGGTCCCCGCCTCGATGGGAATCGCGGTGATCTCATTGCCCTTTAAAGCCGCCATTTGGCCGAACTGGCCGTTTTTGACAAGCTCCACCGCCTTGGCGCCGAAACGAGTCCCCAACACACGGTCGAACGCCGTGGCGCTTCCCCCGCGCTGGATGTGGCCCAACACCGTCACCCTCGTCTCAAAACCCGTCGTCTCCTCGATTTTGTTCGCCAACATCTCCCCGATCCCGCCGAGCCGCACGTGGCCGAACTCATCGAGTTTGGTCCCAAGCACCGCTTCCGCGCCGTCAAACTTAGCTCCTTCCGCCACCACGATGATGCTGAAATTTTTTCCCCGCTCAAGGCGCTTCCGGATCACCGCCGTGACCTCCTCCATTTTAATCGGCGTTTCGGGAATCAGAATAAGATCGGCCCCTCCCGCAAGCCCGGAATAAAGGGCGATCCACCCCGCATGGCGGCCCATCACCTCGACCACCATGATCCGGCGATGGCTCTCCGCCGTGGTGTGAAGCCGGTCGATCGCTTCCATGGCGATGTTCACCGCCGTATCGAACCCAAAAGTAAAATCGGTCCCCGAAAGATCATTGTCGATCGTCTTGGGCACCCCCACCACCTTAAACCCTTCCTGGAATAGACGGGCGGCGACCCCCAGCGTATCCTCGCCCCCGATGGCAATCAGGGCATCCAGGCCAAGCGTCCGGTAGTTGGCTCTGACTTTGTCCAAAAGCGCTTTGTCCTTGTAAGGATTGGTGCGGCTCGTCCCCAAAATCGTGCCGCCGCGGTGCAAAATGCCGGACACCGCGCTTAAGTCCAATGGCTTTGTTTCATTGTCGACAAGTCCTTTCCAGCCGTTCTGGATGCCGATCATCTGAAAGCCTTCGCGCAGGGCCGTTCGAACCACCGCCCGTATCACGGGATTCAACCCCGGACAATCCCCCCCTCCCGTCAAGATGCCGATCTTCATGTCGTTTCTCCTATCTCACAAGCGCTTGTAAAATGCTTCCCTCGGCCGGTTTGTTCTCCCATTCGCCCAAAAGCCGCTGGATAAAATCGGTGTAGACCTGCGCGCGTCTGAAAAGCGGATTTTTCAAAATCTCCTTATGCAGGGGAATGGTCGTTTTGACCGGCTCCAAAACGAATTCATCCAGCGCCCTTTGCATGATGCTGATCGCCTCTCCGCGGTTACGGCCGAAGACCATGAGTTTGGCGATCATCGAATCGTAATAGGGCGGCACCGTGTAACCGGCATAAACATGCGTGTCCATTCGAATGCCGGGTCCGCCGGGCGCGATAAACCGTTCGATCTTCCCCGGACAAGGGATAAAGTTATTGGCGGGATCTTCGGCATTGATGCGGCACTCGATGGCGTGGCCTTTGATCGGAATTTTATCCTGCTTTTTGATGGAGAGCTTTTCTCCGGCCGCGATGCGGATCTGTTCTTTGACGATGTCGATCCCGGTGATGAGCTCCGTCAGCCCATGCTCCACCTGGATCCGGGTGTTCATCTCCAAAAAGTAAAACTTTCCGTCCGTATCCAGCAAAAACTCGATGGTCCCTGCATTGACGTAATTGACGGTCTTTGCCGCCTTCACGGCGGTCTCTCCCATCTTCTTTCTCATCTTCCAATCCAAAATGGGAGAAGGCGCCTCCTCCAGAAGCTTTTGATGGCGCCTTTGGATCGTGCAGTCCCTGTCGTACAGGTAAACGATATGCCCATGAGTGTCGGCAAGAATTTGAAATTCGATGTGCCTCGGTTTTTCCAAATACTTTTCGATGTAAACGTTGGCATTGCCGAAGGCCGCCTCGGCCTCCTGTTGGGCCGTCATCAAGGCGCTCACGAGACGGATGTCATTATGACACACCCTCATGCCCCGCCCCCCTCCCCCCGCCGTCGCTTTGATGATCACGGGATACTTGATCTTTTTGGCGATGCGAAGCGCCTCCTCTTTATCCTTGACCGCTTCCTGCGTGCCGGCAATGATGGGAATGCCCGCTTTCCGCATCGTTTCCCGCGCGGCCAGCTTGTCGCCCATGGCGCGGATCGCCTGGGAACCCGGCCCGATAAATTTAATCTGACACGACTCGCAAATTTCGGCAAAATGGGCGTTCTCGGCGAGAAAACCATATCCCGGATGAATCGCGTCGACGTCCGTGATTTCGGCGGCGCTGATGATAGCCGGGATATTCAGGTAACTTTGGCTCGAAGGGGCGGCTCCGATGCACACCGCCTCATCCGCCAAATGAACGTGCAGTGAATCCGCGTCGGCCTGAGAATAAACGGCGACCGTTCGAATGCCGATCTCCTTGCATGCGCGGATAATGCGCAGGGCGATCTCCCCGCGGTTGGCAACCAGAATTTTGGAGAACATAGATTTAACTCGAATGACGCGGCTAGGTTAGGTCATTCCAAAGCGAATAAAGGCTGGCCAAATTCAACGGGGTCGCCGTTATTCACCAAAATCTCGGCCACCTTGCCTCGAACCTCGGCTTTAATCTCGTTCATGAGCTTCATCGCTTCGATAATGCAGATAACCTGCCCGACTTCCACCGGAGAACCCGCCTGAACAAACGGAGCCGCATCCGGAGCCGGAGCCGCGTAAAAGGTCCCCACCATCGGAGACTTGATAATCGTCCGCTGGGCCGCCGGCGCGGCCGTTTTCGAAGCCTCTTTCGCTTCGCCTGCCGGCAAAACCTGAGAAGAAACGCCCTGGCGGATCTCCGGAAAAACCGCCTGCTCCACCGCTCCTAAATGGTTCTTTTTAAGCCGGATCTTCAATCCCTCTTTCTCCAGCTCGATCTCCGAGAGATTATTCTCGTTCATGAGCTGAATCATTTCTTTAATCTCTTTGACATTCATGCCCCGCCCCCCTAAGAGCTAAGCTCTTTCGACATACTCCCCCGTCCGCGTGTCCACCTTGACCTCATCGCCGGTATTGATAAAAAGCGGCACCTTGATCGTCACCCCCGTCTCCAAAACGGCGGGCTTCGATCCGCCCTTTGCCGTGTCCCCTCGAATGCCCGGCTCCGTTTGCGCCACCTTCAAAGCGACCGAAGAAGGAAGCTGGACCAGGAGAAGCTCTTCCCCGCTGAACTTGCCGGCCGCTTCGGAATTTTCCTTCAAGAACCCGGCCTTCTCGCCCAAAAGCTCTTTGCTGACAATCACCTCATGATAAGACTCGGTATCCATAAAATAAAAACGGTCGCCGTCCCGATAGAGGTATTGGATCGGTTTCTCATCCAAATAAATTTCTTCAAACTTGTCTCCCGAACGGAAGGCCGGCTCCGTCACGTTTCCCGTCTTGATATTCCGGAGCTTCGTTCGCACGATCGGCTGTCGCTGCTGCATCTTCACCAATTGAAACTCCAAAATCTCAAAAAGCTGGCCTTCGTATTTGATGATAAGTCCCCTGCTGAACTGACTGGTGGTAATCATCGCCTTTCCCGCTCCAACCCTTTCGTCAAGACCTCCCGGCCCTTCTCCGTAATCAACACCATATCCTCAATCCGAATCCCAAACCGGCCCGGCAAATAAATCCCCGGCTCCACCGTGATGACCATCCCTGGCTTCAATAGGGTTTCACTGCGGGAAGAAACCGTCGGCGCTTCGTGGATCTCGAGACCCACCCCATGGCCGGTTCCGTGCCCAAAAAAATCCCCATGACCGCCTTGCTCGATGACCTTCCGGCAAACCCGGTCTACTTCCTTCGCCGGAACGCCGGGGCCGGCCTTTTCAATCCCAAGTCTCTGGGCATGCCAAACAAGGTCGTGGATTTTCTTCTGAAAAGAGGTCATTTTACCCAAAAAGACGGGCCGGGTCAAATCCGAGTGATAACCCCCGTAAACGACCCCCATGTCGACAAGAACGAGCCCCCCTTTCCGGATAGGCGTCTCGTCGCTCCGGCAATGGGGCATGGACGACCTCGCTCCGGAAGCGATAATGAGGTCAAAGGCCGGTTTTTCCGATCCAAGCGTCTTCGTATAGTACTCCAACCGCCCTTGCGCGTCTCTTTCGCTCATCCCCGGGCGGATGGCCTTCCGAATATAGTGATAGCCCCTGACAGCCAACTCCGCCGACTTCCGGATCTGGGCCGTCTCAAAGGCATCCTTCACCACTCTCAACTCCTCCACAAGTCCACGAGTCGCCGTAAGCCTCTTGGCCCCCGCCGTCTTCGCAAGCCGCCGGTAAAAATCATAAGTCACGATGCCTGCCTCAAAACCTATCCTCCGAACCCGGCCTTTCCCTGCCAAATCCTTGACGATTTCGGCGACCCCTCTTTTATCCCTTAATACGACGTGAAACCCCTTTGCCTCTTCCCGGGCCTCCTCGGCGTACCGGGAATCCGTGATCAAATAAAGGCCTTTCGGAGAAACAAACGCCCATGATTCCGTTCCTTTAAACCCGCTTAAGTAAGTCACGTTGGGCCAAGAGCTCACCAAAAGCCCGTCAATCCGGTTCTTGGGAAAAGCGTCGAAAAGCTTCTTAAGCCTTGGATTCATCCCTTGAGCGTCCTTTCGAGCGTCACGTGATAATCATGCCTTAACAAATAAATCACTCCTCCGACGACGCTCAGCAAAAACAAGAGCCCCAGCCACAAAACACCGAGGGCCGCCGCATACTCTCTCCCGATGGAAGGTCCCAGGAA
>JACQQY010000113.1 GCA_016206825.1 Candidatus Omnitrophota bacterium
CAAGGCGCACATAGGTTTTGTCAAACTTGCTCCTGACACCAGACAAAGCTTCGGCATTCACAGTTTCCTTTTCATGGAATGACTTTATCGCTTCCTCAAAAAAGCCCGCCTCGGTCTCAAAATCGTTCACGGTCTTAACGGTTTCCGCCGTCACCATTCCCACAAGCCCAAGCTGGCGGATGAGGCTTTGAACGACTTCCAACTTGTCTTTCTCGGTCACGGCGGCTCTCGCCTTCCGCAGTTCCGCAAGCCTACTCTCAACGCGGCTGTAAAGAAGCTGGATCTTGTCTCTTTGTTCTATGGGCGCTTTGGTAAGTTCCTTAGACTCCGCTTTCTCCTTCGCCTCGCGGAAGATCTTCAAAGCCTCTTCGCCCTTTACTATCTCTTTTCTGATTTGGACCTCTTTTCCGTCAACAAAGACGGCCGTAACGAGAAAGCTTTCCCCGTTGACATTGAAATGAAATAAAAGTTGGTCTTTTCCAGCGTAAACAACCTCCATGGTGTCCGCCACGGCTCCGCCGAGGAGGTAAGAGCGGGCGGCGAGAGAACTTTCCCCCTCCGCTTCCCCCGCCCCCCGCCCCTCCCACAAGGGGAGGGGAGCAATGGAGGAAGCAATTCCTCCCCCCTTGGGACCAGTTCCTCCCCCCTTGTGGGGGAGGTTAGGAGAGGGGGAACCACTTACCTCCTTATATCTTTTCCCATACAACTCCCTCGCCCGTGCCACTTCCCTCTGCATTCTCTCATTCTTCTCCGCGTCATTCTCATAAGGCGTCTTTTCAATCGCTTTAAACGCCACCTGGGCGAAGAAATGTGCGGTCATCTCGAGTTTTGTCCGCAGGACTTCTTCCGACTCGGCAAACTTCCGGAAGGACGCCTCGGAGTTGGTGATGAGCGTGAGGTAGGGGCGCTTCGCCTTTTTATTGAAGCGCGGAAGAATGACGATATAAGACGTGTGGTTGCCCTTCAAAAGCTCCGTGATGCCTTTGGAGTGAAAGCCGCCGGTGACGAGGCAAGCGGTCGTTTGGCCGTTTTCCCTCATCTGCTTGACGGTATTGTTGAGGAGAGCCTCATTCCTCTTCTCGGCGGAGTCGTAGAACCGGATGGATTCGGGGATGTCGCGGAAGATGGCTTCCAGCTCTCCCCCCTCCCACCAAAACACGCCATATCTCTTACCCTTCTCCTCCAGAAACTTCTTGAACGTCTCCAACTTAAACTCATCTCGATGCTGGCGATAATAAGCCAACCCGCCGCTTGAGAGCTTCACTTCGAAAAGATCGCGGATCACCTGCGCCTGGCGGACCAACTGGTGGAGCTCGCGCTCCTCCTTGCTGCGGAAAAGCCTCTCACGGATTTTCTCCTCGAGCTGGAGGACCTCGTCCTTTAAAGCATCGATGTCGATGGATTCATAAAGCGTCATGTAGTCGGTGTAGCGGACAAGATGGGGATAGGCGGAAAGGTCGACGCCTTCCGAACGGGCGAGGTCCAAAAGGTAGGAAGAAAAAGCGCCTTGGGAAATTTTGCCGAGCTTATATGCGACGCTTTCGGCCACAAGCGTCTCAAGCTTTTCCCGCGGGAGAGCTTTGCTCAAGCTTTCCAAAAGCGCCTCCCGCTCGCGGTTGGCCTTTTCAAAATCGATTCCTTTCTCCGCCGCAATGGAGCCAAGGAGACTGCCGATGTTCGCATACGACGCGTAAGGAATGCGGTATTTGTCGGCGAAACCGGAGATGATTTTCCAGCGTTCGCTGAACTTGATCCCGTCGTTGTTATTGGAAACGCCGTTTTGATTAAGCTCCCTCAGCTCCTCCGAGTAAACGGCCTTCTCAAAACGCTCCAAGGCGGCAAGGAGCTTTTCGATCCGCGAGAAATTCTCCTTTTTCTTCTCCAAATTCCGCTTAAAATCCCTCAGGTTCTCCTCATAAAGCTCGTTGTCGTCCATCCCGTAGACCGCGACTTTGCCGCTCGTCATCGCGGAGAGAAACTCGCCCGCGGAGAGCTTGC
Source organism: Candidatus Omnitrophota bacterium (assembly GCA_016206825.1). Lineage (GTDB taxonomy): Bacteria > Omnitrophota > Gorgyraeia > 2-02-FULL-51-18 > 2-02-FULL-51-18 > JACQQY01. The sequence goes on from JACQQY010000113.1 coordinate 1,999, forward strand.
CCGCCTGCATCAAGTAATTGGCGGTATTCCGTTTCATGTCCTCATAAGGGAAAGCCGCAAGCAAAGACGTGTCGATGGGGCCTTCCATTCCCTCAATGCCGATGGTTTTGACGTTGTAATTGGCGATCAGGTTCTCAAGGATATGGACAATGGATTCCTGGGCGTTGAAATTGTCGTGGATGTCTTTGACGTTGATGATGGTTTCTCTACTGCTGGTTTGGTTGGCTTCTTTCACAAGGCCGATATTCTTAGGGACGGAAAAGGAGCGGAGATCCACCTGCGAGGGGGCGCTTAAATCCACAACCCCAAACGCCGCCTCTTGGCACAAAAAGGCCGTCGTCACCGCCAACGAAACAAAACGCAAAACGAAGCGCTTCCGGCTTCGTTGGGTTGTTCGAAGCTTAAGTTGTAAGCCAACACCGTCTCTCATGTTACCTCATCCACCTCTTTCCCCCTCTCCTAACCTCCCCCACGAGGGGGGAGGAACTAACCCAGAAACCCAACCATTCCCAACCACTATTCCCCTCCCTTTATGGGAGGGGCGGGGGGAGGGTGATCTACCTCACTAACCCCTATTAATAATGTATATCCTCCTCCGCCGCTTCTTCAAAGAGTTTGTCGATGTCCCCTTGGACAGTCTTATTCTGCATGGCGAAGGTCACTTTGCCCTGGTGGGAGGCGATCTCTTTTTGGATGCCTTCTTTCATTAAGGAAACCTTATCACCGAGCATGGCGGGCAGGACTTCCGCCAGCATGGTCTGGATAGCCGCGCGTTGAACAACCACGACCCCCTGCTCCACGGCAAAGCGGATACCTTCTCGATTCCGGTCGTGGGTGATAAACCTCATATTCTGCGGCGCGATGCCCCTTGCCTTGGTCATGTCGGTTAGGAGGTTATTGACTTCGTCTTTGCTTTCCATCTTGGCGCTGCTGACATAGAGGACATTCCGTCCAGCGAGGGTATTTACCCTGTCGGCAATGCGGCTCAGATTATTTGCCATGTCTTGCGACTGAGACATGCCTTGATCAACCACAATGGCTTTTGGGGTGACGATATCCCCTTTATATTCTTCCCGAATGAGTCGAAGTTGTCTATTGAACTGATGGATGGCGTCTTTCGCGGCTTGCTGAGTAGGAGCGGTCGTTAATCCACTGTCCAAAGCGGCTGTCGCTTGCGCGATGGAGTGATCAACGACGGCTGTAAGAACGGCTGTTTCAACTAGAGTTTTTATCGTCTCATCAGCAATACTTTGAATCCGCCCCTCCGCCTCCTTCGTGTTGGTGATTTCACCCGTGCTCAGTGAGAAGTCAAGCACAACAGGCTTGTCCAATTCCACCATTGCCGCTGTGGCAAGGTCTTTCACTTCAAGAATAGAGATGCTTGCCAACTTACCTGTTGTAGGATCCACCTGAGAAGTAAACGTCATCATCCCATCGGCAGAAGTCACCTGAATAGCCACTCCCTTTTCCGCAAACCGCCCGGCCAAACCGAGGAAGGAGGAGGCATCAGCCACAACAACGTCTCCCACCATTTGATTGATCATCTTGAGTGCGCCCTCAACGTTCGTTTGATCAAGTCCGACGAGTATATCCGCCGGCAAAATAACCCCCTCTTCTTCAACCGGGGCGGCAAAACCCAAAAGAAGTGTAACGGGTGTCTTAATGGAAACGGTTTCTCCCAAGTCAGTGGCGACCGTTCCTCCAAAAGTGATGGAGGTTAGGGTCCCATCTGTAACCGAAGAAGTCATCTCAAGGCCGTTAGCCATAACCAATGTGACACCGGTTCTTGTGACGCCTCCCACTTCTCTAAGAAGATTCATGATCCCCGCCGCATCCCCGGCGCTTTGGATCTTACTGGCGGCGTTTATCAGCCTGTCCATTCCCACCGTCACCTCTTCACTGGTTCCTTCAATAGTCACAGGGGCCTTGAACGAAAAGGGCTTACCCGAAGCCGTTACGACACCGCCGGACAACGAGAGAGAAAGCTTTCCTTCCGAGAAATTGACTGTGAGCTCAACACTATTTTTTAACAGACCCGTGACAGATACCCCCAACTCCGCCGAAACGGTTTGTAAGAGGTTAAGAGCCTGGGCGGTGTTCTCGGTCTTAGATGTTTCGACGATAGCCTGCTCTGCCTTTAATCCTGCCTCGTGGGATTTGGCGTGGAGATCACCAATCATCTTCGATTTGGTCGTATCTTTAGCAGATTTGTCGATCCAATCTCGGATGGCTTCTCGGGTATTCTGGACACTCAAATCCTGTTTTAAGTCCCTGTTCATGAGTTCATTAGCCTCGGCCATGAGGTGTTTCACCTCCACCGCCTCATGCTGGGCAAGGGCCTCTAGGGCCGCCTCCTTAGAAACTCCTTTCTCAGCCACAAGCCTTTGCGTATCGATCTCGCCAATATAAACTTTATCCTTCGTTCTCGCCGCATGGCTGAACTCTTCGCCTTTCACAACGACAATTTCCCTGCCATTCACAATCCTCCCGGTGGACTCCACGCGGCCTTCGGCATAAGCCGTTGCGATCTTCTCATTCATCTCAGCGTGAGTATACTTGTCCCCTCTTGAACCGATGCCTGCCAAAGCTTCTCGTTCCACTTTCTGCCCAACTCCTTCCACAATCCTCGCCCCCGCTTCTTTCTCAGCCCCTTCCCTTAGCACGGCCCCGGACTTCCACACATAATTTTCAAAGCCGCGGGCCAGTAACATCACAAAGAGATTACGCGTCGTTGAGCGGATGGCGGCAAAGCCTTTTTGTTCGATCACCTTATTGAAGGCAGCCCTTGCATCTTCGGCGTTCTTACTCCGCCAAACCTCGCCAAGCTTGTCGGTCACTTCCACGCCTTTTTGGGCGGCAAATTGAACGAGGCTTTCTCTTGAGAATCCTCCTGAGGTGATTTGTCTCAAATCCGTCAGAGACAATTGGCTTAGGGCTTCATCGGCCACAAAACCGGACAAGGCCGCCAAACTAAGCTCGAGATTGGCCAACTCGCCCAAACTCATCGTCGAGTTGAAGTGACTCAGGATAAGTTCCTGATTCTGAACGGACAATCCCTCCACTCCCAAGGCGTTCATAAGAACCTTCAGGTCCTCGACAGGCGTGTTGGCGGCGTTCATTCCTTGCAGTATCTGCATAGCTTCCACAATAGGCCTCATCTGACCCAGCTTCGCCATGGCGGTCTCATGACTATCTTGTTCGGTGGGTGTATTCACCGCCACCAGCGCCGCATTCACCGCCGCCGGCGAGGCGCTCCAGTTCCAATCCAGGCCCGCCATTACTCTTTCGGCCTTAGCTTCCATAGCCTGGACACCGTCAATCTTGTTGTTGTGGCCTTCGAGAGCTTCTCTCACGAAATATTCCAAGCTCCCCTCCACGGCTTTCTCCGAACCTTCAAATTCCTTCGAACCTGTCTTCAAAATTTGCCTCATATCAGCCAGTTCTTTATTCGTCGCCCTTAGATCGGTGATGTCCAAGAAATGATGAACGTCTGCCTCCGCTCTTCGCTGTTGTTTTTCCACAACCACACCGACACGCTTGGCCTGCTGGATCATGGCGGAGGAGGTGTTGACATCTCCGGTAGTGTACAGCACTTTTTTGAAATCGCTCCGCATCTTATCTGCCGTTTGAATAAAGCCGTGCTTACCCACCCCAAAGATGTTGGAACCTGTAACCAGTTCCGCAATCACATGCACTTTGCCGCCGAACTCGGTTTGTTTCTTACCTTTAACCGCTTCGCCAAACTTCCCCGCATAGACGTTCGGGTTGTCGTAAACGACAACTTCCAACACCTTGCCGCTGGTATTTCCCGCCCTATAGATCGTTACGCCCTTCCCTTTAGAAACTGAAATCTTCCCACCGGTTCCTGCAAACTCCTTGGCGGCCGCATCGGCTTTCTCATGAGCCATGTCCCGGGTCGTAGCCGCAACCACGACCAGCTCATCAGACTTCCTATCCTTCGTTGCCTGCCGGATAACGTGTTGAGACAAAAACTTCAACATAGATGCGTGGCCGTCGAAGACGTGCCATTTGCCGGTGTCGTGGAATTTGCTCGTGCCCAGATCGTAAACCGCGGCGTTCATCATCCGGAGCGTCTGCTTAGCGCCCTCGATGGTTCCGCTCAATGCAACAAAGATGTCCCTGCCTGTCACGGAACCTTTGCTTAAAACGGTAAGAGCATCAAAGATGCCCACTCCCTTGGCGCTTGAAGTGCTGAATGAATTGTAAGCTCTCTTTATATTTGCGCCGGCACGAAAAGCAGCGGCAATAGCCTTGAAAGGATCTCCCAGGTGAGTCTTCTCCATGGTTTGCCCGGCAAGGTCCTTCAAATCCACTCTCCCGCCCTTGCCGGTTGAGATTCCGCCTGCTTGTCCAACCTTGGTCGTAAGAATATCAACGGCTCGACTGACATAAGTTTTTAACAAGGTCTCTGCCATTTCCCGTCCGCCCAATTGGGTGATGAGCGCCGCGTTCTCTGGGGACAGTATCTTTTGAATCAAATTCTCAGCGGCGGGCTTATCCATCTGCATTTCCCGATTGGCGTCATATCCAAAAAGCTCTCTGTTTGTCCTGAACAATTCTCTTATTTGTCCCGATGTTTTCTCCAAAAGCCTGGTAAACGCATTGGCTGTTGGCTTATCGGTTTTATCCAGCTTCGTGTAGGCATCTTGCAGCGCCCCCATTGTCAGACGAGTGGTTTGGAAAACGGCTTCCGCTTCATCCACGGTAACCAGGGAGAACCCTTCGAGAAGCTTCTCGTTTGTGTGTTTGATTTCTAAAAGCGTTCTTGCGTCCAAGACAAAAACCCCGCCTTTATCCCCCTTGGCGGACATCTGGCCGGCATTTTCAATCACATGAATCCCGCTCCCATTCTCCATTAAAAATTTCTCAAGGGCGGCGTAGGTTTTATTGTTGGTATTTGAATCCTTGTTAACGTTCTGAGGGGTATCCATCAAAATCATCAGTTTCGTGGATCCGATGTCTCTGCCTTTCGCTTTCGCATAGAGCAAGAACGCCAATTGCAAGGTCCAAATGGGAATAGTCTTTCCACCGCCTGCAGGGACAGCGATCATTAACATTCCACCAGGACCGGAGGCCAAACCGGCGTTTGAGAGAGCATAAAGCAAGCCGGAAGCCAGGGCCTTACGCTGATCGCCGCCAAGAGGATTTTCACCCTCTTGCCTGCCTCGCTCTATCGCTTGTCTCATGGCGGAAACGACTTCGCCCAACGGTCCTTGAAGCGCTTTCCCTGTCTCCACGGCCTCCGCAATCTCATTCACCTGATTTTCAACTTCCCTTTCCATTTGACGATACTTCTCCGCCTGCCGGCTTACTTTTTCCGGCGTGATGGACTGGGCCAATTCACTGGTGCCTGTTCTGGCAAGTGTTCTCTCGGTAAAGCTGAAATCCTTCATCGTATTTTCCATAACGGCCGCCCTTCCATCGCGAGAAAGCTTGCTCAAAACATCTCCTGACTTTGCATCCACTCTTGTCTCATAGACCCTTATGTACAACTTCCCCAATTCAATCTTATAGAGCAGTGTTTCCCTGCCTAACTCTGTTTTCTCAACCTCGGTAAGGTTGGTCTTGCCCAATTCCTTCGCCTTTGCCTCACCCGCTTGAAGGGCAATTTGATTCATCCTGGCTCCGTCTCCCTGAGTTATATCGCTCAATCGCGCTTGTGCCTCTTGATGAATTCCTTGAGCGGCCTGCTTGACTAATGGAGATTCTCTCAACCTTTGTTCTCTAAGCGCCCTCCGCTCGGCGATTCCCTGCTGCAGTTTCCCGGCAGGAGACCACGCCTGCGGCATCATGAAAAGACCGATCCAGCCCAAGGCACCGATTTCAGACTGGGACAGCCCTGCGCCTTCCTCTTTCAAACCCTTCGGCGGGGCGGCATAGGTCAACAAAGCATGCAGACCCGTCACAAATCCTGCCATTTGAACGTTGCCCACATACCACCATCCACTCGTTAATTGCTTCACCAGGCTCTGCTGGGCTTCTCTCCCAGCCGTAGGCGATCCTAATATTCTCACCATCGGTCCCATCCAGAGACCTTGCATCGGACCTTGGATCATACCGGTCACCAAAGTATTTAAAGTAATCTTCTGTCCGCCCGCCTCAAATCTTCCGGCAACGAGCCATGTCCAGCCTCCTTCCGCCAGAGTAAACAAGGGCGATACCACAATCCACTCCACACCCCCCCTGGCGCTTGCCATAAAGAGTGGATTGTTAATGGCAAAGCGCTGTATAGAGGTCATAGGAGCAAGCCCCGCCCGCACTCTCATGACATTCAATCTCTCAAAAGAAATCCCGCCCCCTCTCAAAACACGGTCGAGCTTTCCTGCCTGATTAAAGCTCCAAACCCGATGACCAATGGTTTGAGCATGACTGATGCCGATCGCAGAACCCCCGTATCCGGCAACCAACCCCCAAACAAAACCCTGCCCAAAGCTTCTCCCAATGTCCACCCAGTTACGAACGTTTCCACGGAGGAAGTAATCGATCGCCACGTTGCCAACACCAACGACTGCCGCGCCTCCGACGTACTGGGCGCCCACCTTGAGTCTCGGAACCCCTGTAGCCAATCCGCTTCCCCATTTTAACGCCAAACCAAACCCAAATCCCTTCAAGAAAGTATCCCAACCCACCTTTTCAAAAAGCCCCTTGCCTTGAAGAAGATTAGACCCAACCTGCCAGCCAATATTCCCGAACGCTCCCAAAAATCCCATCGTGGCATAACCCGTCAACGGATTGGCAAAGACACTCCCAACTCCCTTCGTTCCCAAAAGACCCTTTTCAAAGCTGAGGATGGTTTTGCCCGTTGCCGTAACCAACTTAAACCCATTCAGAATCCCATTCGCAACGGCGAATCCGCCCTGCAAGGAGGCTCCCCAGAAGCCGTTGTTAATCGCTCCGCCTATCGCCTGAGCCCAGTTGATTTCCTTGCCCTGATACCAAGACATCCCAACGTTGGTTCCCAGGGAAATGCCGCCCCACAATTCTGCCCAAAGCAACGTTGCCGTTCCACCTGTCAAAGCGACACTGACGACAATGCCCGTGATGCCTATAACAGCCTTTGTCTGCAGCCACAAACCGGAATCCGTAAAGAGACTCTCGCCCCCTGCCGCATGAAACCACCATTTGTCGTATAAGCTTTGCGCCAAATAAGCTTCCCTGCCGGATTGTACCTCGAAGGATCTCGTCAATCCCTTTAAGGCGCCGGGAGCGGTTTTCTCCATAGCCACCAGCTTATTGACGAGATCTTCTCCCTTCAAATCCCAGAGACTCGACCGATTCGACAAATCTTCAACCACGAAGCGATTGAAACTATCCTGCATGAGATAGTCGCCGGCCGAAGGCAGATCGATCGACGCGACGATCCTCTCCGCTTGATGCTGAAGCGACAATTCCCGCATGGTCGCTTCGACGGCGTTAAACCTTCCGCTCTCCAACTCGTACGTAAACTGGTCAAACAACGTTTTCATCTGGGTTGACTTGTCGCCCTTATAGTCGCTTTCCACTTTTTGTCCATAAATTTCATGGGCTTTGGATACGGCGAGAAGCCCCATCTCCCCGCGCCTAATATCCAAAACCTCCGGACCCACGCGCTGGATGGATTGCACATCGGTATAAACAAACTGCCCGCTCCCCGTGACTTCCGAATTGCCAACACGCAGAGTCTGAACCTGTTCACCCACATCGAATGTCTGATTGGCCAAAGCCGCAAAGCGGCCCTCACGAATCGAAATACTCCCCTCGCCAAAAAATTGCTTGCCGTCTTTGTCTTTTACCACCTGGATGGAAAAATCCTCGACCAACCCTTTCTTTTCACCGCCAGGCGCGCCCATCTCCTTCCAGCCCTGGACCCTGTCTCCCATTTCCAGAAGAACGTAACCTCTGTTATGCAACGCACCGGACTTCAAGAACAACGAATCTTTCCCAAGCTCCACCTCGTTCGTCGTGAGCGTGACCCCTCTCTCCAAATCAAGCTTGCTTCCCTGAACGTTGAAGAAACCCCCTTGAGTCAACGTAAGCGCTAAAACCCCGGAAACGGTAAATTGCTTGCCGCCTGCGGTGAAGATCATTGGCTTATCGCCCATTTCCAACCGGAGTTGAAGCAAACCATCCTCGCCTTTCGCTAAAGCGGCCGTCCGACCAAACAAGACCGCGGTAAGCTTCTGATCGCCCAGTTCCTTCCCATCAAACCCAAAAATTTTCGTTAGAGGCTGTTTACCGGTGAGATCCGTGACCTGCTTGGCCAAGAAAGTCCCCTTATCGTCGAACAAACTGGAAGAAACGTTCCTTGCCTTTCCATCCTTCCCAAAAATGGTATCCGAAACGTTATGGCCGTCGATGACGGACGAAATAGAAACCCCTTTCGATTCGTATGCCAAGCGCAGGGTCGTGTCAACGGTTCCGGCGTATTCTCTCAAGGTTGATTTCAAAGATTCTATCCCGGAAGCTTGGAGGACGAGATTCTGAAGACCCTGCGCAACAGGAACCTTATCCAAATCCAACCGGCTGACGTCCGCCGAAAGCCCGATTTTTTGTCCGTCCTTCAGCAAAGCGGGCATCGAAAAAATGACGACCAGATTCGCATCCACGGAAAGAACTCCGTTCCCAAAACCCCAGGAGATCTTCTGGATCCGCTCGCTTTTGTAGCTGTCCAATACCCCATGGGTGAATTCTCCTTTAGGACTCCACATCCCTTTCATGGCCTGCTTCATCTGCTCGGCAGTCAGATCCTTCCCCAACACGTCGCGGACATCGGAAGCGATGGAAATAGCCGGGTTCGTGTTGTCTTTTTCAAACATAATGTCCACCGACGCCTGGCGGATCGTCTCACCAACCCTTTGCCCAACAACCATATTCGTGACACCCGCCGGTGTGTAGGACCCTACCTTTCCCTTTGAAACTTCCAAGTCCGCGCCCTGCCCTATACCCATAAACTCGGCCCACCAGACTCCCCTCAAAGGACCGCCGGAATAGTTTGCCCTGTGTCCTTTTAAATCCTGCGCTTCGCCTTGGGTAATCATATAAGTGGTGAATGAATCCTTATTCCCCAGGGTAAACTCCACACTGCCGACACCTGACAGCTTCAGAAATTTCCCTTCTTCAACCTCAAGCCCTCCAATGGAAACCTCCCCGCCTCCTCTGTGTGCCTCATAGCTGTAGAGCATCGTCGTGCCGGGGATCACGCGCAGCTTATACCCATCGGTCAAAACATCCGTCAAAGACTGCAGCGCCTCCGATTCGCTTCCGACTCGACCCTGCAGGAAACCGATCAGGGTTCGCGCATTCTCCTCTGAAATCGGAGCCAAGGCATCCGCTTTTGTCTTAAACAGAACTCTTATAGGCTTGTCGGCTCCAAGAGTTTGATTCACGGCTTTGATGCCCGCTATTTCGGCTTCTTTACCCGCCATTACATTGATCACAAAGCTCTTCGTCTCAAATTGAACGCCAAATCCCATGGCGCTGACCTTTTGAGCAGCTTCTTTATAATTGTCATCTGTGGCGCCGCCTGCGATTTTTCCTATTGCCGCCATTTGGGTCAGTTTGGCTTCATCAACCTTTCCATCCTTGCCGAGAAGCTGTACGGATTTCCCGTCCTTATCCCGTATCGGCACAAAGAAATCAAGCGGCTGGCCGCCGCTTCCGACAGCCTTCTGGGCCATAACCGAGATCGATTCGAGTTGCCGGTCCTTCATGACAAACTGAAGGATTGTCCCCTCGACAGTTTCAAACGAAGCGGTGAAGCTGGGAACGCTCAACATGGCCAGAAGGACGTCGCCAGGTTTGGAAACCTTGGAAGCGCGCAGGACGTCCGCAAAAACCGGAACGGAATTCTTCAAGGAATTGAGCGCCCCAATATCCAACCGTTCGCCCTCGCCGAACAACCTATCCATCCCTCCGACAAGGCGCGCAAAAGTCATCGCATCGACTTCCTTGCCAAGCCCTAAAAGCTGGAAGGCTCCGTTCAGCTCTGCGCGGAAGTCCATGACGGCCTTGGCATTACCAGGAACTGCCAACATGCCGTTTATCCTCGCAGAGAAGCTGTCCATTTTCGTGTGATCCAAGAGCAAATAACCGTTCGCATCTTTTACAAAATTGCCGGCCTTATCCCTCTTCAAAAACTCCGTCATGCCGCCGGTGGATACCAGAGAAACAAGCTGTGAAAGACCGACCCCCTGCGCGGACGGATCAGCCGATTTCGCAAAATCATCGATGGCCTTCTGTAAACCATCCAGATCCCTATCCACTTTTACGTTGACAGGAACGGCGGAGACGACGCCTCCAAGAGTAAAGTCCGAGGCGGTCTTGCCGATGACAATCTCAATCCCGCCCCCCGTGGTCCGGTTCACGGTAAGGCCGCTTAAATCCTTCAAAGGCACAACAAGCTCAAAGAGTTTCGTAACGTTCTCGACGTTGTGATTCAAAATCCCCAGGTCCGCCAAATAGACGGCATCTGTCCCGGCCTTCTTCTCCGCCCGCCCCAGCTCTCCCTTCATCCCGGAGGCAAACGCCGCCGCTTCTTTCAAATATTCCTTCGCCCTCCCAAGGTCCTTCGCCTCAAGCGCGCTGACGGCCTGGTCATACAAATAATTCACTGTGCCCCCGGTTCTCTTCTGCTGTTCGACGATGAGCACCGCCTCCGCCGAGAAACCGCGGACGTCAAATTTGCCGCCGACCCACTGACCCTCCCTGCCCCACAGCTTCGTGAAGGAACCGGCGCCCTCAAGCTTCGCTGTCCCGCTCGCATCGACCATCAGAAACTTAACGGTAACGCCATCCAACGTTCGCCCTTCTCCCAAGGCCTGCGAATATCTTTCAAATAAACTCTGCTTAAGATCGCCGCGAACGCTGAGTTCAATAAACTCCTTAGTGCCTCGATCGATCAAAGCCACGTGGGGTTCTTGCAATCCATCCACATACACCACATCCCATTGGAGCCCAAAGCTGCCCGCGATTCTCGCCGCCAAGGCATGGGTGCCAACACAATTCAAGCCTTCCGATTCCCTGTCCAAACCGCCGGGCTTCAACGCAATATTTTGCAGGATGAGAGTCTTGATGAAATTACCCATTTCCGCTTTGCCAATGTCGGTTCGAAGACGGGCGACGTCTGTATCCTTGCTTTCATCAATCCTTTTGGCAAGAGCCTGCCACGGATCAGCGCTCTTTATCTCCGTATCCGTCATGGAAAGGATCGCCTTTTGGATGGAGGGCGGGACCCCGTCTGGAGTCTTACCGTCTTTTAGTTGAGCGTGGAGAGCCGCCAATACTTCATTCATGGTGCTCCCAAGCTTTGCAAGCTCGGACGGCAAAGACCTAAGACCAAAAGGAACGGCGGCTGAAAGAATGCGCCCTTCGGCGTCAAACCTAAAGGTTCCCCGCGTCTCGGCAATGGTCCCGCTCACGGCGATGTGATCAACGGCAATTCCTAAGGTTTTCGCCATATCGAGGATGGCGGTTTGTGCCGCATTGGCATCCGGGAAGTCCTTGGCAACTTCCACGTCCGTCAACCGCCCTTGAGGATCAAAAGCGAAAACAGCCCTCGTTTCCGGACCAAAGGTGCCTTCCACAACGACGGGGCCGTTGGCGTCCTTTCTGCTCACGAACGCCAAGAAAAGCTGGGTCGCATCCACCATCACCTGTTTATCCAAAGGCATGCCCTGATTGGAAGTTCCGAGCGCCTTGAATAAATTCTCAAAAGATCCCGATGAAGCCGCCTCACCCATGCCAAGATAAATCGCTCCTCTTGCGCTGGAATCCTTGGCGCCCAGTAAAATGCTGAAAAGCTCCGTCGCGCCGATCTGAACCTTTTGACCAAGACGGGCGTTAACGGCGCCTATCTTGCTTAAGGCGCCGATAAAGCTCTTATCTTCGCCCAAGGTGATTTGATCAATTTTGCCGTAAATCTCTAACCTTGCCGAGGCATCCTTGGCGCCGAGGAGCTTAATAAAGAGTTCCGTGCCGCCTAACTCAACTTGGTCCGTGCGGCCTGCAGCTTTCAACGCATTATTGAGAGATTCAATCCGTTCCAAACTATGACCGAATCGCATAGACTCTGTCTTGATCTCCCCAATCTTGGAGTAAATCTCTTTCCTTTCACCGGCATTTTTCATCCCAAGCAGAATAGTCAACAGTTCTGTTGCGCCGATCTTGATCTGGCCGTGAGTTGCTTGAATGTCACGGAGAGAAGAAGCAAATTGAGAGCTTTCGGTGGTGGTAATCTCGGTGAGCCTTGTATAGATATCTCTTCGCGCATCGCCATCCTTAGCGCCTAAGAGGAAGATAAAGAATTCCGTGGCCCCAATCTTGATAGTGTCTTTGATGCCCGCTTTGGCGATAAGAACGTTGAGAGTTTGGATATCTTCGAACGCAGTCACAAAATTCTGTTCTTTGAATAAAACTTCCCCAAACGCAATTTGTGAGATCCTGCCGTAGAGTTCTTGCCTTGCATCACCATTCTTCATGCCTAAAAGGGCGGTGAAGAGCTCCGTCGCTCCAAATTTGACTTGGTCCTTGATGCCGGCGTTGGCAAGCTGAGAATTCAAGGTTTGGATGTGGCTTGAAGAATCGACTATTTGATTCTTCTCAGTGGTCGTAATCCACCTAATATTGGTGTACACAGTCCCCCTTACACCAGCATCTTTCGCGCCTAATAAGAGGATGAACAATCCGGTGGCATCCATTTGGACCTGATCCTTGATACCTGCCTTGACAAGGTCAGCGTTGAGGTCTTGGATGCCGCGCAAGGAAGCTTCGAACTCGTTCTTTTCGTTTGTGGTAATCTCGCTAATCTTCTGGTAGAGAGCCTGTCTTGCCTCACCGCCTTCCGCTCGGATGAGAAGACCCAGTAGTTCCGCTTCTCCCATTTTCACTTTATCCTCAATGCCAGCGGCCGTAAGCCTGCCGTTCAATTGGCCGATGCCAGCCAAAGCCTTGTCGACTTGTTGGCTTTCATTCGTGAGGGCTTGGACAAGCGCCTGGAGCTTGCTCGTCTCAAAACTTCCCATGATCCTTCCGGTGGCCGTCTCCATCACCACCGTAAACTCCGTCGCGCTGACAGGGACGTTGAAGATGACGCTCGCCAGGCTTCGCAGGAACGCCTGCTGGGCGGGGTCGGTCGTGGTTCCATAATTTACGCGCATGGCCTGCGAAACAAACCCTTCTCTCACAAACTTCTCTTCCCCACCCGCCTCGTCGAGGCTCACCACGAGAGCCTGTTGGGCGTTGGCCGCCGCGCCAAAGACGCCCTGCTTGGTCACAAGGATTTGTTGGCCTTCCCTAAGGATACGGCCTTCTTGAGGGAGGACGTTCAGGAGCTCCTTCGTGACTCCCATGGCCACTCCCATTTTCACGCCTTCCTCATTTTGGATGATTTGAATAGTGTCTGCCAGCAAACTTGGAGGAACGGGAAGCTCTACTCCCATGAGGTTGACGATAAAGCCCTTGAAGAAGGCCGCGGCTTCGGCGGTTACTCCTTTAAACTGGAACCGCAGGCCTTGCGCCGTTCCCAATTCGCCGCCGGCGAGCGTAAAGCGCTCTCGTCCGCCGCTGAAAAGTCCACTGCCCAGAGCCGCCGGAGGCGCGCCGCCCAGCCCGCCCTGCAGGCGATAAAGCTCGACTCCCTGTTCTCCGGCTTTCACGAAAATTTCCTGGCCTTCCGCGAGACCCGTTTGCTTCGCCAAGCGGTTATCGATGCTGAACGTGAAACCGACCTGCTCGCCGAACCGGTTCAAGCCCTGCTGGAATTTACCCGACAAAATGGCCAAGGCCGAGAGACCCGTGAAGGAGCCCACGAGACCGGCGACGGCGAGCTTCGTGCTCTCATCGAGATCCGCGGCAAACTCCACCAGATAATTCCTGGCCAGATCCACTCCGAGATTCTTTACAGCCTCATTCTTAATGGCTTCCACGCCTTGGTCTTTGATGGCAAGAAGGCGGTTATTCTGCGCATCGAAGGCTTGGATGAGTCCCCCCTCCTGCTGAATGAAGATTTCCTCTCCGGCTTTCACGTTACCGGCCTTTACCAAAAACCCAATCTGCCCTCCGGCCTGATTCGTAACCACTCCAAAGCCGATGGGCGCCGCAAACAATCTCTGCGCGAGGAGCTTATAAGAAGCTTCCTGCTCCGGCGTCACCCCTTTTTGGAAAATCCGAAGCTGAGCTTCGCTCACGGTTCCTTTCACCCCTGCTCTTTCAAAAGCCCGCCGAACCTCTTGGATTTCAAAAAGCGCTTTGCCTCCCTCACTGAGCACTCTTTGCCTTTCCACGTCCACGAGAACAATCTGGCCCTTGTAGGCCCCCGTCGTGAAGCGCTCAACCTCCCCTTTTAGGTTGGTGAAGGCCGTCAGATTGGAAAGAATCTGCCCTTGGGCGTTGTAAGCCCGCAAAGTGGAGCTAAGGCCGGATAAGCTCCTCAAAACGTTCAAGGTGGCCGCATCCAGTCCGCTCTTCTCCCCTTCCTTGGTAACCGCGGCGACGACACCGCGAAGCACGGCGATTCCCTGCGCGTTTCCTTTCACTTTTTCCTCATGAAACTCCGGAGCAATCAGCGGGGTGCCCTTGGCGTTCTCAATCTCCCCGGTTCGATCATTGCGGAAGAAAGCCTGTCCCGAAACGAGAAGAAGAGACTGAATGCCAGGCTGAAGGCTGATCGCCACGGGCTGAAGTTGATTCGCCGTTGCAAACGAACCCAAAAGACCGGACAACTTCTCACGATCCAGCACGCTCTCCAAGCTCCCGCGCAAGGACAATTGACCATTAATCCTAAGCGAAAAACCGCCGCCCTCCCCAAGGAGAAAAAGCGCTTCAGAACCCTTCGCGGTACGAAAAGCCCTGCCGAGAATCTGCTCACCCTGAACCGCGCCCGTCTTATCCGTCACCACGCGGCCGCCTTGATCTACCCTGCCGCCCACAAGCTCAACGTCGAAGACATCCCTGCCTTCTTTGTCCGTTGTCGGAAAATGCCGCAGGCCCACGACCAGTTTTCCCATAAACTCAAAGGCCACCCGTATCTGCCGCCCGGCCCGCAATTTTACCTCTATCGTTTCTCCTCCTCTGCTTTTCAACTCCGCATCCAAGACTTGAGACGTCAACCTATACCGGTCTTCTTTTTTCTCCACAAGGGTACGGCGGCGGCTCGTCGTACGCCCTTCTTTATCTTGAGTAAGCTCAAGCAGAGCAAAACCTTCCTTCGACCTGAAACCTAAAATCGCGGTCCCCGCTTCGGGGGCTTCCCTCCCCTGCCTTAGAGCTTCTTTCACCTCTTTATCGCTGACGACATGAACGGAAAATTCGACGATCTCCCCCTTTAACCCTTCCACCGCCTTCAGCCCCTCCGTCTCCGCGATGATCCGCTTGGCGATGTCGGAGAACTGGACGGCCTTCGCCAAGAAGAGGGCCCTGCCAAGATCCTTGGTTCCCATCAAGCCTTCGATGAAACTCTTCGAAGCCCTGAAGCTCTTGGACGTGACAAGGCTGTAATTGTCCTGGAGCCACTTCCATTGCTTGCCGATACTTTGGGATTTGCTCTCCAAGTCTTCCATGGTGATATCGAAGGTTTCTTGATAAGTCTGCTCAGCGGCGCCCCTCTTTTTGGCATCCTGGTTCTCGAGGCTTCCCACCATGAGCTTTTCGATTTCCTCCACTATTTTCTTCATCGTATCGGAGTAAGTATCAGGACCTATCAAATCCTTCGGAGAAATGCTGCTATCTCCAATTTGGATAGGACCTGCGACGGAAGGATCACTGCCGGAAAGAATCTTCGTGAGCCTCGCGCCCTCATCCGCCGTTTGGGCCACCGGCCGAATGAGATCATAAAAGATGCCTTTTTGGAGCGGTTTGGGTTGGCGCTTAGGCGCGGCCGCCGCTCGAACGGTAGCGTCAAACCTTTTGGTTGTGAGCTTTCGGATGACGTTGCCCTGGCGGTCCTTGAAGGTCGTGGTCGTTTCAAGAACGCCTCCTTTCATGGGATCTTTCGGATCCACGAGGCTCGTTTTTTGCTCTATTTCCTCCTGCCCGCCCGACAGGAAAAGGGCGGCGCGTTCGGCGACAATATGCTTTTCGACAATGGCGTTATCCTTGGCTTGCTCAAGCCGCTTGAGAAGGGCTTCGTGGGTTTTCTCTATTTCTTCCTTTTGCCTTTTGGAGTTGTCTTCGACCGCTTTTCTCTGTTCGGCCAGCCTCGCCAAAGAGGCTCTTGCGCTCCCGGTGCCCTGGCCATAGGCCTCGTTCAGCACCTCCTTTGCACGATTGACGATCGTCTTGAGCGCCGGAACAAGACCCGTCGTATCCACGGCGTTGGCTGCTTTCCAAAGATTCTCAAGCTGCTCCAGACCTTTTTCCAACACAGTAATCAGAACGGTGTTAAATTTCTTGACCCCCTGAAGGTCGATGAGCTCCGTCACAACCGACGCCAGTTCCCATCCCCACTGGTATTGCTTCATCACGGCTTCGTACGAGCGGAAGAAGGTCCGCAGCATGGGAACAAGCTGCTGCGCGAGCAGACCGCGCACAATCTCCGCTTCCTGCCCATTAAGATCTTGAAGCGCCTTGCCTTTTGCCTCTTCCGTCTCGGAGAGCATCTTGTCTTTCAACTGGTCAAGCTCCTGCTTGCGCCGCTCGAACCTTTTCTCCTCCGCTTCCACCAAACCATTCAAAATCTGCGCAATCGTCTCCGGAAGAGCCCCCAGCACGGGGTCATAAAACTCCTCAAGCCGCCTGAACAACTTGAGGTTCAATTGAGCATACCGATCGCCTATTTCTCCTTTGGCTCTTAACTCCTCAATCGTCACCTGATCCTGGGCGGAAACTTTCGCGTACGTCGCCGAAGGATCGGTTGCCGTCCTATGAAGAATCCGATTTGAAGTGCCCAGCCCAAGCGGATCGCTGGACAAAAGGTCAAAAAGGGCTTTCTCCTTTTCATCCTCCGAATTGTACACGACGACGTTGAAGCCTTTATTCTTGGAATAAAAATCGAGCCAGTACGCCGAATTGGGGTATTGGGGCAGTTTGGCGTTAGGATCCTGATCGGTGTAACTGCCAATAAACGGTTTGGCGGTTCCCAGCAACCCACCGATATAGGACTTATAGGCCTGTGTGGAGTTCCAGGAGCTCCAATAAGGAGTTCCTGAAGAAGAATTCAGGTAAACGACCCCCGGGAAATCAGACCCCTTGTATCCATTTAAAGACGCTCCAAATTCTCCTCTGAGCGAGGCATCTGCAGTTTCACCCCACTTTATGCCCGTTCCTCCTCCCACGTCGCTGTAGGCTTTCCAGCTAAGAGACAATATTTTCCCATCGCCAAGATCCTCCGTGGAACCCTGCCGCGGCTGGCCGGTGTAATAAGGGGCGTAGGTGTTTACAAAGTCCTCTTGCGCCGATGTCATGTATTCATAAAAAGTACTCGTCACCCATAAGGGGAAAATCGGCGCTTGCCAATCCGCAATCCCACCGGGGTACCCGCCATACGCCGGAACAGTGGGGTAGTAATCGACCGTATCGATTAACCGATTCATAACGTATTGATTTCCGGCTACGTACTGCTCGACGATGCCGGACAATGCTTGGGGAAGTCCGGAGTCGTAAGAGGGGTACGTGGCGCCCGTGATGGCGCCCGGCGAAAAAACGAGCCCTAACGTTTTAGTTCCCAAATCGCCGATATCCCCTCCAAAGGAAGGATTAAGAGCCCCGTGGTAGATGCCTCCGCCCGGACGGTGCTGATCGTCCCCCGTCCACGAAGAAGGCTCATCGAAGAGATAATCAAGAATATGACTTTGATAAGACTCCTTATCGACCCGGCCCAGGTAATCAGGTGGGCCAAGCTTATTCACAAACGGCATGTTGTCGGGATCAAGGGTCTTTAATACTTCATCGATCGAAAAGGATAAGAATGCCCGATCCAAATCCCGGCCCAGCCAATCCGGCATCTCCTTGAAATCCGTTTTACTGCCGGTGCCTTCTTCGGTTAAAAGCCCTGCCGAACCAAGAGACCCGTCTCCTACTTTCTTCTCTGCCTCGAGACGCTCCTTCACTTCCGCCGCGTTTTTGGCCACTTCATACACCGTTTTCGACATCTCTTCTCCCAGCTCTTCAAGGCCCTCCCGCGTATCCTTTTGAATCTCATAGCTCTTTGAAAGCTCACCGGAGGAAGCGTCAACGATGCCTTTATAAGCCTCCGCGATAGTCTGGAAAACCTCCGAAACGTCCGGCAATCCCTGCGCGATGGCCTCGACGTACTTCTTGACAGGTTCAACGTCGAAGTTAAGCTTGTACTTCACGGTAAGGGTTCCATCCGCTGACTCCGAGCTGACGGTCGCCTTTGCCCAATCCACAAGGGCAGCATCCTCGAACGTGCTTTCGGCCGCTTTAAATTGTTGAAACCTCTCTTTGATTGTGCCCACGGCCTCGGACCATTTCCTTCTGATCTCGCTCATTTGCTCGGTTATTTTCTCCTTCACGCTCCGTAAGGAGAGAAGGGTGTAAGCCACCGTGGCTCTTACGGATTCCCGCAACGCTTCAAGAAATCCTTTCGGACCTAAAAACTTATCCAGTTCTTTGATGGACCGATCCAAGGAAGCTTTGACGGCTGTTGAGACGTCCTCCGGCAAAAGATCCACAAAACCCGCGCCCAAAACTTCCTGCAGGTTCTCCTTGGCCGACCGGGCTCTCTCAAGCTGGCGGTCCACCTCTTCATCCCACCACGAACGAGTAACCGCTCCCGGCACAAAAACATCATCCTCGCTGTAGCCGCCCTGCGCCCGTTGCCACCACGGGTCGTTTTCAAAACCTGCCCCGCCAAAGAAAGAATCCATGTAGTACCGGTTCGTGAGGTAAGGGGAAGATCTGGGGCCCTCCTCACGGCTTTGCTTAATGGGGCCTTCAAATCCCTCTATTTTGCCAATCCCCTCCACCACGAGATCCTCCGGACCGATAAAAAGGCCGCGCAACGCCTCGTCCCGCCCTTCCATCTCTTTCTCCAATTTTGTCTGCGCTCTTTGAAGGTTCTTTAGACTGTCAGACTCCGTGTCGTCCACGGCGTCCAAAATATTCAACCATAAATCATCCCAATTCCCATTGTAGCTGTCACTGTAGGCGTGGCGGGCGGCTTTCCAATGCCTGCGGTAACTTCCTCCCAGATTTGTCAGGAAATCAGTCCCCGTAAGGTTGTAACCGATGCCAGCAGCCCTGGCGACCATCTCATCGATCTTGGGTTGGAGATAACCTGCGCCTGCGGAACTCGTGCCGGAGGAATCCGTGATGGAACCGAAAGCTTGAAACACAAAGGTATCGTTCCACCTGCCCTTAAACGCATCCAGCATGGCACCGCTCTTATTCTTGAAATTTTCAAGAGCCGCGTTGGCCGTCTTGAAAAGCTCTCCCTTTTGGAGTTGGCTTGCCATCGCGGTCACGTAGCTCTTGCTGAGCTCTTTAAACTGCGTCCAAGAATCCGCCAGGTTTTTGCCGCTTGCTTCGTTAAATTTCCTCAGCTCGTTCTTGAAGCCGTCCTTGAAGTTGTTCAGAAGGGCCCACTTTCCATCCACGGCCAGTTTCTTCACGTAGAAGTAATCGTTCAAAGCGGCGTTCATTTCCCGCAAAGCGCTTTGGATGCCGCCCTGCCAGACGGGGTATTTCTTGTCCAGCTTGAGATTGAGCGCATTGATGAAGTCGGAAAGCTCAGTCCCGCGGATCTGCCGGAGAAGGCCGTTATCGAGAATAAAACCGTAACGCGCCTCCCAGAAGGATGCAATCTTTCCGGAAGGATCGTACTCGATAACCGCCGTCGCGTCGGCCGAGCTTTCCAAATCCACGCCGACGGCATACTTGGCGAGAAGCTCCCTGCTCTCCTTGGTGTAAACCGTCACGCGGATACTCCCATCTTCCAAATATTCGATTTTCTTATCGAAATTCTCGAAGGATCCCTTCCCGCCTCCCCCGCCCCCTCCTTCTAGATTCTCAATGGCATACAAGAGCCGACCCGTCGTGTCACCCAACACCTTCGGATTCCGGCCGTAAAACGTTCTTCTCGTCCACTCTCCAACCTCATTCACCGTCTCGGCCATCATCGTGATCTCTTCCTGCTTCACCGTAGAAGGATCACGCCCCGTCCAACGGACTCTCTTCCCGGTGGCCGGGTCCGTCGTAAACCCGTATTTCTCCGCCTCTCCGCTTGAAATAAAGGCATGGAACCACCTGCCGCCGGAGCCGAGAACCGCTTTGGCCTGATCAACCGTAAGCTCGGCGCCGGTTACGGGCTTTGAAGCCGCCAAAATGTTCCCATCCCAAATCCCGGTGAAATAGCTTCTCGTGCTCGTCTTCAACTGCCCTTCTTCCAGGAGAGTGACGACATCGTCATCGCTTATCTCCTTCACCACGACATAGTGGTCCGGCCCGATGTGAGCGATGACGGGATTGCCGGCCTGGACGAACCGCTTCAGCTCATCAAAATCCACCCGATAGCCAAAGAAGCTCTTCTGAGTTTCAGCCTCCGCCGCTTCTTTCATCGCCTGAAGCGAAATAGTAAGATCCCCTGTCGTCGTCTCCGAGATAACCCCGCTTTGAATGTCTTTGGTGATTGCCTGAACGGCCGTCGACACCAGGTTCGGAATCAAGCCGTTTGCGCCGTTGATCAAAAGGGATAAGGCGCCAAAGGCGCTGGCGCCGAAGTGCTTCGATTGATTTTTAAGCCAGGTGAGAATGCCCTGAACCATGCTCTCGGTAAGAGCCCCTCCGCTCAACCACGTCTGGTACTGCGTAACGTAATCGGCGCCGAAGTATTGTGAATACTCATCGGGATTGTTGATAAAAAGCGTGATGTAGTACACGAAGGAGCCTTCCCCCTCGGTTTGAGGGGTCGCCTCGCCTTTCAAAAGCCTTTTGCCTTGCTCCGGATCGACCTGAAAGTAATACAGGTATTCCCTAACCCAATTCGGAGCGGGCGCCGGCTGACCAAACGGAAGACCGATCCGTTCGGTAAGCCACTTCTCCACCCCGCTGATAATCGCCTCCCTCGTCGCCGCATCGAGCGTCTGTTCCCCGCCAAAGACAAGACTGCCTGAAAGGGCTATATCCTTTCCTTCGGGAATCCTGGCAATGAAGTGGAGACTCGGATCGTCCACAATTTCCTGGGCAAGATCTCCTAAAGTAAGAGACTTCGGATCGAGCGGATCTGTTTCCTTCATCAAGCGCGTCGTCTCGCCCAAAAGAACCTTCACTCCGCCGACGGTGACAAAAGGCGCCGCCGAACCGAAGAAATCAATGGGTTTGGTTTCGGGAATCACACGAGCGCTTACCACCACTTGACTGGCCACCCACCTTCCTTCAACCTTCTCAGCCGTGATATCCACCAACACCAGCGGCTTTTTCTCCGTAAGGGTGATTCTCGTGGCAACGCCGTTCTCCGCCGTGACCTTGGCATAGATTTCATTTCCCAGAAGGGCGCTGTCTTCAAAAAAGCGGGCAAAACCCTCTTGGCTGACCGCCGAACCGTCCAGACCTGTGATCTGAGTATCCGCCGTCACCTGGTACGTCACCCCTTTTACGGTGATGGTCTCAAGGGACATCCGGCCGTCTGCGTCCTTGCCCGTTTCAAGGGTGTTCACCAAGTAATCCGGATTGTTATGGAGCCAGTCATAAAGTTCCTGAAGGGTAAGAATTGTTTCGCCTCCCGTCTTGACAATGGCACGCGACAGGTCGACGGCTTCACCCTTCACCTGAAGGGACTGCCCAGCAGCATCGAGGCTCTGAAGCTTTCCGTTAAAGCGCTCAAAGAAGGTCGTCGTCAGCTCTATTTTTTCCACCTCCCATGGACGAGTACGAGAAAGAGCGGCCTTGGCATAAGTAGGGATTCCATTCGCCGCGTTCTTCGCAAAAAGACGCTTCATCTCTTCCCAAGTCAAGATGACCCCCAAAGAATCTTTAATGACAAGCGAAGAGGAACGTGTGACCGAAACGCCCCCTAGGGTCAAAGCGTCAGCAACCGTATCTAATCCTGCCACTCCACGGATCAACTGAGGCTGGGCCGTTGAAAGCTGAACCTCTCTGTTGTCATGGCGGGAACGAAGCTGAAGTTCCAGCGCCTTCCAACCGGTATCGGTTTCAATCAACTTGACTCTGGCGTTTGTCTCAAGTGACAGCTCCGAGTCAAGGAAAAGGGTGTTCGAAACCTGCTCAGCCGTCAGGAGAGAGCCGGCCGGATCCGTCATCTTAAACCCATTGGCTAATGGATACTCCACCCCTCCCACTTTGACCTTGCCGCCAACTACATCCACTGCGTCCAGATTGTGACTTTCCGACCGGGTATGCAAAGACTCCGTTAACACGTCGATGGTTTGAGCTTCGTATGTTCCATCCCGCAACATCATCCCGGTGACGTTGACAAGCGTCGGAATGGAACGTGCTTGATTTTCGGAGCGAATTTGCTCAAGCCGTGCCCCGCCGATCGCAGCGCCCAAGCTGTCCCTGATAACCGCGGATGAAGTGACGGTGAAATCCACGCCATTGATCCGAATCGAACGAAGCTCACCGTTGACGAGCGTGGCGCTTTGAAGCTCATCTTTCATTTGCGTCTTACCCGAAATATCCGCGGCGACTTTGATGGTCTTGGCAACCGCTTGGCCGGAAACCATCTCAAAATGAACGTCAAAATAAAGCCCGGAGCTTCGATTCATCAGGGTTCGAAGCTGCTGGGCGCTTACAAGGGTGAGATTCGCGTCAAAAATGGCGGTGGAACTATTGACAACGGCGGTGACGCCGTTCACCGTGACGGCGCCAGCGCTTGGATCCTGGGCATCCCAGGAAAAAGCGATCTCCTCCGGCTTCACCCCCGTCCAAGAGCGTCCTTCCGGAATCAAAACGCCCTCCGCTCCAAGACTCATGGCATCCGCGCGCCAGAGAACGGAACGGACCTCATTTTGAACGAAGGCATCCGTTGAAACAAACCCATCGGGCAATCCGGCGGCCGGTTTTTCCAGATGATAAGCGGCATCGGCTGGAATTACTTCGACGTCATCAAAGAAGGCCGGCGCCCCTAAGTTGGAAGTACCGAGCGCGATCTCGCCGACGCTATAGGCGGCATTCGTCACATTGAGAAACTGGGCGGTATTGCCATCCAAATAGACTCGGATATTGTCCCCGTTGGCGTCTACTTTCAAGGTGTGCCACGCTGAAGGATCAAAACCGGAGAGGGACGTAAAACCCAACTGATTGCCCAGATTGCCGCTTTTCACTTCATAGAGCAGGAGATAAATTCCGCTTTCACTGCTTGTGCCCACGCGAACGGCATACCCGTCATTGCGGCTGTTCAATCGGAAATAAAGCTGGAGGTACTCATATAAGTTCCTCTTAAACTTGAACTTGGTTTGAATCGTGCCGTTCACGATCGTCTTACCGTCCAAGAAGGACAAATGGTCACCACCTAAGGTGGACTGGCGGTAAGCCATGTTCCCCGTTCCATCATCCACCACCTCCCAATTGCCTCCGTCAATTCTGGGGGTGAAGGGAACTGCGGTGGGCTTGGGGGAAAAGCTCTCGCTCCAATAAATTTCTTTTGCCGGAGCGGGACTGCCCTGTAGTGTTCCATCTTTCCCGTTGCCGGACAAATCCTTACCGGTGCCGTCGTCGAAAGAATAATAAGCCAAAAGCCCTTCCTCATTCCCCTGGAGCTTGGTATTCATAACGCTTTGGATCTGAGAGGTTGTGAGGGCTTGGCCAAAGACGGCCGCTTCATCGATCGTGCCCATGGCACGGCCATAACTTAATTGTCCTTCTCCCCCTATCGCCGCCAGATCCTTTGTGACCTGACGATTGAGAAGATTACCAACGGGATTTCCATCCATATAGAACTGAGTCTTTCCCCCGGAACCAACCGCCGCTACATGATGCCAGCCGCTTGACAAAGAACGAACGGAGTAGCCGCTGTCGACGGCGTTGTAAGGATAATAGGTATAACCGTTCATCGAATCCAAAATCGCCAGCGTCCCATCGGACCTCACCACAAAGTGAGAATCGGAAGGTCCGCTGGAGCTTCTGAAGAGCGCGTTGTAAGAATAAGAGCTCTCAAGAGCGGGAAGCGGAAACTTCACCCATGCCATGATCGTCCGGTCGCCGTTCATGTTGATGGGCGGGATTGTCATCGTATCGGCCGTCGACGCGAACCGCATGGCATCGCTGTAGATTGCCACTTTTTTGATCAGGACTTCATCCAGCCAAGCGTTGCCGTTCGCCGCAGCGGTGTCCGTCGTCTGTGTCCGGTCGTAAACCCACCGCAAGGTGTATTTGCCCTTCGGCAGATTCAGCGTGCTCCTCAGCCAACCATTGCTTGCCCCGGCAATCGATGCCGCTTCCTTCTCGTCGATGTAAAGTTTGAGAGCATCAGTCGCCTGCGAATCGATTCTCCAACTAAACTCCAACATGCCGGCGTCATCGAGCTCCGTCGTGGTTTGAAAAAAGGAACTCTGACCGCCTCTTGTGGCTCCCGCCTGCGCGGCAAAACCACCTTGTCCATAAGCGAGAGAGTTCTGCGTTTTCCAGGCACCATCGCCCCCTGTCAGGAACCTTACTTGGGAGGGAGTGACGGAAACGATTGGGATCGCTTTATCCTGAATCGCCGTCGTTCCACCTTGCAAGACTCCGTCATTTCCGGTGGTGGTCAGGTCTTTCGCCGAGCCGTCGTCGAAAGAATAATAAGTCACCAGACCATTCTCACTCCCTTGGAGCTTGGTGGTCATCAGGGCTTTGACTTCATCAGCCGTGAGGGCGCGGTTATAAATGGCCGTCTCATCGATGGCTCCATTAAAGTATCCCGTGTTGTCGCCCTTTTGCCCTATAAAGAGATCTCCAAGCTGTGTATTGACGCCGAAAGAAATGGGATAACTGTTAATCTGCGCCCCGTCCAAATAGATCTTTACGTTCGATCCCTCAAGGGTAACGGCCAAGTGATACCATCGGTTCAGGTCTGAAGAAGGAAGGCCGGCAGAAACGGAATAATAACCTCCAAAGCTTGAGACGATCTGGTTGTAATAGTTGTCAACGTAAACTCCCCAGAAATTGCTAAGAGCGGACGGCCCATAACCAAAGAGCCAATTTTGGCCGCTGGAATAGGAACCTGCTTTGTCCAATCGGAACCACGCCGCGAACGTTCTGGAAGAACCGCCGAGCGGTAAATTGGCTGGGTTTGTTACCTTGGCAAAATCATCCGTTCCATCGAACTTAAGCGCGGTTCCTTGAGGCTGTGATTTTACTTGAATTTCATCTACCCAAGCTTGACTGCTCGGCTCCCCAAAAACTGTCTTGGTCCGGTCAAACACCCAGCGAAGGGTATGAGCTCCTTTTGATAGTTTCAGCATTCCCTTTACCCAGCCGCTGCTCCCGGAAAGAGGCGAGATCGCATCCTGAGCGAGATTCCCATCGACGTAGAGGCGAAGCTTATCCGTGGCAAGGGCATCTATCTTCCATTGAAACTCCAAGAATCCATCCCCCTCCAGATTCACTTTCCTTTCCAAATAAGAACTGGTGCCCGCCAAGGTATCACCCGCCTGGAGGGCAAAGCCTCCCGCATCGTAAGCGGAGGTGTTTTGATTCTGCCAGGACGGATTTAAAGCGCTCACCACGGCAAAAGAAGAATCTCGGACAACCGTTCTTTGACTAACGGCCACTGCGCCTGCCGAGAGTGTCCCGTCATACTTGACGGCGTCTGTCGAAAGATCCCTGGCCGTGCCGTCGTCAAAAGAATAGTAAGCCAAAAGCCCCGTTTCATCGCCCTGAAGTTGTTGATTCTTATAGGCTTGGATGTCCGTTGAGGAAAGAGTCCTGTCAAACAGAGCCGCTTCATCGATGGTTCCAATATTTTGACTGCCCAAACCGCCGTTGCCTATCACCTCCAAATCCCGAGTCACTTGCGTGAAAGCCGTGCCCACGGCATTTCCATCAACATAAATGGTGGTTACCCCTCCAGAGATCGCCGCCGCCACCTGATGCCAGCCGCTGCTTAGAGACCCGATGTTGTACCATGAGTTGTAGAAGGAAAAACCGTTAAAGACCCCCAGATAGTTATCGGAGGAAATGACAAGATGGCTATAACCAGCCGCCTTGGAACTGAACAAAGTGCGATAACCCCCTGTGGAAGGAAGCGGGAACTTGACCCATGCCATGAGGGTGCGGTCACCGCTCATATTGATGGGCGGAACGGTCACCATGGCGTTTGTTGCGCCAAGGCTTAAACCATCTCCATAGGGTTGATCTTTTTGAATCTTCACCTCATCCACCCAAGCGTTGTTGTTGGCAGGGCCGGCGCTGACGGAACTGCGCTTATAAACCCACCGCAAAGTATGAGCGCCTGCCGAAAGAGCATGGCTTTTTCCTGTCCAACCGCCGCTATTTCCGCTGACGGAAGCTACAGGGGTATCCAGGTCATCCACGTAAAGCAAAAGTTCATCCCCCGGATCGGAATTCACCATCCAGTTAAAGCTCAAGGTGGAAGTCTGACCGACATAGACGGTCCTCTGAAGATAAGAGTTCTGACCGGCGCTGATTGTTCCCGCTTGAGCCGCCACCCCTCCTTGATCGAAAGCGGTTGTATTTTGATTCGCCCAGACCGCGTCTCCGCCGCTGGTGTAGGGAGCGGGGATCATGGTTCCCGTGGTGTAGTCCACGGAAGCAAATCCATCGTAGAAAAACGTCTTCTCATCCAATGGGACAAGGCCTCCTTGCACGGTCCCCTTCACTCCACTCACCAAGTCAACCGCCGAGCCGTCGTCGAAAGAATAATAAGCGGCAAGACCGACTTCGCTGCTTGAAGGCCGGGTATCCATCAAACTTTGGATCTCGCCTGCGGTGAGAGGACGATTATAGACGGCCAATTCATCCAATTTCCCTCTGAAATAACCGGCATCGCCTCTCCCGATCAACGCCGGCAAGGTGCTGGAAACAGCGGAAGCATATAACGCATCCGTTTCATTCACGAACTGGCCGTTTTGATACCATCTCAGCTTTTTATTCTCCAGATCGCGGACAACAGCCAGGTGTGTCCAGGCGTTTCTGGCAAGAGAGGCACTCATCTTAAAACTCTGATAAGGATAATTATTCCCTCCTCCCGTGCCATAAGAATAAGAGACGCTCCCGTCCGTGTTGAGATAAATAGTGCCTTCGCCGCCATAGGCTTTGGAGAAAAGGTTGCTTGAGGAGGCAAAATCACTGGGATTCACCCATAAGGCAATAGTTTGACTTCCGGTGATCTGCAGGGAAGCAGGACTGCCCAAATCAACATAGTCATTGGTTCCGTCGAAACTCAAAGCCTTCCCGTAAGAAGCGGCTTTCTCGATCTTGATTTCGTCCACCCAGGCATTGCTGCTTGGTGGAGATCCCTGAGGCGTCTGGGTCCTGTCATAAACCCACTTCAAAGTGTGGGCGCCTGCGGAAAGAACCATCTTGGCATTGGTCCAGTCGGTGTTGCCGGAAATTAGGGGAACTTGGGTGGGCACTTCACTTCCATCCACATAGAGCCGCAGCTTATCCGTGGAGTTCCCGTCGACTTTCCATTGGAACGTCAAGGCTCCGCTTTCTGCCAGTTCCACAACCTTCTCAAAATAAGAGCTGGACCCGGCATCCGTGTTCCCCGCCTGCATACCGGCGCCTGCAGGATCATAGGACACTCCATCCTGAACCGCCCAGCTATCTGTCACATACCCGCCAGAGACGTTCAAAACCGTATCGGCCAAATACCCAAAGTCGATCTTCTTGGAAGTCTTGTCTTCCAAAAGAAGCAGTTCGTCGATCCATCCTGCGTCCTGACCCACAAGCCCCGTGTCCCCGCCGTCTTTCGTATAGACCCAACGCAAGGTGTAGGCCCCCTCGCCCAAGTCCCTTGTCACCCTTTGCCAATCCGCTTCGCCGCTGATCACGCTGGTGTCATCGATCACAACCCCGTCTTTTAAGATTTCGAACTTGAACAAGTCTTTCCCCTGCTCCGAAGAGACCTTCCAATTAAACGCCACTGTCGCCTTGTCGGAGTTCACGCGGATGTCTTTGGTAATCACCGAGCTCTGGTTGTGGGATACCTTCCCGGTCTGCAGGGCATACGCCTTCACAAAACTGCCGGCAAGATTAGTGGCTTTACCGGCCTGATTGTTGGAGTCAAAGAGATTGGCCAACTCCTCCAAAGTATAGTATTTCCCGGCGGCGTCTTTGATCGTCTTGGAGCTGGTGACCAGAAGTGTTTCCCCATTCAACGTGACCGTTCCATCCTGAACAAGGACCCTCTGAACTGCTCCGCTAATGGAGCTCGTGGCTCGATCGGTAATTTCATGCTGAGTTTCCGCAAGGATCCTCGCGGCCCGCCACGTATTGCCGACTTTCATGGCGGTTACCTTTACGGTCACGGGAACATCCGCCGGCACAATGGATTGAAAGTCGCCGGACAATAAACCTTTAAGGCCTCCGACAGACCGGTACTCAAAGGTATTGGGCGGCGTCTGAAACTCGCTCCGCACACCTTCTCGTATCACACCGTACCGGTGGTCCTTATACCTGATTTCCACCTCCGTAAAGAAACCATCCGTCTCGGTGTCGTTGCCTACAACAACGTTCATACCGTTGACCGTCATCTGGGTGATCTTCTTCACATAAGAATCGTCGGCATCATCCACAAACTGGATATCCTGCGCCTTCACCGCAGAGCTGGTGAACGTGTCCGCCTTGTTCAAGATGCTCGTCACCCTGATCTTTTCCGCAACCCACTCTCCGGCTTCATCTTTCTTCACTCGAACGGACAAAAGGAGCTGTCCTTTGTTCGAAAGCGCCGCCAAATCACTCAAACCGCCTTGTAAAAGGCTGCCCGATGAATCCTCCACTAGAGTCTGCCCATCCACCTTAACGCTTTGTCCGCCGATGCCGACCACGCCCAAAGTGGAATCGATGGAACTGGGTGGACCG
Organism: Candidatus Omnitrophota bacterium; assembly: GCA_016206825.1. Lineage (GTDB taxonomy): Bacteria > Omnitrophota > Gorgyraeia > 2-02-FULL-51-18 > 2-02-FULL-51-18 > JACQQY01. The sequence goes on from JACQQY010000113.1 coordinate 30,934, forward strand.
CTGAATTCATCGCCGAGGGGAAAAGCAGGCGTCATCTTAAGCTCTTCCGCCTTCCAAGCGTCCCCAACTTTTACCAATTGAACCGACACCAGAGCATCCGCCGGCAGGTCTTGTAAACTCAAAGGATCCCCGGCCGCATTCCTCATAACGGTGCTTGAATCCACCTGAAACTGCATCCCGTCCGCCAAGGTGATCGTTCCCTTCGTCGAATCCGTTTCATCGATCGTCTTGACACTGACCGCGGCGGCACGCCTAAGGACGGTGTCGATGCGTGTTAACACTTTCAGGCGTGACAAAACCAAATCGCCCGAAGAGGAAAGAACAACGCTTGCATCCACTCCGGTTGTAATTCCCATCAACCGATGATAAGAGAAAATACCGGATAACTGGGCAAGGCTCAATGGATTGCCGCCCGTATCGCCAAGGATGCTCGTGTCTTTGACCTGGATATCCTTTCCGTTGATCTTTAGAGTGCCGACGGCGGGAGCTTGGGTGATTGTCACACCTTCCAAATTACCGGTAAAGGCGGCCTGTCCCTGGGCATCGGAAATAAGGTTGATTTGTTGAAGAACCCACTCACCGCTTATCCTTCTGACTTCCAGTGCGACAAACGTGCCGACACCGCCGGCTTTATTTCCCTCCCATAAGGCACTGAAAGCGGACTGGCTCATCGTTACCCCGTTTACGTCTTTGATCACCGTGCCATCCTGCAATTTCATGATTTGACCCGCAAATAAGATGGAACGACCGACGGCGTCTAAATTCTGAAGCGCCCCCGTAAGGCGCGTGGCAGCAATGTCAGGCTCCTCTGCCGTCAAAAGAACCTGTTGAGCTTCCCAGCCCGAAGCAGACTTAAGAGCCACGAGCTTGACCGTTGCAAAAATCCCTTGATCTTCAAAAGCTTGGCGGATGGCCTCCAACCGAGCCGTCTTCTCTGCGGCCGTTCCTGAGATCACATTGCCTTTCGCATCCTTCACAATCGTGGTATCAACGATTTTGATATCATGATCGGCGAAACGAACCGTGTCCGCACCCACGCCTTGTAAAATCCCCGTAAGAACACTAAGACCCGAAGGATTGTAGAGATTGTCGACTGCTCCCTTTACCTCTCTCACAGGAGCGGCGACCACGTCTATTCGATCTGCTTTCCATGAGCCATCTTGCAGTTGAGCGGCAGTTACCTTAAGGTACGTGTCGGCGGGGTTGGCATCATAAATTTCTTTGAGCCTGCTTGCGGTGATAACAGCTCCCACGCCGTCGTAAATCAAAGTGCTGCTATCGATCTTCACGCTGTTAGAACCGAGCCTCACCGAACCAGCGCTATTGGGATCGAGCTCAATACCCAACAAAGCGCTGGTGAGAGTGGAGGCAGCCTCTTCAGCAAGGGCAAGAACAGCGCCGTTCGGAAAAGTCAACGTGCCGCCATCGGCAAGCGCAACGGTCCCGTCGCCCGGCAGCACGACAGCGCCTCCGGCAAGTAAAGTGGCTTCTTCGTTGTCAGACAGTTGGACAGTCCCGCCAACGCCAATGTTAAGAGTTTCACCCTTCACAACGACCGTGCCGCCATTGGGCAACGTGAATACTCCGCCACCTGTTAAGGAAACGGTTCCTTTCCCCGAAAGGTTGACCGTAGCAGCTCCCTTCAAAACAGCCCGCTCCCCGGTAAGTAAATTCAAAGTTCCGCCGGCCGCTACGCCGATAAACTTATCGCGCGGAGGTTGAATGATCGTGTTGCTTGAAAAGCTTAACGAGCCATCGTTGATGAGAGTGATGGTGCCGCGACCGGGCAATGCCACCCTCCCGCCGGACTTAAGGGTGATCTGTGCGCCCTTCGGCGCGTTCACGGTCCCGCCCGCCGCGACGGTAATCGTCTGGCCATTCGCGGAAATAACCGTACCGCCATCCGGCAAAGTGAGGTTCCCTCCCTCGGCCAGTGAAATGGCGGCATCCCCTGCGACATTCACCGTGCCTCCGTTGGGCAAAGTCGTGGCCGTACCTGAAGGCATGGGAAGCTGTGCCCCTTCCGGCATCTCGAGGGTGCTTCCGCTGGGTACCGCAAAGTAAGTGTATCGTTGAGAAAGCCCCCATACTTTCTCCTGAATCCACTCATAAACCTCTTTGAGCCTCATTTCTTTGTCAAAAATCTGCTCACGGAGTTTGAAATTGCCTGCTTTCCCAACGGCCTTCGCGTTGATAAGGGCATTCGTATTGGGATCCCTCGTATACTCGTAGTCATAGACCACGCGGGCGGGATAGTAGTAAGTTTGACTGCCTACCTTGTAATCTTGGATTTCATCCTGCTCTATTTTGAGAAGAGTCCCATTCAAGTCATAGTGGGAGACTGAGCTGAGAACGTCCGTTTGCTGACTGATGGGGATCCCGTAGATTCCTTTGGGTACGTAATGCTGGTATTGGGTCACTCCGGAACTGCCGACCGTCATCGCCGTCTCTCCATATTTGTCGAGGATGGTCACTGAATCAAACGTGGAGGGATCTCCCCGCCTCGCGCTGCGCATAATCAGCGTTCTGAATTTCAACCGGGAATCAGGATAGCCGGGATCGACGATCTCTTCATAGTTGTAGTACACCCAAAGGCCGTTTGGCTGGATCAGGAAAGAAACGCGGGACTCACCAAACTCGTTTTCTTCATAATAGCTCTTCGTGACCTTTAATTTATCCGCCTTTTTCGGAACAAACTTATCCGCATTTGAAATAAATGAGGATACGAAATCCTCAACCTTGGTTGTAGGTGGATCCGTTCGAAGCGGCTGGGTACTTGTTTCCTCCATTTCGTCAAACTGCATGGTGTAGAAAAGATCGCCCGATTCGTCATACCGATAGTAAGTAACGGAACTTCTTCCGCTTGTCACGTAGTCGACGCGTGCTTCTTGATAAAGATCCTTCTCATACACGGTCACCGTTTCGTTCGACTCAGGCACAAAAGTCGCGCCGTCATACTTCGCCACCGTGCTGGTGTAGCGCGTTCGCACAAGCGTGTCGGACGGATCGTATGCGTAAGTGGTAAGAGTGCCCCGGTAGTCGGTGGTATAGGTGGTTTGCGTTTCGTAGAATGGGTTCAGACCGAAGTAAGTGGTGAACCCATTGCCCTCCACCTCGATGCGGGTGAGAGAATCATCGATGTTTTCTTGAGAAGAATCCTCCTGCATGACGCCGTTGGCATCCACTTTCCAGAATGACGAGTCATAGCGATACCTCTGCTCCACGCCCTTCCGGTCGGTGACGGTTTCGATTTTTTCTTCCCCGAACTCGCCCGTGAAAACGGTGTCGCTGATTTTCCTGGCATTCGTGAGATTGATTCCCGTGGAGGTGACCATGGCGCCAAAGGTGGTCTCCTGCCTGCGCAAGGCATCCACGTCGCTCGCCTGAGAGGCCCGCTTGTCGCCCTCATAGAAGGAAACGGCCGCGTTTCGGAGCGCGCCGTTCGCTTTGTAGCTTGCCGTGTAGTCCATCTTTTCCGCGCCTTCCACGCCGGCATAATAAGTCGCGGATTTCACGCTGAGACCCGTAACGTCCCCCGATCCCTCCGCGCCCAATCGATAGGCCGTGGCGGCATGCAAAGCGCCGGTCGCGTCATATTCATAAAGGGCCGTCTCAAACACCACGCCGCTCCGCAGATACGTCTGGGTATAAGAAATTTTCTCTTCACCGGCTTCTTCTCCCCGATAATAGGCAAATTGTCTCTTGGCTCCATCGATCCTCGTCTCCGTTCGAATGAGCCAATCGTCCGGCTGGGCGGAAGCGGCGCGCGCGTTCCCTTTGTAGAAATAAAGCTGTTCCGAAAGCACGACTTCCGAACCCGCCCGGCCGCGGTAATTGAGCGTCCGGTCGCGCCTTTCTTCTCTCGCGCCGCCCTTATAGAAAGTTTCGGACAAAAGCTTATTGGTGGTGAAACGGCTCGTCGGGGTGACGCTTGCGACGTCGGCCACCGCCCCCTTGAAGGTTCTATCCTGAACGAGCGCATCTTCCGTAGAAGCGTCCTTGGCGCGGACCGCCGTATTATTCGGCCCTTGATAGAAATTAACGCCGACCGTCCGAATGCGCGCGCCGTCATTGGCGTAGCTATAGGCATAATCAGCCACCTCGTCTCCCTTGCCGAGGTGGGTGTCGAAGAAAGTGCTCGACCGGCGGTTGGCCGCTGCAAGGGAGCCAATACTGGATGTGCGATGACTATCCGAACGAACAAGAGCCTCCTCACCCTCGGCGCCGCCTGCGCGGATAACCGTGTTGTTGGGGCCTTGGTAGTAATTGACGCTGACGGTCCGAACGGTAGCGCCGTCGCTGGAATAGGCATAGGTATAATCCGCGACTTCCTCCCCTTTGCCAAGATGAACGGCAAAGAAGGTGGAAGACCGCCGGTTCGCCGTTGCCACAAGGTTAATCGCCTTAGCGCGGTGGGTGTCGGAGCGAAGCAGAGCGTCTTCAGCGGACGCCTCACCTGCGCGCACAACTGCACCGGCAGCCGGCCCTTCATAATAGCTGACACCTACGGTCCTAACCGCCACCCCATCCTTGGCGTAGTTGTAGGTGTAGTCGGCTATCTCGTCTCCGCGTCCCAGATGAGCGTCGAAGAAAGTGCTGGAGCGGCGGTTGGTGAAATTTGTGGAATCCACCTCATCAATCGAGGCGGCCTTGTGAGTGTCGGAACGAACGAGAGCTTCATCGGCAAAAACGTCCTTGGCCCTTATGGGGTTCTGTGCGCCCTGATAGTAGTTCACGGTAACGTTCTTCACACGGGACCCATCGCTCTCGTAGTTATACATATAATCGGCCGTCTCATCGCCTTTGTCTCCCACGAAGAAAGTGGAAGAGCGGCGGTTGGAAGTGACTGCCTCGCCGAGGCTCTTGGCTTTGTGAGTGTCGGTTCGGACCAAGGGGTCATCGGCTGTGGCTTTGTCCGCCCTTACCC